>NZ_CAJNKE010000201.1 GCF_905232215.1 Burkholderia sp. LMG 13014
GACGTGGCGCGCGTGTTCGGCGAGATCGTCGCGCGCTTCGGGCGCCTCGACGTGCTCGTGAACAACGCAGGCATCGAAGGCCACAACGTGCCGACGCACGAGCTCACGCTCGCGCAATGGCAGCGCGTGCAGGACGTGAACGTCAACGGCGTGTTCCTGTGCACGCGTGCGGCGATTCCGCATATCGATGCGGCCGGCGGCGGCTCGATCGTGAACCTGTCGTCGATGTACGGGATCGTCGGCGGGCCGGACGTGCCCGCTTATCACGCGTCGAAGGCCGCGGTACGGATGATGGCGAAGGTCGACGCGATGCTGTATGCGGCGAAGAACATCCGTGCGAACTCCGTGCATCCCGGCTATATCCGCACGCCGATGCTCGAGGAAGCGTTCCGCCAGATGGGGCAGGACCCCGATCGCGCATTCGAGTACATGCAGACCAACGTGCCGATGGCGAAGATCGGCAGCCCGCGCGATATCGCGGCGGGCATCCTGTATCTCGTGTCGCCGGCAGGCCGCTACGTGACGGGCGCGGAGCTCGTGATCGATGGCGGGTTTACCGCGCGCTGATGCGACGCGGCGCACGCAACGGAACAGGAGACAGGCAGTTGAAAGCGCTCGTGGCAGTGAAACGCGTGGTCGACGCAAACGTGAAGGTCGGCGTGAAATCCGACCGGACCGGCGTCGACATCGCGAACGTGAAGATGTCGATGAACCCGTTCGACGAAATCGCGGTGGAAGAAGCGGTGCGGTTGAAGGAGGCCGGCATCGTGACCGAAGTGGTGGCCGTGTCGGTCGGTGTCGCGCAGGCGCAGGAAACGCTGCGCACGGCGCTCGCGATCGGCGCGGATCGCGCGATCCTCGTCGAGTCGAATGACGGCGTCGAGCCGCTCGGTGTCGCGAAGGTGCTGAAGGCATTGGTCGACAAGGAGCAGCCGCAGCTGGTGATCCTCGGCAAGCAGGCCATCGACGACGATTCGAACCAGACGGGCCAGATGCTGGCCGCGCTGGCGGGTTTGCCGCAGGCGACGTTTGCATCGAAGGTCGTGGTGGCCGATGGCCGCGCGACGGTTGCACGCGAAGTCGACGGCGGCGCGGAAACGCTGTCGCTTCGACTGCCCGCCGTCATCACCACCGACCTGCGCCTGAACGAGCCGCGCTACGTGACGCTGCCGAACATCATGAAGGCGAAGAAGAAGCCGCTGGACCTCGTGAAGCCCGACGACCTCGGCGTGGATGTGACGCCGCGTCTGAAGGTGCTCGAGGTGAACGAGCCGCCGAAGCGCGCGGCCGGCGTGAAGGTGCCGGACGTGCAGACGCTGGTCGGGAAGCTGAAGACCGAAGCCAAGGTGCTGTAACAGGGAACGCAAGGAAATGACGATTCTGGTGATCGCGGAACACTGCAACGCGTCGATCAAGGCCGCGACGCTGAATGCGGTTGCTGCCGCACAGGCGCTCAATGGGGCTGGCGGCGGCGACGTTCACGTGCTCGTCGCGGGCCACAATGCGCAACGCGTGGCCGACGCAGCTGCGAAGATCGCGGGTGTGTCGAAGGTGCTGCTGGCCGATGCGCCCCAACTGGCTGACGGTCTGGCCGAGAACGTCGAAGCGACGGTGATGACCGTCGCGAACGGTTACTCGCACATCGTTGCGTCGGCAACGGCCTACGGCAAGAACATCGCGCCGCGCATCGCAGCGAAGCTGGATGTCGCACAGATCTCCGAGATCACGGCCGTTGTGTCGGCCGATACGTTCGAGCGCCCGATCTACGCGGGCAACGCGATCGCAACGGTACAGTCGAGCGATCCGGTCAAGGTGATCACGGTGCGTGCGACGGGTTTCGATCCGGTGGCAGCGGAAGGCGGTAGCGCGGCGGTCGAGAGGATCGAGGCGGCGGCCGATGCGGGCAAGTCGCAGTTCGTGAGCCGTGAAGTGACGAAGCTTGACCGTCCGGAGCTCACGAGCGCGAGCATCGTCGTGTCGGGCGGCCGCGGGCTGGGCAGCGGCGAGAACTATACGAAGGTGCTGGAGCCGCTGGCCGACAAGCTGCATGCCGCACTGGGCGCATCGCGCGCGGCGGTCGACGCGGGCTATGTGCCGAACGACTACCAGGTCGGCCAGACCGGCAAGATCGTCGCCCCGCAGCTGTACGTCGCGGTCGGCATCTCGGGGGCGATCCAGCATCTGGCCGGCATGAAGGATTCGAAGGTGATCGTCGCGATCAACAAGGATCCGGAGGCGCCGATCTTCAGCGTGGCCGACTACGGTGTGGTGGGCGACCTGTTTACGCTCGTGCCGGAAGCGGTCGCGGCGCTCTGACCGATGCCGCTGTTCGAATTCAACGGGATGCGGCCGCGCGTTGATCCGTCCGCGTATGTCGATCCGAGCGCGGTCGTGATCGGCGACGTGACGATCGGCGCGCGCTGCTACATCGGTCCGCATGCGAGCCTGCGCGGCGACTTCGGCGCGATCGTCGTCGAAGACGGCAGCAACGTGCAGGACGGCTGCGTGTTGCACGTCGGGATCGGCGAGACGTGCCGACTCGGCGTCAACAGCCACATCGGCCACGGCGCGATCGTGCATGGCGCGACGCTCGAACCCGACACGATGATCGGGATGAACGCGGTCGTGATGGACGGTGCGACGATCGGCGCGACGACGATCGTTGCCGCGTGCGCGTTCGTGAAGGCCGGCTACGACGTGCCGCGCGGCGTGCTGCTCGCGGGCATGCCGGGGCGCGTCGTGCGGCGGCTGAGCGACGCCGAGATCGGCGCGAAGGCGAACGGCACGCGGATCTATCAGCAACTGGCAGCGGATTGCCTGAGGACGATCAGGCGGGTCGACGGATGAGCCGGCATCCGGGCGGGCCAGGATGCGACGGATTGCCGGGCAGGTTGCCGTTGCCGTAAGATCGGCACAGGCTTTCCCATCGGCATCCGCGTCACATGAAAAAGAACGTTCGTTTGCGGCTCACAGTCATTGCGTCGGTATTTGCGGTCTACAGCGTTTACATGCACATCCAGCAGTTCATCAGTGGTTGCGTGTGGGTCAGGGGCCATCAGCGCTGCAGTTTCGAAAACAGCGCGAATTTCGAAGGCTGGATGGATCTCGATCTGATGATCGCCTGCTGCTGGGTCGCCGCGGCGGTGGTGGGCTGGATTTCCGTCGTGCAGGCCGCGAAGAAACCGGGTTGACGGTCGAGCCCGGACACGAAACCGCTCGCTGTCAATCCGTGACAACGATCATCGGCGAAGCGCTGCCGGAATCGTCGGAACCGCATTCGGATCGCCCGTTCCGCGGGCGTAATCGCCCGACAGGTTCGGGACCCGGTCGACTGTCGACGTGCAGGTCGGCGGCATCGGCCTCGGCATCCGCGCGCCGCCAGCGGAACGCGTTGTGCTTTTTCCTTCCGTACCGGGATAATGATCCGGCGTCGCGCACGCTGCGCGCGGGGAGGCTCCCATGCAATTTCCGACGGGTTCGGTGGTCGCGCTCAGTTCGGCCGCTGCGACGATGTTTTCGATGGGCATGCTGTTTCTCGGCTACTGGGGTTGGCACGAGCCGCTGCCGTGGCGGTTCGGCGACTACGTCGTCATCCTGCCGGCGCTGGCCGGATTCGCGTGCCTCGTCAGCGTGCCGTTTCTCGCCACATCGCCGATGAAGACACCCGACGACGAGTCGCGGATGTTCGTCGCGCGGCGCGTGTTTCTGTGCGGCGCAAGTGCGTTGTGGTGTGCGATCGTCGCGTCGCTGGTCGTGTGAGATGCCAGGCTTTGGCCGATCCTGCATCGAGCGATGCGTGCGTTACGCAGGAGCCGTGTCGAGATCCACGAAGACCTTGTTGGCGCCTGCCTTGTACAGCCGCTTGCCGAGCTTCGGATAGTCGCACACGTCGTGTTCCGGACGGTCGCCCGCCACGAGATAGACCAGCGGCAGATCGCCGGTATTCAGCATCGTGTGCGCGGGGCCGCCGCGCGGAAATCCCATGAAGTCGCCCGGGCCGATCGCATAGGTATGGCCATCGACGACTGCTTCGCCGGTTCCCGAAAGGATATAGACGCATTCCTCCGCGTAGAGATGCCGGTGGTATTCGGTGGATTCGTGTCCGGGCATCAAGGTCATCAGATGGAAGCCGAGTTGTGTCAGCCCGGTCGCGTCGCCAAGCGACCGCTTCAGGCGGACAGCATTGCCGTTCAACGGATGGACCGAATGTTCCGGTTCCATCGCTGCGATGTCGGCGGCTTTCAGCACTTCACGCGGGGTGTTCATCGTCGGTCCTTTCCGGGAATCGGGGCACCAGTGGTGCGGCGAGTATGAATCATAGGGGCTGGCGTTGGCGACAGCGTCGCCGCGCGCGCTTGAATGACGGCGATAGGGGCAGGGCCGCGTCTTTCATCGCGCGATGCTACGTAACGCAGGGCCCGCGTTACGCACGCGTTACCCAGGGCGCAAGGCTTGATCGCTGCCGTGAGGTTGAAGCCGGAGGCCATGCGTCGCGCCCCGGAAGGCTATCGGGACGCGGCGGCCGGGCGGCTGGATGAAGTCGTCGTGGATGCCGATCGCAGTGGCACGATAGCTGCTTGCCGGGATGATCGAGCTGAAAGCGAGCAGGCGCCTCCCGATGCGTCAATCGCGCGTGACGTCGCGCTGCGACGGCGGCCGCGACAACCCGCGTGCGGGCAGCGGCGTCGACATCACGATCGACGTGCGTGTTTCGCCGTACAGGTTGATGCGTTCGATCAGTTGTTCGAGATGGGTCATGCTGATCGCGGCAAGCCGCATCATGTACGAGTCCGAGCCCGTCACGTGATGGCATTCGACGACTTCGGGAATCGTCTCCAGTAACCGGAGGAATTTTGCTTTCGCCGGTTGCGGCACGGTGATGCCGATCAGCGCGCTGACCGGATAGCCGGCCGCGGCAGGATTGATCCGGGCCGTGTAGCCCTCGACGACGCCGGCCGCCTCGAGGCGCTTCACGCGTTCCGTCACCGCCGGCACCGACAGGTGCACCTGGCGCGCCAGCTCCGTGTAGCTGATGCGGCCGTTGGCCTGCAACAGCGCCAGTACCTTCCAGTCCAGATCGTCCATTGCGGCGGGATTTTTTAAGGTGGAGTGGCCATTTTTCCTTAAAAACCGCATTCAGCGATGACCGGACTTTCCCTACGATGCCTGTTCAACACATTACATGTCGCAAGGAGCAGGCGATGCTGTTCATCAAATCCGTCGTGATGGGGCTGTCGATCGCGGTGCCGGTCGGCCCGATCGGCATGCTGTGCATCCAGCGCAGCCTGAGCCGCGGCTTTCAGGCGGGATTCGCGACGGGTATCGGTGCCGCCTGCGCCGATGCGATCTACGGCCTGCTCGGTGCGCTCGGCATCGCGGGTGTCGTCACGGCATTCCCGATGTTGACCGTCGGGTTGAAAATCGGTGGCGGCGCGTTCCTCGTGTGGCTGGCGTGGAGCATTGCGCGCCAGGCGCCGGCCGCGTCGACGGCGCAGCGCGACCTGCCGCGCACGACCGTCCTGCGCGATTTCGTGACGACGTTCGGCCTGACGCTGTCGAACCCGATGACGATCCTGTCGTTCGTCGGGATTTTCGCGGCGCTCGGCCCTTTGTCGGGGGCGCGGGAAGAGGCGATGTGGCCGGCCGTGGCGCTGATGGTCGCTGGCGTGTTCATCGGCTCCGCGACCTGGTGGCTGTGCCTGAGCGGGACGACCGCCGCGCTGCGCACGAAGATGCCGTTCGCGTTCATGCACGGGCTGTCGCGCGTGTCGGCCGCGGTCATCGCGGGATTCGGCGTGATTCAGGTCGTCGCGGGCATGCGCGGTATCGTCTAGGTCGAGGCGTCGCGCGCGTCGCGTTGCGACCGGATGGCGTCGACCGTCGTCCGGAGATGCGCGAGCAACGCGAGCATCGCCGCTTTCCGAAAATACTGGTTCATTCGTGTGCTGACGACGAGATTGGACGGCAACGCGTCGATCGAACGCTGAACCGACAGCAGATCGTCAGCGAGTTGCGCCAGCGCTTCGCGATCCCGCGTGCCCACCGCACCTGCGATCTCGTCCGGCCAGAAAACGAACGCGTCGATGCCGCAGCATTCGGCGACGCAGTCTGTCTCCAGTGCATCGATCAACGGCATGACCGCTGCCAGACAGGGATCGATCGCGACCGCCTGCGCCTGCTCGCCCGTCGGATCGCCGAATTCGATCCAGCGATCCGGGCCGATGCTGATGTCGTTCTTGTGTGGTTTGTCGTTCATGGGTTGACGCTCGAGCGGTTCAGTTTCGTGGCGATCACCCCAGCTCGAACGACGTGACCCCGAACACGCGATCGAGCGCAATCGCCGGTGCGTCGTTCGTGTACATCCGTGCGGTTTCGAAGACGCTCGTCATGCCGTGCCGCTCCGCCAGCGCGACGGCCGCCGGGTTCGTTTCCGGCACATCGAGCACGATGATCTCGCCGGGCATGCGCGCCGCCAGCGCGCGAAGCAAACCGGTGGCAACGCCCGCGTCATCGGCGAACAGTGGGCCGATCTTGCAGCCGGTCTGGCAGCGGCGCACGACACCGTATCCGGCGACGCGGCCGGCGTCGAGTGTCGCGAGCGCAACCGCATCCGGCTGCGCGATCCACGCGGAGACGAAACGCTCGCGCGCCGCGGGAAAGCACTGGCGATCGTAGGCGAGCAACTGTTCGAACGGCACGTCGGCCGCTGCCACCACGTGCGCGCAACCGATGCCGTCCACGCGCCCCTCGTAGCGGATATTGCGGTACGCGAGCTCGAACCCGGACTTCCTGTAGTTCGCCTGCTGGGCCAAGACACCGTCGAGCCCGATGTTGCGGACACCGAGGTAACGCATGCCGTGCTGCCAGATCCGCATGCCGAAGCCTTGGCCGCGGAACCCGGGTTTCACGATGTAGAGGCCGATGAAGCCAAAGCGTTCGTCGTAGGCGACAGCGGCGAGGCACGCGACCGGCTCGCCGCGCCAGACGCCGACGAAGAACCCGGCCGGGTCCGCGTTCCTGAAACAGGATGGATCGTGCAGGCCGGGGTTCCAGCCTTCTGCAGCCGCCCATTCGACCGACATGGCTATCTCGTCGGCCGACATGGTGCGCACGATGAAGTCTCCGCCTTGATCCATGGTTCACTCCAGTCGCTGCGCTCGAGATTGCGCGTTGCGTTACGGAACAGGCATCGGGGAAGCGCGGGCAGGCAGCCTCCGTGGCTGCCGATCGGGCCATCATAATCCCACGAGCGGGGGTGAGCGTGGGGCGCACGCCGTGCCGCCAATGGATGACACGCTCTCGGTCGAAGCGGATCGCGTGGCTGCGCTTGGCGAATGTCGGGGATTTGAGCGAGTGGCGGGCAAGCGCCAACCACTTGATGAAGCCGATGCGGACGCTGTTGTAAGCCAATCATATTGGCGTCTGATACATTTTTGCGCGTATCCATCTCGGGGACACGTCATGAAGCTTCGAACCGTCTATTTGAAGGTGAATGATATGGAGCGGTCCAGCTCCTTTTGGCAACGACTTCTCGGATATGAACCGGTCAAGCGGTCCGGGAAGTGGACTGAATTCATGCTCGGCACAAACCGGCTGGGCCTTCTGCTAAACGACTTTGGCGACGAGTTCAAGGGCAGCGGCTCGGTTCCCGTCTTTGAGTTCGAAGAAGACGCGCTCCACGAATTCGTGAAGCGGGCAACAGAAAACGGGGCCACCGTTGTGGTGGACGGGTTGAAAGTCGAGTCGATGAAAAGCATCGTCCTGTGCAGCCCCGACGGACACGAGTTCGAGCTCTGCATGTGCCACACCTAGGCGGCGGAGCTGATTTGGTCGTTTGTCGCATTGTCTGGTGAACGGCTGCCCGGCGGCGACGATCGGCCATTTCACGCGTCACTGTCAAACATCCGCCGGCACTGGGCACAGCTTTCCGATGGGAGGCCTCGCCGCACATCGCATCAAGGCCTCCCATCCCCGATCAGAACGTATAACTCACCTTCCCGAACGCCGTCCGCCCAAGGGTGTTGTACCCATACGCGGTCATATACTGCCGATCGAACAGATTCGACACCGTCGCCGACACGGTCAGGTGCGAATTGATCCGGTACGACGCGCGCAGGCCCACCGTCAGATACGACGGCAGATAGGTCGAGTTCGCCGGATCGTCGAACGTCGTGCCGCCATAAAGCAGCGACGCCCCCGTGCTCAACGCATGCAGATGCAGCTCGTCCCACGTGTGGTCGATGTTGAGGCTGACCGTCTGGCGCGGCCGGCGGTTGAGCCAGGAGTCGTTGGTCTCGTCCTGCGGATTCAGGATCCCGACCGCAAGGCTCACCGGCGTCGAGCGGCCGATCGTCCCCTTGTACGACAGGTCGATCCCGCGAATATGCGCGCGACCGATGTTCATCGGCGAGAACGTCGCCGGGTTGTACGCGATCAGGTTGGTGACCCGCGTGTCGTAGATCGCCGCCGTGAACGTGCCGTACGACGTGTTCGCATCGACCGCAGCCTCGACCGACGTGTTGCGTTCCGGCCTGAGATTCGGATTGCCGTAGCCGGGGTAATACAGGTCGTTGAACGACGGCAGCCGGAACGCATTGCCGTACGACACGCGCGCCGTGTACACCGGCGTGATCGCCCACGACAGCGCGGCGTTACCCGTATTCACCGACTGCCCGGCGATGATTTCATGGCGCCCCGCAAGGAACATCGTCACGCTGCCGAGCGTCGCCGACTGGTGCAGCGAGAACGCGGAATCGTTGCGCGTCGGCACGCCGTTCGGAATATCGACCGGCAGGAATGCCTGCTCACGCGTGAAGTCGTACGCGAGCTTGGTCTCGCCCGACAGCGGCAGCCCGAACAGATGGAATCCGCGCTCCTGATGCGTCAACGACGTCGACGTGCTGATGCGCTGCGAATTGATCTGGTCGGTCGGGATGGTCGGATCGCTCGCGTAGATGAACGCGCGATCGTTCGAATAACCGAACGACTGGTCGAACTGCGTATCGGGCGTGATGTCGAGGTGGAACGCGATACCGGTCGTCAGCTGATGATCGAGCTGGCGGTTTGCATAGCCGCTGTTGTCGTAGGACAGATCGGACCGGTGATACAGCGCGAATGTCGAGATCGACCAGTTGTCGCGTGCGTAGCCGAGGCGCGCATCGAGATCCTGCGCGTGGTACGGGTTGCGGCCGGCCTCGTGATACGGGAATACCGGCCGCGTCGCGTCGATGCCGGCCGTGTTGTACGAGTGCAGGCCGAGCGAGTAGGTGAGCCCGCCGAGCGCGGCGAGCGGCCCGGTCGACGGCACCGTGCCCGACGTGCGCAGTTGCGTGTCGAACGTCTTGTTCGACCCGCCGCCGAACGACACGGTGGTCTGGTTCGGCTGGTTGCCGGCGCGGCGCGTGAAGAGCTGCACGACGCCGCCCATCGCATTGGCGCCGAACGACGCGGCGGCCGGCCCCGAAATCACTTCGACACGTTCGAACGCTTCGGTCGGCAGGTCCGCCCACGGCGCGATGCCGGTGGTCGACGAGCCGATCCGGATGCCGTCGATGAACACGGCGACCTGGCTGGCCGACGAGCCGCGGATGCTGACCGACGCGGACGAACCGGGGCCGCCGTTCTGCGAGACGGTCACGCCGGGCAGTGTCGCGAGCGCTTGCGTGATGCTCGGGTCGCTCGGCGACAGCCGGTCGAGATCGGTGCGCGTGAGCACCTGGGTCGTCGCATAGCGTTGGTTGAACGACTCGGGCAGCCGACGCGTGTCGGTCACGTT
>NZ_CAJNKE010000202.1 GCF_905232215.1 Burkholderia sp. LMG 13014
AAGGCCCCGCGTCCCGTGATCGCGGCCGGCTGCGCCGATGCGACGGCCGACCCCGACCAGTCGATCACCGAGCAGCACAAGACGCCGGGCGGGTTCAGCGGCTATTACTCGCTGTGCAAGTCGGACAATCCCGCCGTGAACCGTGCGGCCATCTATCTGTACAACACCCAGTACTGGGAAATCCGCTCGCTCGAGCTGACCAACGATGCGACGACGCCCGGCGGGCGCCTCGGACTGTATGTGCGGCTCGAGGATTACGGCACGGGCAGCCACTATCACGTCGACGACGTGTACGTGCATCACGTGCGCGGCTATCTGAAAGACGTCGCCGGCAATACGGTCGGGTCGTACAAGACGACCGGCGGGATGCTGTTCGAGGTGACCCGCGACAACGAGGTCGTCGGCACGAAGGAGAAGCGGACCGGCTTCGACGATATCGCGGTCGAGAACAGCGAGATCTACAACGTCGACGCGGTGGCGCTGTCGACCCGCTCCGCGTGGATGTGCCGGGAAGGCGGCGCACCGTGCGGCGACTATCCGCCGTACAAGGGCAATTCGGCCTACCTGACGAATCCGGCCACGCAGGCCGCGACGGACTATTTCCCGATGACGCGCGTCGTGTTCCGCAACAACCTGATCCACAACGTCGGCGGCGACGGCATCATCGTCCGCACGGCCACCGCGCCGCAGGTCGAAGCGAATCACCTGTACGACATCTGGATGCGCGCGCCGGGCAACAGCGCCGGTGCCTGGGCGATCAACACGGACGATGCGCTGTTCCGCTACAACGAAGTCAACGGCGTGCGGCTGCAGAACAATATCGAGGCCGGCGACGGGATGGCGTTCGACGCCGATCTCGGTACGCGCAACACGCGCGTGGCCGCGAACTTCAGCCACGACAACGACGGCGGGCTGATGCTGTTCTGCGGATGCGGTTCCGACGGGCTGGGCCACGTCGCGCAGGAAACCGGCGCGATCGTCGAGAACAACCTGAGCCTGAACGACAAGCGGCGGATCGTGTCTGCCGCGGGCTCGGCCGATTCGGTCGTGCGCGACAACGTCGTGATCACGCGCACGCCGGGCCTGGTCACGCCGATCGTCGAAAACCTGAGCTATGCGAACGCGTTCGAGGTGACGGGCAACCGCTTCTACAACGCATCGGACAGCGGCGCGATCTTCCGGACGAAGAATCCGCAAGGCAGTTACGCAAACATCGTGTGGAGCGGCAACACGTACTTCGGCTACGCGACGGATCCCGAATTCACCGGGCCGAACTATCGTCACGGCGCCCAGCCCGATACGGTCCTGCCGTTCGCGGGACAGGACGTGGACGCGGTCGCCAGCGCATGGTCGCGTGCCAGCGGGTTCGACGAGCACAAGTACCGCGCGCCGCACGCACGATGACGGACAGGCCGCCGGCGCGGGGCGGCGCCCTGCGTCGGCCGGTCGCAGCGTGAATGCCGGCCCGACTTGATCGCCGTCAACATTCGAACCCGCCATCCGCCGATGATGGTGACAGGGCCGCGCGATCAGACGCGCGGCCCATCACCCCAACGAGGTTCGCATGTACGAGAAGATCATGGTGGCCGTCGACGGCAGCGTTTCGTCGAAACAGGCGCTTGCCGAGGCAGTGAAGGTCGCGCTGGCAGGCGACGCGCATGTCAGCGTCGTGTACGTGGTGGACAAGTCGGTGCTGTTCACTTACGCGGGCCGTTTCGACCCGCACGCGCTGGTCGAGGAAATCCGCGACGACGGGCGCAAGGTGTTGCGCGAAGCGGAGCAGATCATCGCGCTGGCCGGCGCGAAGGGCGAGGCCGAACTCGTCGAGACCGAGAGCATCGGCGAGGACATCGCGGAGCGCCTGCAGCGCTACGTGAAGGAATGCGGGATTGACCTCGCGGTGGTCGGTACGCACGGGCGGCGCGGCATCCGGCGCGTGCTGCTCGGCAGTGTCGCCGAGCGCTTCGTGCGCGGCTCGAAATGCCCGGTGCTGCTGATCCGCGGCGACGATGACGACGCAGCGGCCGCCGCTGCGGCTGCTTAACGCGGCGGGGGCGAGATGATACGCCGCCAGTCCCGGATCGTCGTTGCGGCGATCGCCGTGTTCGTGTCGCTCGCGGGGATGATGGCCGTCGTGTCGGGGCTGTTGTTCGACAACGCGATGGCGCTGCGCGGCGGTGCGGTCGCGCTGGTCGTCGGCGTGGCCGGCTTCGTCGTGATGCTCAATCCCGGCGCGAAAGGCGAGGAGTGACGGACGCGAGCGGGGCCGGCCTCGTCCGGCAGGGGGCGGTGCCGGTGCCGGACAAGGCCGGCAGCCGCTTTCCACCCGTCCGGCCACAGCCGTTGCGGCGCCAAGCGTCCGCTTGCCTGTCCGCTCGCGTCGCCGGTTACTCGCTTGCCGTACCCGGCGCCTTCGCGCCATCCTGCCCGAGCGGTATCGCCAGCCGCTTCAACGTCTCCGCCAGATCCGCGCTCTCCGGCTGAACCTTCCGCGCCTGCGCGAACGCATCCCGCGCGGCATCCTCGCGGCCCAGTTTCCACAGCACCTCACCCTTGTGCGTCAGCCCGCTCGCATAGGCTTCGCGCGCGCCCTTGTCCGTATCGTCGTCCTTCGCGAAGATCGCGAGCGACCGGTCGAACCACGTCAGCGCTTCGTCGTTGCGACCGAGGCGATACAGTGCCCAGCCCTTGCTGTCGAGCGCATACGCGTCGTTCGGTGACTTCGCCAGGCGCGCATCGATCATCGCCATCGCGCGATCGATCTTCAGGCCGGCATTGACGAGGTCGTAACCGACGCTGTTCAACATCTGATCCGAGAAATTGCCGACCTCGAGCGCGGTGTCGATGCGGCTTTCGTCCCGCTCGGCTATCGCCAGCGCGACCATCTTGGCCGCGATTTGTTGCCGGAGTGCGCGGCCGAGGTGCTGGCCGTCGGCGACCAGGCTGCCGAGATACTGCGTGTAGAGATCGGGCACGCCCGGATTGCCGGCACTGTTGGCGATGTCCGTGGCGGGCCCTGCACACCAGTCGGTGTCCGCGGGCACGCGCAATACCGTGGGGTGCAACCAGAGCTTGCCGTCCCCCTGCGATTGCGCGAAGACGGTATATCCGTTGGCATCGATGTGCCCGCAGGCCAGGTATGCGCCCGTCACGTCGAGTACGTACGAGTAACGACCGTAGGGTCGCCCCGTATCGATGTCGATCACCTGAAACGTCCCGCCAATGTCGCCTTCGCCCACGACAGGCTGAAGCGCCCATTCACGCTCGGGATGACGGGCGGGCAGGCGAATCCGTACCGTGCGTCCGGCGGCATCGGTCGTGCCGAACACGACGCTTTCGCTGCTTTCTTCATGGGGAGGCAGCCCCGCGATCACCTGCCCGGGCAGCAGCAGCCGGTAGCGTGCATTCGGCAGCGGCCGGTGCGTGACGGGGTCGCGCAGCACGAACTGATGAACGTAAGCCCCTTTGCCGAACGACGCGGTCGGCGGGATATAGGTGCGCGCGTGGGCAGCGGGCAGGACGGCGCAGCTCAACGCCGCGGCAGCGAGCACGGCAAGAAGTCGGGATGTCATGAAATTGCGGTGCTTGTTGGTATGGGTTTTATTGTTCGACGGCCGGAAATGGAAATGCACTGAACCCGTTGCGCAACCGTCGACCAGCAACCGGCTGCGGCCTGTGAATCACGTTACGAATGGCAGGGGCGTTCAGCGCATTTCAATGCGGCACCCGCGCGCCGCTACGCGATGCAGGGAAGCGGCGGACGGATGACGCGCGAATGCAGTGCGCAGCATAGCAGGCCGTGCCGCGCGCTCGCGCCCCAGTGGGTTTTGCCGTTGCGCGCGGATCAACGATATCGTGATTTGTATCAAATCATGATATGTCGTTCCGCCCGACAATCGATTCGACCAGGGAAAAAAGGGCGAAACGATTGCCATCCGATCGACCTTTACTTCCGCTATTTCACCTCCTTAAATAATCAGGGTCTGCCAAAAGACCGGAAAAACGAGATCCCCATGAGCCATTTCCTGGACAGATTGCGTTATTTCTCCACCACGAGGCCACGCTTTTCCGACGGACACGGTGCCGTCACGGACGAGGACCGAAAATGGGAAGACGGCTACCGGATGCGCTGGCAGCACGACAAGATCGTCCGCTCGACCCACGGCGTGAACTGCACGGGCTCGTGCTCGTGGAAGGTCTATGTGAAAGGCGGGATCGTCACCTGGGAAACCCAACAGACCGACTATCCGCGCACGCGCCCCGACATGCCGAACCACGAGCCGCGCGGCTGCTCGCGCGGCGCGTCGTACTCCTGGTACCTGTATAGCGCGAACCGCCTCAAGCATCCGATGGTGCGCAGCGCGCTCGTGAAGCTGTGGCGCGAACGCCGCCGCACGCTGGGGCCCGTCGACGCGTGGCGCTCGATCGTCGAAGACGACGAAGCACGCCGTTCGTACCAGAGCCGGCGCGGGCTCGGCGGCTTCGTGCGCACGAGCTGGGACGAGGTCAACGAGATCGTCGCGGCCGCGAATGTCCACACTGTGAAGCAGCACGGCCCCGATCGCGTGGTCGGCTTCTCGCCGATTCCGGCGATGTCGATGGTGTCGTATGCGGCGGGCTCCCGCTACCTGTCGCTGATCGGCGGCGTGTGCCTGAGCTTCTACGACTGGTATTGCGACCTGCCGCCCGCGTCGCCGCAGACCTGGGGCGAGCAGACCGACGTGCCGGAATCGGCCGACTGGTACAACTCGACGTTCATCATGATGTGGGGCTCGAATGTCCCGCAGACGCGCACGCCGGACGCGCACTTCCTCGTCGAGGCGCGCTATCGCGGCACCAAGGTCGTGTCGGTGTTCCCCGACTACTCGGAAGGCGCGAAATTCGGCGACCTGTGGCTGCACCCGAAGCAGGGCACCGACGCGGCGCTCGCGCTCGCGATGGGGCACGTGATCCTCAAGGAATTCCATTTGGCGGGGAAGAGCGACTACTTCACCGACTACTGCAAGCGCTACACCGACATGCCGTGTCTCGTGCGCCTCGTGCCGCACGGCGACGGCTACGTGCCCGAACGCCTCGTGCGCGCTTCCGATTTCGACGATGCGCTCGACGAGGCCGCCCACCCGGACTGGAAGACCGTGATGATCGACGATGCGAACGGCGAGTTCGTCGTGCCGGTCGGCTCGGTCGGGTTCCGCTGGGGGCAGCAGGACGAAGCCGACAAGGGCAAGTGGAACCTGCGCGGCGAGACGTCGAAGGGCGCGGCGCTCGCGCCGCGGCTGTCGTGCACGGCCGCGCACGACGACGTGGTCGACGTGCTGTTCCCGTACTTCGGCAACCAGCCGCACGCGCATTTCAATTCGACGCAGCACACGTCCGAGCTGTCGCGCCGGATCGGCGTGCGGCGCATCGCGACGCGCAACGGCGACCTGCTGGTCGCGACCGTCTACGACCTGTTCGTCGCGAACTACGGGCTCGACCAGGGCCTCGGCGGTCGCGACGTGGCCGCGAGCTACGACGACGACCTGCCGTACACGCCCGCCTGGCAGGAAACGATCACCGGCGTGAAGCGTGCGGACGTGATCTCGGTCGCGCGGCAGTTCGCGGAGAACGCGCACAAGACGCAAGGCAAGTCGATGGTGATCATCGGCGCCGGGATCAACCACTGGTTCCACATGGACATGTCGTACCGCGCGATCATGAACATGCTGATCATGTGCGGCTGCGTCGGCAAGCCGGGCGGCGGCTGGTCGCACTACGTGGGCCAGGAGAAGCTGCGCCCGCAGACGGGCTGGACGGCGCTGTCGGGCGCGCTCGACTGGAGCCGCCCGCCGCGCCAGATGAATTCGACGTCGTTCTTCTACGCGCACACCGACCAGTGGCGCTACGACCCGATGGACCCGGCCACGCTGCTGTCGCCGCTCGCGGACAAGTCGCAGTTCCACGGCGCGCCGATCGACTACAACGTGCGCGCGGAACGGATGGGCTGGCTGCCGTCCGCGCCGCAGCTCGCGGTGAATCCGCTGAAGGTCGGTGCGGCGCTCGGCGATCCCGCGCATGCCGGCGCGGAGATCGCGCAGCAGTTGAAGGCGGGCACGCTGAAGATGGCGAGCGAGGATCCCGATGCGCCGGAGAACTTCCCGCGCAACCTGTTCGTGTGGCGCTCGAACCTGCTCGGTTCGTCGGGCAAGGGGCACGAGTATTTCCTGAAGCACCTGCTCGGCACGACTCACGGCGTGCAGGGCGAGGATCTCGGTGCGACGGGCGGCAAGCGCCCCGAGGAAGTGACGTGGCATGACGAAGCGCCGCGCGGCAAGCTCGATCTGCTCGTGACGCTCGACTTCCGGATGTCGACGACCTGCATGTACTCGGACGTCGTGCTGCCCACCGCGACGTGGTACGAGAAGGACGACATGAACACGTCCGACATGCACCCGTTCATCCACCCGCTGTCGGCCGCCGTCGATCCCGCATGGGAATCGAAGAGCGACTGGGAGATCTTCAAGGGGATCGCGAAGCGCTTCTCCGAGCTGTGCGACGGGCATCTGGGCGTCGAGCGCGACGTGGTGCTCGCCCCGATCGCGCACGACACGCCGGGCGAGCTCGCGCAACCGTTCGACGTGCAGGACTGGAAGCGCGGCGAATGCGAGCCGGTGCCGGGCCGCACGATGCCGAACGTGACCGTCGTCGAGCGCGACTATCCGAACACCTATGCGCGCTTCACGTCGCTCGGGCCGCTGATGGACAAGCTCGGCAACGGCGGCAAGGGCATCGGCTGGGACACGAAGGACGAAGTGAAGCTGCTCGGCGAGCTCAACTACAAGGTGGCCGACGGCGCGGCGCAGGGGCGGCCGCGCATCGACACGGCGCTCGACGCGGCCGAGGTGATCCTCGCGCTCGCGCCCGAGACCAACGGCGAAGTGGCGGTGAAGGCGTGGCGCGCGCTGTCCGGCATCACCGGCATCGACCACACGCACCTGGCCGCCGCGCGCGCGGACGAGAAAATCCGCTTCCGCGATATCCAGGCGCAGCCGCGCAAGATCATCTCGTCGCCGACGTGGAGCGGGATCGAATCCGAGCACGTGTCGTACAACGCCGGCTACGTGAACGTGCACGAGCTGGTGCCGTGGCGCACGATGACCGGCCGCCAGCAGCTCTACCAGGATCATGCGTGGATGCGCGCGTTCGGCGAATCGCTGTGCGCGTACAAGCCGCCGGTCGATACGGGCAGCTACGCGCACATGGTCGGCACGCGCTCGAACGGCAACCCCGAACGCGTGCTGAACTTCCTGACGCCGCACCAGAAGTGGGGGATCCACAGCACCTACACGGACAACCTGCTGATGCTGACGCTGTCGCGCGGCGGCCCGATCGTGTGGATGTCGGAGGACGACGCGAAGGCGATCGGCGCGGTCGATAACGACTGGATCGAGTGCTACAACTCGAACGGCGCATTGTGTGCGCGGGCCGTGGTCAGCCAGCGGATTCCGTCCGGGATGGTGATGATGTACCACGCGCAGGAGAAGATCGTGAACACGCCGGGCTCCGAGATCACCGGCACGCGCGGCGGCATCCACAACTCGGTCACGCGCATCGCGCTGAAGCCGACCCACATGATCGGCGGCTATGCGCAGCTCGCGTACGGCTTCAACTACTACGGCACGGTCGGCTCGAATCGCGACGAGTTCCTGATCGTGCGCAGGATGAACAAGATCGACTGGCTCGATGGCGAAGAGACCGCGGTCGACCCCACAACGCAAGTCCGGGCGGGAGAAACGTCATGAAGGTACGCGCACAGATCGCGATGGTGCTGAACCTCGACAAGTGCATCGGCTGCCATACCTGCTCGGTGACCTGCAAGAACGTGTGGACGAGCCGCGAAGGGATGGAATACGCGTGGTTCAACAACGTCGAGACGAAACCGGGCATCGGCTACCCGAAGGACTGGGAGAACCAGGACCGCTGGCGCGGCGGCTGGAGGCGGCGTGCCGACGGCAAGATCGAGCCGCGTCTCGGCAGCAAGTGGCGGCTGCTCGCGCAGATCTTCGCGAACCCGCACCTGCCCGAGATCGACGATTACTACGAGCCGTTCACGTTCGACTACGCGCACCTGCAGGAAGCCGGCAATACGCGCGCGATGCCGGTCGCGCGGCCGCGCTCGGTAATCAGCGGCCAGCGGCTCGAGAAGATCGAGTGGGGGCCGAACTGGGAGGAGATCCTCGGCGGCGAGTTCGAGAAGCGTGCGAAGGACTACAACTTCGAGAATGTGCAGAAGGACATCTACGGGCAGTTCGAGAACACCTTCATGATGTACCTGCCGCGCCTGTGCGAGCACTGCCTGAATCCGGCGTGCGTCGCATCGTGCCCGTCGGGCTCGATCTACAAGCGCGAGGAAGACGGCATCGTGCTGATCGACCAGGACAAGTGCCGCGGCTGGCGCATGTGCGTGTCGGGCTGCCCGTACAAGAAGATCTACTACAACTGGCAGAGCGGCAAGGCCGAGAAGTGCATCTTCTGTTACCCGCGCATCGAGGCCGGCCAGCCGACGGTGTGCTCGGAAACCTGCGTGGGCCGTATCCGCTATCTCGGCGTGCTGCTGTACGACGCCGACCGGATCAGCGAGGCGGCCAGCGCCGAGAACGAGAAGGATCTGTACGAAGCGCAGCTGTCGCTGTTCCTCGATCCGGACGACCCGGCCGTGATCGCGCAGGCCGAGCGCGACGGCGTGCCGGCCGCCTGGATCGACGCCGCGCGGCGTTCGCCGACCTACAAGATGGCGATTGACTGGAAGATCGCGTTCCCGCTGCATCCGGAATACCGGACGTTGCCGATGGTGTGGTACGTGCCGCCGCTGTCGCCGATCAACGCGGCCGCGAACAGCGGCGATCTCGGGATGAACGGCTACCTGCCGGACGTCGAGTCGCTGCGCATTCCGCTGCGCTATCTCGCGAACCTGCTGACGGCCGGCGACGAGGCGCCCGTGAAGCTCGCGCTCGAGCGGCTGCTCGCGATGCGTGCGTTCATGCGTGCGCGCCACGTGGACGGCATCGACGCGCGTGGCGTGCTCGACCAGGTCGGGCTGTCGCTCGCGCAAGTCGAGGAGATGTACCGCTATCTCGCGATCGCGAACTACGAGGATCGTTTCGTGATCCCGACCACGCACCGCGAGTACGCGGAGAACGCGTACGACCTGCGCGCGTCGTGCGGCTTCTCGTTCGGCAACGGTTGCTCGGATGGCCGTTCCGAGGCGAGCCTGTTCAGCCCGAGGAAGGGCAGCAAGACGATTCCGATCCACGAGGCTTCCCGATGATGAGCACCGCACCCGATCCGACCTATGCAGCGCTCGCGGCGCTGCTCGACTATCCCGACGAGGCGCTCGTTACCGCGCTCGACTCGATCGACACGCACCTGCTCGCGCACGCGCGCTTGCCGAAAACGGTGCGCGCGGGCCTCGATCAGTTTCTCGCGTACGTGCGCGAGCGCGACCTGCTGACGCTGCAGGAGAACTACGTCGGGCTGTTCGACCGTGGCCGCGCGACGTCGCTGTACCTGTTCGAGCACGTGCACGGCGAATCGCGCGACCGCGGGCAGGCGATGGTCGACCTGCTGCAGATGTACGAGCGGCACGGGCTGTTCCTGAACCAGGGCGAACTGCCCGACTACCTGCCGGTGTTCCTCGAATACCTGTCGCGGCTGCCGGCGCCCGATGCGCGCAAGCTGCTTGCCGAAACCGGCGAGATCCTGCGCGCGCTGGCCGGCCAGCTCG
>NZ_CAJNKE010000203.1 GCF_905232215.1 Burkholderia sp. LMG 13014
CGCCGCCGGCTTGGCAGATGATTCAGCAGGCGCTGCGGCCACCGACTTCGACGGCGCTGCCGCGACCGGTGCGGTTTCTACCTTTGATTCCCGCACCGGTGCGCCGGCCTTCAGGTTGCCGTCGCCTTCGACCTCGAGGCGAATCAGTTCGCTGCCGACCGCCATCATCTCGCCGATCCGGCCGCCGAGCTCGAGCACCTTGCCGGTCACCGGCGACGGAATCTCGACCGCCGCCTTGTCGGTCATCACATCGGCGAGCGGCTGGTCTTCCTTGATCGTCTGCCCGACTTCCACGTGCCAGGCCACCAGCTCGACCTCGGCAATCCCTTCGCCGATATCCGGCATCTTGATGACATGAATCCCCATCTCAGGCCTCCATCACGCGTCGCAACGCTTCACCGACCCGGGCCGGGCCCGGAAAGTACGCCCACTCCTGCGCATGCGGATACGGCGTATCCCAGCCCGTCGTGCGCTCGACCGGCGCTTCGAGGTGGTAGAAGCAATGTTCCTGGGCCAGCGACACCAGTTCCGCACCGTAACCGCAGGTGCGCGTCGCCTCGTGCACCACGATGCAGCGTCCGGTCTTGCGCACCGACGCGACGATCGTGTCGAGGTCGAGCGGCCACAGCGTGCGCAGGTCGATCACTTCCGCGTCGATGCCAGTCTCCTCGGCTGCGGCAAGCGACACGTGCACCGTGGTGCCGTAGGTCAGCACGGTCACGTCGTTGCCGGGCCGCACCACGGCGGCCGTATCGAGCGGCACCGTGTAGTAGCCCTCCGGCACCGCGCTTGCCGGATGCTTGAGCCACGACGTGACGGGCCGGTCGTGATGGCCGTCGAACGGCCCGTTGTACAGCCGCTTCGGCTCGAGGAAAATCACCGGATCGTCGTTCTCGATCGATGCGATCAAGAGCCCTTTCGCGTCGTACGGATTCGACGGCATCACCGTGCGCAGCCCGCACACCTGCGTGAACATCGCCTCCGGGCTCTGGCTGTGCGTCTGGCCGCCATAGATGCCGCCGCCGCAGGGCATGCGGATCGTCATCGGCGCGATGAACTGGCCGGCCGACCGATAGCGCAGCCGCGCGCCTTCCGACACGATCTGGTCGGATGCCGGGTAGAAATAGTCGGCAAACTGGATCTCGCACACCGGGCGCAGCCCGTATGCGCCCATCCCCACCGCCGCGCCGACGATCCCGCTTTCGGAGATCGGCGCATCGAACACACGCGACTTGCCGTATTTGTTCTGCAGTCCTTCGGTACAGCGAAACACGCCGCCGAAATAGCCGACGTCCTGCCCGAACACGACCACGTCGCTGTCGCGCCCGAGCATCACGTCCATCGCCGAGCGCAGCGCCTGGATCATCGTCATCGGCTGCGTTGCCGTGCCTGTCTCTTGTTGCGCCATGATCACGCTCCCAGTTCCTGGCGCTGACGGCGCAGGTGCGCGGGCAGCTCCTTGTACACGTCGTCGAACATCGAAGCCGGCGACGGAATCCGGTCGTCGGCCAGCGTGCCGTATTTCTCCGCTTCCTTCTGCGCGGCGATCACCTCCGCTTCGAGCTCGGCCGTCAGCGCTTCGTGCGCGCTGTCCGACCAGATGCCCTTGACGATCAGGTGGCGCTTGAAGCGCTCGATCGGATCGCCGAGCGGGAAATGGGACCAGTCGTCGCTCGGCCGATACTTGGTCGGATCGTCCGACGTCGAATGCGCGCCCGCACGGTAGGTCACCCACTCGATCAGCGTCGGGCCGAGATTGCGGCGCGCGCGTTCGGCCGCCCAGCTCGACGCCGCATAGATCGCGAGGAAGTCGTTGCCGTCGACGCGCAGCGACGCGATCCCGCAGCCGACGCCGCGCCCCGCGAACGTCGTGCCTTCGCCGCCCGCGATCGCCTGGAACGTCGAGATCGCCCACTGGTTGTTGACGACGTTCAGCACGACCGGTGCGCGGTACACGTGCGCGAACGTGAGCGCGGTGTGGAAGTCGGATTCGGCCGTCGCGCCGTCGCCGATCCACGCGGACGAGATCTTCGTGTCGCCCTTGATCGCCGACGCCATCGCCCAGCCGACCGCCTGGATGAACTGCGTCGCGAGGTTGCCGGAAATGGAGAAGAAGCCCGCATCGCGATCCGAATACATCACGGGGAGCTGGCGGCCTTTCAGCGGGTCGCCTTCGTTCGACATCAGCTGGCAGATCATCCGTTCGAGCGGCACGTCGCGCGCGATCAGGATGCTCTGCTGGCGGTAGGTCGGGAAGCACATGTCGCCGTCGCGCAGCGCCATCGCGTGTGCGGTGCCGATCGCCTCTTCGCCGAGGCTCAACATGTAGAAAGAGATCTTTTTCTGGCGCTGCGCGATCATCATGCGCGCGTCGAAAATGCGGGTCTTGAGCATCGCGCGCAGGCCGGCGATCAGCCGCGCATCGTCGAGATCCGGTGCCCACGGGCCGACGGCCTTGCCGCTGTCGTCGAGCACGCGCACGAGGCTGCGGGCGAGATCGGCGGTGTCCGCCGCGGCAACGTCGATCGGCGGGCGGCGAACCGCACCGGCCGGCGATAGATGCAGATAGGAAAAGTCCGTCTTGCAGCCCGGGCGCCCGGTGGGCTCCGGCACATGCAGACGCAATGGCTCTGACAGGCTCATCGTGTCGTCTCCACGCTCGATTGTGTCTCACGCTGATTAGGAACGCGCGGCCGGTTGCCGGCCTGCGCGCTGACTGGCGTGCGGATAGGCACGTCAATCTTTCCAATTTAGGCAATATGGGGCCAGCCGTCGATGACCAACCCGCTCGACTGCGGTGAGCAGATTTGCCATGTTGCAGCGCGGTCGGGCCATGGTCCCGGTTTGCGGGGATCGGGGGGCGAACGAAGCATGGAGGGATCGGGTCAGCCGGATCAAGTCGGACGATACAACGCAAAAGACCCCGCGAAATTCCTGATTTCTGCGGGGCCTTCGAGGGTGCGGCCGAGGCGGACGATCGCGCGGGTAGCGCCCGCTTCGGGATCCGTTACAGCGCGCGCTGCATCATGCGCCTGGGCGGGCGATGTCGAACCGGCTGTCGGGCCGGACATGCGCATAGGCTGACGGGCCGCCCGCACGAAGAATGATGCCCGCGCCAAAGGTGTCGAAGATCCCGTCCTTCAGCAAATCGTTCCGGATATGAACCGCGATGACCTCGCCCAATACCAGCGAAGCCGCCGTCTCGACGCCCTTGTGGTCACGCAACCGAATCACATCGGTCACCTTGCATTCGAAGTTCACGCCGCTTTCCGCGACGCGTGGCACGTCGACCAGGCGCGACGGGATCGCGGTCAGGCCGCCGAGTTCGAACTCGTTGACACCGTACGGTACGGCGGCACAGGTCTGGTTCATCCTGTCGGCGAGATCGCGAGTCGCGAGGTTCCAGACGAACTCGCCCGTCTCCTGTACGTTGCGCAGGCTGTCCTTTGCAGCGACACTCGAAAAGCCGATGATCGGCGGATGGTAGTTGAATGCGTTGAAGAAACTGTACGGTGCGAGGTTGACCGTGCCATCGTTGCCGCGGGATGAAATCCAGCCGATCGGGCGCGGACCCACGATCGCGTTCAGAGGATCATGAGGAAGGCCGTGGCCTTGCGACGGTTCGTAAAAGTGATGGTTCGAGTCGGTCATGACGGATGGTCTTGAGAAAGACAAACTGCGTTGGATCCATCGGCAGAATCACGTGCGCCGATGACGGTAGTGGCGTCCTGTACGACGTGCGTGCCAAGTATCACATCACGTCGCTTTCGTCGCAGCGAGGCGGTAAGTAACGACGCGTGAATCGCCAGGCGCCCGCCGACGATGGCGCTGGCTTGCCGGACGCCGGACCTTTCCGCACCGGGGAAATTTTCGGCTTGACCTGTCACGTCATCCGGGTCGAGGTGGTAAACCGCGCCGTGCTTCAGGTACTCAATTCGCCAACACGGGTCAGATAGTCGATCAGCCACTGTGTCGCCGGCCCGCAGGCGCGATCGGCACGCCTGATCAACGACACGCCGTATCGAAACACGTCACGATCCGACAACGGCACCACGGCCAGTCGGCCTTGCCGCAAATCGTCGTCGACCAGATGCATCGGCATGGAGCCCCAGCCAAGCCCCTCGAGCAGCAGGCGATGCTTTGCGCCGAGGTCCGCGGTCTTCCAGGTGCGGGTCGCATATATGCCGTACGACTGCCCTTCCGTCAGTTTGCTTCTGTCAGTCAGAACGAGCTGCGTATATTCGCGCGCCTCGGACAGCGGAATGCGCCTGCGACGCTGCGCCAACGGGTGCGTCGGCGCAGCTACCGTGACCAGGTCGATCGAGCCCATGGACGTGGCATCGATCACGTCCGGCCAGTTTTGAGCCGGACCGCTGATGCCGAGTGCACATCCGCCGTCGATCACCAGCTTCATCACGCCACCCAGCGCTTCTATCGTCAGGTTGAGCGCGACCGTGGGAAAGGCTTCGGCGAACAGGCTCAGCCCCTCGACGAGCTTACCCAACGGAAACATGACATCTACCGCCAGCGACAGTTCGGCTTCCACGCCACCGCGCAACCCCGCGGTTTTCGCCTGCAGCTGACCCACCAGCATGTCGAGCCGACGTGCGTCGGCCAGGACGGTTTCGCCGGCCGCCGTCAACGTCGGTCGCCGCTTGCCACGTTCGAATAGCGGCACCCCGAGCAACGACTCCAGATTGGCGACCGCATAGCTGACGACGGATTGAGCACGCTCGAGCCGCCGGGCCGTGCCGGAAAAGCTGCCGGCTTCGACCACCGCGATGAACGCGCGAAGTTGATCGAGATTGGGACTCTTCTCCATGATCCATCAATAAAGTGGATTTTAATGATCGATCTTAGACGATTGTTTAGATTGAAACAATCTCCTAAATTCCTGTCCAGCAGCGTGCGAAGCGCGTATTCCGGGCACACCGGAACGCGCTTCGACGGCCCATGAACACAACCAGGAAGATGACATCATGACGACCCGCAGCGCCCCTCCCGGGCATCCGAAACCGACCGCGCCCACGTTGTTCGAACCGATCGAGTTCGGTCGGATCACGCTCAAGAACCGCATCGTGATGGCGCCGATGACGCGCAGCCGCGCCGGCGCAGGCGACACGCCCGGCCAGATCAACGCGCGCTATTACGCGCAACGAGCGTCAGCGGGCCTGATCATCACCGAGGGCACGCAGATCTCGCCACAAGGCAAAGGCTATCCGTTCACACCGGGCATCTACAGCGATGCGCAGATTGCGGGCTGGCGACAGGTGACCGATGCGGTGCATCGCGACGGGGGGCGCATTTTCGTGCAGCTTGCCCATGTCGGCCGAATCGGCCATCCGGACCTCCAGCCCGACGGCGCATTGCCGGTTGCGCCGTCGGCCATTCGGCCGGACGGGAACGCCTATACACCGACCGGACCGCAACCGCATCCCGTGCCTCGCGCGCTGGAAACCGGAGAAATGCCAGGAATCATCGAACAATACGTCCAGGCCGCGCATGCCGCATTGCAGGCCGGTTTCGATGGCGTGGAGATCCACGCCGGCAACGGCTATCTGCTCGACCAATTCCTGCGGGACGGCACGAACCGGCGAACCGATGGTTATGGTGGCATCATCGAGAATCGTATCCGGCTGCCGCTTGAGGTCGTGCGCGCGGTCGGTCGCGTGGTCGGCCCGGATCGCATCGGCATCAGGATTTCCCCGGTCACGCCAAACTTCGGCGGCATTGCGGACAGTGCCCCGCAAGTGTTGTTTGAACGATTCGCCGAACGGCTAAGCGGTCTGACGACCTACCTTCATGTCGTCGAAGGCATCCCGCTGGCGACGCCCGGTACCGTGCCCGCGTTCGACTACGACGCGCTGCGGCGCGCGTACGGTGGCCATTACATCGCGAACAACGGCTACACGAAGGCACGTGCCGACGCCGCATTGCTCGGTGGCCACGCCGATCTCGTGTCATTCGGCTATCCGTTCATCGCCAATCCCGATCTCGTCGCGCGCATCCAGCACGACTGGCCGCTCGGGCAGGCCGATATGTCCACCGCGTACGGCGGCGGCGAAGCCGGCTACACCGACTATCCGGTGTATCACGGGTAAGCACGCGACACCTCGACTGAATGCCTGAACGCAATACCGAGCGCTCGATTTCAGTCAGTCACTTATTCAGGAATACAAATGATTAAATCATTCAATCGCACGATTCATCGAGCCGTCGAACAGACGTCCATCATCAACATCGTGCTTTCCGTCCTCGTGCGAATTCTCATTGCCGGCGTGTATCTCGGAGCGGGGATCAGCAAGATCTTCAACTATTCCGGCACCCAGCAATACATGGAGCACATGGGGGTACCGGGCGCACTGCTTCCGCTCGTGATCGTTGTCGAGGTCGCCGGCGGTCTCGCATTGATCGCGGGCTTCGCTACGCGCGTCGCGGCTCTTGGACTCGCGATCTTTTCGGTCATCGCCGCAGTGATCTTCCATGGCAGCGGCGATCAGACGCAGCAAACCTTCTTCATGATGAACCTGTCAATGGCGGGCGGCCTGCTCGCACTCGTCCTGAACGGCGCCGGCCGCGGCTCGTTCGATTCCGCGAAGCAACCCAGCTAGCAAATATCCGATGCGCACCCGCGCTTCATTCATTCCCGGGGGCATACGCCCCCGATCCACCGAGAGTTTCCAATGAACACCATGCAGGCCATTCAGATCGAGCGTACCGGCGACACGTCTGTCCTTCGCACCGTTACGATGGATCGTCCAACGCCCGCCGACGACGAGGTCCTCGTGCGCGTCTCGCGCGTCGGGCTCAACTTTGCAGAAACCCTGCAGCGAGCCGGCACCTATCCGGGGCCGGCACTGGCGCTGCCGGCAGTGCTCGGTTCGGAAGCGGTCGGCACCGTGGCGGCCGTGGGGGCGAACGTCCGGGACATTCAGGTCGGCGAGCGCGTCGCGGCGCCTCTGTTCGGCGCATGGCGCTCGACCGGCGGGTATGCGGAATACGTGACGCTTCACGCTGCGCTGATCGTCGCGATTCCTGACGCCCTCTCCGACGACGACGCGGTCGCCGTCATGCTGCAGGGATTGGTGGCGCGGTTGCTGTTGCGCGAGACGCCCGTAGCCGAGCGTACAGTCGCGATCACCGCCGCGGCCGGAGGCGTCGGCTCGATGCTGATCCAGCTGGCGAGACTCGACGGCGCACGCTCGATCACCGGCGTGACCAGCTCGCCGGCCAAGCTGCATACCGCGAAGACGCTCGGCGCCGATCATGTCGTCAACTATCGCGACGAGGACTGGCGCAACCGATTGAGCGCGGCAACCGGCGGAGCAGGATTCGATGTCGTCTTCGATTCGATCGGCGGGACCGTGGCCCACGCACTCGTTTCGAGTCTCGCGACGCATGGCCATTTTGTCGGCTACGGGGCGGCAAGCGGCCGGCTGCTCACGATCGACGAAATCCTGATGAACGCGTTGATCTTTGGCAGCCGCAGTGTGTCCGGCTTCGCACTGTATGCGTTCCTTGCCGACGACGTCGTGCGGCGGACGATCGCGGAACTGTTCGAATTGCTCGCGGCTGGCGCACTAAAGCCGCTCATAGGCGGCAGCTTCGCGTTCGATGCGGTTGCCGACGCGCATCGGGCACTCGAATCGGGTCAGGCAAGCGGCAAGCTGATACTGCGCGTTCAGTAATCGAGCACACAGACGCTCCGGTTCCCGGATGGCACACGCACCCAGTGGCACGCCCAGGCAACAAAAAAACCCGCGAGCGCTAGGCTTCTCGCGGGCTTTCGACCCTTCGTCGAATCGCACTGAAAGCGATCGTGGTCGGGACCGGAACAAAATAAAGCCATGAAACCCTTAAAGAACAAGGAATCTACAAAACTCCAGATCTTTATGCCCCCAAATATGCCCCCTACGCAAGTTCGTTGGCCTGCCATGCAAACATCGTGCATCGCCGGACACCGGAACCGTCCACCAAGCTTGCCACACGCCAGATAGTCTTCGCCGACAATCGGACCAACATAGGCTGGCACGAGATGGGATCAAGCATAGCAACCACAGTACGACAAAGCTCCAACCAAGGTTTTATCGAACTTCGTCGTGATCGCTGAATATCTATCGGAGGAACGCCTCGCACTACCCAAAAGCCATTGCACCCTTGAGTCCCCCCTCGTCTTGCCAGATGTCACTGCTTAGCGGCGGCGTGATCGGACAAACTCTCGGTGCACTGCCGGCACTCGTCGCCGCCCAATGCAACGCCAATGAGTGGCTGATCGAATGGGTCGACGGGCAGGATGCCGCGAGCCTTGCGGAAACGGTGTCGTTCGCATTCGTTTCCGGTCGCGCGGGGCAGATGGCGCGTGGCGCGATGCTCTTGCACCTGTACAACCACAAGACGTACCACCGTGGCTGGGTGTGCCAGATGCTGTTCGAACTTGGCGTGACGCCGCCGGAGACCGACCTGCCGGTCTATTTGAGTCGATGATGACGGAACGCGCCGGCGAACCGTCCGGCGCCCCGCTTGCATCGCATGCTGATGCTCAGCTGCATCGATCGGCACGCACACCTAACGATGGCCGACATCCAGCATGTAGCCTTCGCCGCGAATCGTGCGAATCAGGCGCGGCTCCTTGATGTCCTCGCGCAACTTCTGACGCAGGCGCGATATCTGTACGTCGATACTGCGGTCGAACGTGTCGATCGACTTGCCGCGCGCGGTATCCATCAGGTATTCGCGGCTCAGCACTCGCCCCGGCGCGGCAAGGAACGCGTTGAGCAGGCGAAATTCCGCGTTCGACAACGGAATGACCGTATTGTCGGCGGCAATCAGGTGGCGGCCGATCTGGTGAAGCCGCCATCCGGCAAAGCGGCTTTCCTCCTGCGCCCTCGTCCGGCCTTGCGTTTGCGCACGCACGCGGCGCAGGATCGTCTGGATGCGCGCGACCAGTTCGCGCGGTTCGAACGGCTTGACGATATAGTCGTCGGCACCCAGTTCCAGCCCGACGATCCGGTCGGTCATCTCGCCGCGAGCGGTCAGGATGATCAATGGAATCTCCGATGTCGCACGAATCTCGCGGCAGAGATTGAGGCCGTCGTCGTCCGGCAGCATCAGGTCGAGCACCACGAGATCGAAGCCGCCCTCCCCGAGCGCGTGATGCATTTCCGCGCCGGTGCCGGCTTGCGCGGTCGTCATGCCGAAGTCTGCAAGGCAGTCGCACAACAGGCTGCGAATCTGCGAGTCGTCGTCGACGACGAGAATACAAATCGCTTTGTTCACGGCGTCTTGTCTCCGATGTTGCGGCGGTGAGATGTGCCCCGCACTCATTATTGCCCGTCAATATAAGGGCTTTTTGCACGAATTGTTGCAGCGTTGAAATAATTGCCCCGGCACCTTGCCCCACAAGGTCATCCGGAAAAATCGGGATGCCTGACGAGCATTCGAGTCATGGATAACCCGCCCGGTATTTTCCCGAAGAGACGCCGCCGAGCATCGTCCGCCTGCGCCGCCCCGTCTGGCTTCGCGCGTCCTGCCGCAACATTGCCCAACCGGAAAGACTTTGTGTCAGCGCAGATACAAAGCCGATATGAACCAGAAATGCCCGGGTCTTAACGTGGCTCCCAAGTCATATCGACGCAGGAGACACGCGGGACATGAACTACGCACAACCCAAGCCACCTGTCCGGCGCATTGGCGGCATCGCCTTCGTGGTCGGATTGCACGCCGTGATCGTCTACGCCTTGCTCACCGGTCTCGC
>NZ_CAJNKE010000204.1 GCF_905232215.1 Burkholderia sp. LMG 13014
GATCGGCGCGAACCGTTCCGATCCGTACGGCACGGCGGTGCTCGTGCGGCCCGATGCGGCGCTGAAGGGCGCGGCCGACCTGAAGGGCAAGCGGATCGGCACGACGCGCGGCTCGATCGGCCATTTCGTCACGCTGAAGGCGCTCGACGCGGCCGGCCTGCCGCCCGACGCCGTCTCGTTCCGCTTCCTGCCGCCGGCCGATACGATGCTTGCGCTCGCAACCGGCTCGATCGACGCGTGGGCGACCTGGGAACCCTATACCGCGCTCGCCGAAACGAGCGGCCGCGCGCGCGTGCTCGTCAACGGCCGCGGACTGTGGTCGGGCCTCAGCTACATCGCGGCGACCGACGCGGCGATCGCGTCGAAGCGCGACGTGCTGCACGATTTCCTGCGGCGCGTCGTGCGCGCGCAGGCATGGTCGTACCGGCACGTCGACGCGTATTCCGCTGCACTCGCGCGCATCATCGGCATTCCGCCGGCGGCCGCCAGGCTGCAGTTCGAGCGCCGCAATACGCGCTGGCTGCCGATCGACGCGACGGTCATCGCCGAACAGCAACGCACGGCCGACTTCTACCTGAAGGCGGGGCTATTGCGCCAGCCGCTCGACGTGCGCGCGACGTTCGACCCGGGCTTCCCGCTCGCATGACCGGCCGCTCGACGGCGTGCAGCCGTCCAACCGGCTTCGGCACGATCTGGCACAATCGCAGTCTCGCCATCCGCCTTCAGCCAGCGTCATGCCAGCCATCGCCGAACTCTTCGTCTATCCGATCAAATCCTGCGCCGGCATCGCGCTGTCGCGCGCGCAACTGCTCGAAACGGGCCTGGCGTACGACCGCCACTGGCTGATCACCGACCCCAACGGGCAAATGATCACGCAGCGCACGCACCCGCGCCTCGCGCTGATCCGCACCGCGCTCGACAGCGATGCGCTCGTGCTGAACGCACCGGGCATGCGCGAGATCCGCACGCCGCTCGACGGCGACGTAACGCCCGCCACGCCGAAAATGGCCGCGACCGTCTGGCGCGACACCGTCGACGCGATCGACACGGGCGCCGAAACGGCCGCGTGGCTCACCGAATTCCTCGGCATGCCCACGAAGCTCGCGCGCTTCGGGTCCGACACGCGCCGCGGCTGCAATCGCAAATGGACCGGCGAGATCGATACGCACACGCAGTTCGCGGACGGTTACCCGCTGCTCGTGATCGGCCAGTCGTCGCTCGACGACCTGAACGCGCGGCTCGCCGCAAAAGGTGCACCGGCGATTCCCATGAACCGCTTCCGACCGAACATCGTCGTGTCGGATCTCGCCGCATACGAAGAGGATTTCGTCGAGCATCTCGACACCGAAGGCGCGACGCCCGTGCGGCTGCGTCTCGTGAAGCTGTGCACGCGCTGCCCGATGCCGACGATCGACCAGGTTACCGGCGCGCCCAATCCGGCGTGGCCGCACGAGCCGACCGACACGATGCAGACCTATCGTGCGAACCCGAACTTCGACGGCGAACTGACATTCGGCATCAACGCGATCGTCGTCGAAGGCGCGGGCACGTGGCTCGAAGTCGGCCAGTCGCTGGAAGCGGAGATCGGGTTCGGCGATTGAGCGTGGCGCTCACGTGTTGACGAGATTTCCGAATGCCCCGGCGATCGACGCCGGGCGATGATTCCTCACACCAGTGAGGTACGTTGAACTTGCTCGATTTCCATCCTTTCTGTTGAGTTTGCACGCGACCAATTAGACAGTGAAAAATCGGAGGAAGCACACGTCTTTCTTGCGACTATCGTGTTACGCCAAGCTTCCTGGAAGGAACAAGCCTGATCCCCTGTATCAGATCCACAAGCGACGTTTTCGCCCTCCCGTGCAACAAATGGGCTGACAGGGATGCACCGCCGCACAAGACCTGCTGTTGGTTGGTAACGCAGAAACCCAAGTTGCCTTGCGAGGCGACTTTGTCTGGAATCGCCATCAAGACGTAGCCCCGGGTAGTTCCGTTCGCCACATTCGTGACGACAAGCTTCGGCGCCCTCTGTCGAGCAGCCCGCTTCGACAGCGACCAATGCCCGATTCGCGAGGACTTTATGATGTTATCGTTTAAGGCCATGGCACTATCGATATCGCCATTGTCGTCACTCGCACAGCCAAGTGTCAGCGTTATCGCAGTAGTAGGCCGAATACCAGGTAGCTTCGTTAAATACGTTGCGTACTTCTCCCGCCCGTAACCAAGACGATATTCCTCAAATCTAGATTGTCTTTCGATAGTGAAGCGACAAGAGCCTACGCCTCGAAGCTCACGCTGTATGTCGAATTCGGGTGTCGAAAGTATGGAGTCGTCCAATGCTGCTCCGCTCGTGTAACCAGGCACCAATGCAATCAAGACAACGACGGTAGACAAAAGCATTCTCATGTGCCCCTCCTGCGGAGTCTCAGTCGGCATCTTGACCACACAGTGGGTGAGTCGATCACGCAATTCACCGGTCTGCGTCTTGGCGTAGGCAAGGGTCAGCCGATTGCGGTATCGGGAGACAGCTTCAATCACGGCAGCACCGGGTGCCGCCCCATCCTGCGGAATTGGTCGTTCCGGTTCTGCACCGGGCGCAGGTATCATCGACTCGATCAGATCAAGCAGTTGCATCGAATCGCAACGGCTGTGGCCCTCAGTGTCGTCATCGATAAAGGCCCATCCCAACCAGTGCGGGAAATCGGCGTCGCTGTAAACCTTAACGCCTATATCGACCACTCAGCTGAATGCAAACCTGATCCCGCTCTCGATTTCTATTTAAGATAATTGCAATCATCGACTCCTTCCATGCACTTCTGCGCTCGCTCCGATGGAATATCCTTTAGCCTTCCGACCTCCCTGCACCGAAAGCCAGAAGCACAGGTCATCAAAGAAATGTCATATGCGTCATCGACAGGAGTAAAGCTTATCGCACCAACCATTGCCAATTTCCCGCCTTTTATTCGATAACTATAGCGTGTCGCCTGAACATCCCCACTACCGCTTACGATTGCAAAAAGCAGTCCATTCTTTACCTTTGATTGCCGAAGCATTGACGCCTCTCCGACAAATTTGTATGACCTTGAGTCCTTGTCAAAAACCCAATACCACATCCCCCCCAGATCTTCCATTACCATTCGCCACGCCGAGATCACGCCCACCCTTGCCCGTCAAATCAATAAATGAATCGACATTTATTGAATACGCTCCGCTATCACCTTTCCATCAATAATTGACTTTGACTACTGAGCCACCCTCCCTCGACCGTGCTATGTGAACTTCTTTCGAATCTTGGTGTTCGCAACCTGTCGAAGCCAGGGACGAAGGCGACAGCACCGACAACAGCACAGCAAGAAGAACAGCGCCATGAAAGCTAGAGAAATTATCCTTCATAAAATTATGATATGGAAACGAAAACCTTCCACATGTCACGCGATATCGCGCGAAATAATAAAATTATCTCCCACACCCATCGGAATAAAAATACGCCCCTCATCTACCTCATCATCAGAGGACAAAAAGCGGATCGAACGAATTATTTCAAGTATCTCAGGAAGAGCTCTCTCCGAAGATTTCTGAAGACTCCTGCCCACCGTCTCAGAAATATCGCGAGAATCGTAACCGAGTTCTATACCCCCTCTGTCGGTACGTAGCGTGCGCAAACCATCCCCTAAACAAAAATCCAGCTCACGCACCTGACCGGGCTGAAAACTGTTAATAGGATATGACGATATTTGCGCAACTCCAAAGTAAGACGGATGCAGCCTCTCTAGGCGATGTATCTTGTAATAGCGAATATTTTCAGCATCTTCAACAGGAAGCAGTTTCGAGCAAAGATCAGCCGCAGCCCCTTTTCGGCAATTTAAGCTAAAATTCAACGATTTTTGCGCAGCCTGATGACTCAACGAAAAATCCCCATAGAAGTTGCCACCCTCCATGTAGGCCCGAGTATATCCACCTTTTTTTGCGACAAATTCAATAGTGCAGTCATGCATGAAAATAACATAGCGCTGCATACCAGCAGGCATGACTCCAGAATGATCCGCAATGTCCAGCGCCTCCTTGTTTTTATCATGCGCCAACACATATCGATTATTAGCAAAAATAACCAGCCCAAAGATGATATAACATACCAAGCATTTCAAGTATTTCATAGTTATCGAGGCGCCTCCCCCTTCACTTGATAGTCATCAGGCAAGAATTGTCGCACACCACTATCGTTTGGAAACACCGGTCGATCAAGCAATAATACTTGCGCATACGCATGAGCATGATAGCGATCCACTAAACCATTCAACTTTGGATCATCTCTATTGAGATGTCCTGGTAGATTTATCAAGCAGCTCACACGTCGGAAAGACACATTCTCATAAAATGCAAACGGTTGACTACGTCGCTGCTGGCTAGTGATATGCAATGTGAACGAACGGCGAACATTGGGTGAAGCCTTATCCACCTCATAGTTTGCCTTGTGTACGCTCCAGTAGTATCCAGAACTATCTGCAGCATCAAACGCAATTCGGCGCACGTCCTCGCGCCACATCTGTATCTGCGCAGGTAATTGTCGCTCCATATCACTTAGTGGTTGGTTACTTCGTTGAACATCAGCTTGTTTCTGAGATTGCCTCAATCTAGCGTCGAGTACTGAATCAATCCCGCGTCCACGCCAGTGCCAATAGTCTAGATAGTTGCTTGAATGGGTAAGCTGAAGGAAACCACGCCCTATCCAAGGGGCATACCAACGACTGTCGGCGCCCTCCTCTTGCATCACTCGCAACCAAGCCGTTTCAGGCACTGAATTTCCGAGAAAGGCAGCGATACGTTCGGGAGTATTTACGCCGTATTTTCTCAGGGCACGATTCAACTCGATAAGATTCGTCTCGATCAACTGTCCAGCCTGCGCCCTCGTACTTTCGTACACGATCTGAGTCGATGCGCCCGCCCCCAGACCTCGCAAAGCTCGCGCTGGAACCGCTTGCTTCAATTCAGAGGGGCTAAGCCATCCGCTTTTTTTAAAGGCATAAATAAACTGCATCGGATGAAAATGATAGTGCTCGATCTTTAATGTCAGTCCAGCTTCTACCGCCTCCTCCCAAAACGCCAATGCCTGGTGGTGTCGCTTGAGCCTCTCGTACGCAGGCTCCCCCAGGCACATCGGAAACACGATGTTGCCGACCTCACTCGCTCCCTCGGTACCTTTCAGCCAGCCCCAGCGCTTGTCGAAATCGTCACGTGCCCACTCGGTGGGCATCTTGACCACACAGTAGGTAAGTCGGTCACGCAATTCACCGGTCTGCGTTTTGGCGTAGGCAAGGATCTGCCGATTGCGGTATTGAGTAGCGGCATCAACATCGGGCGTAGGCGACATCGGCTCGATCAGGTCGAGCAATTGCGTCGAATCGCAACGGCTGTTGCCGTCGGTATCGTCATCGATAAATGTCCAACCCAGCCAGTGCGGAAAGTCTGCGTCGCTGTAGACTTTCACACCGATACGATTGAGATCCACGTAGGCTGTGACACCACCGCCGATAGCAATCTTGCGGAAATGCGGCAGGCGGCCCTCATGCAGATCTGTGGCGGCCGGTGTGTCGGGCCCTAGGATTCGACCGAAACGCAGCATCTCGTAGCCGGCGCTAGGGCATCCGGGGTAGGTGTCTGTCGCGGTCTGGTAGAGGTTATAACCGCCCTTTGCTTCTTCAACGCCACCACGTCGCCCCCCCTCAGCGTCGCGCGTAGTCAGAGTGATGGTGCCTCGCGCTTCGCTCAGCGCAATGTTAAGCACCTCCTTCGTTTGACCGATGGGCCGTACGGTCCATTGCGCCCATGCCTCGGCGGTCAGATCATCGGGCGGCGTGGTGGCTGCCGCCCCGTAGACGGCCGGCACGCGAATAGTGCGTTGCTGCATGGTCGGCGCCGGCTTCTTCAAAGCATACTGTTCCGAGCCGCTGACTCTCGACCACCAAGTGCCTGCATGTACCGTCGTCTTGCCGTTCAGCGCAAGAATCCGCTCGCGCGTCGTACGGAACCGTTGCGCGACGCTTTCGAGCGTATCGTTGGCGACACCCACGGTGGAGTCGAAGGCACGCACGACGTAGCCCCTGGTTTCGGTACGCGGGTTGACCGCGTACATAGGCGTACCAGGAGGCAACACGATATGAATGTCGCCCCAGACACAATTTCGTCGTCCCTCGGAGGCTTGCAACTTGCCTTCGTTGCGGCCCATCAGCTTCTCTACGTTCGCTTTGTCAGCAACGATTTCGAAATGGATGCGATTTGCTCTGCCGTAGATCTCACCTGCCTGGCCAATGGGGTCTTTGCGATAGATCTTGTCGCCTTTCGTCCACGCTGCCTTGGTGGCCGAATTGATCGCCACGCTCTTCAGGTGCTGGTAGATCGAATAGAAGACGACCTCGACGCCCTCGCCGATTTCAGTCTGGTGCTTGAGGATCACCACACCATTGCTGGTCCAGCCGGCGTAGTAGAGCAAGGGATAAGCGTCGCGCTCTTGCTCGGTCGGGTTCTGCTTCGGTTTGGCAGCGCAGGGACGCACGAACACAACCTCGCCGTCGGCAACGGCGCGCACCGGTTCAGGATTCGCATCGGGGCCTGGCGCGACCAGATGCACGCCGCCATGCCAACCGAATTGATGACTAACTGGGAAACTGCCTTTGCCGCTCTTTTCTCCGAGGCCAAAGGTTCCGTCGTTCCTGTCGTCCTCGGTTCGCGGCTGAGGCGTGCCCAGGAAGGGGAAGCTGATAAGCATAAGCGGCTCCACAAACTTAGTTCGCAAAATGGCATGTCGTTGGGAGCAATCGACTGATCGGCCAGCGGTTGGCCATCGATACCGAAGGGATTGCGACGACCGGCTCCACTGCCAGCCCCCCGACCTTTGAATTGCGTTAGCGCAGCGTTCAGGTAATGCCGCTATCGCCCAGCGTGATAGCGCTCCGAACTGCGCGAAGTGAGAGGTTCGCCGGCGAGGTACAGAATGTCCATGAGACGAATCCGAAATTTGGAGGTGGTATTTTTCCTTCGGATGACATACACGCGGGTCTTAAAGAACCCGAAATGCCCTGCAATGCGGGTGAAATTCGGAATCGGCGTCAAATAGCCTGAATTGATCAGGATTCCGACACGCAGTTACCCCCGGTTGGAGTACCCAATAACCGACAAAGACGCGCGGAATTGGCAATGCCGTTCCCGGCAGCGCAGGCGAAATGTCAGTTCTCCCAGAATCGGCGAACCAACTCAATTCAGATAGCCGTTGCAATTGCGCTCAGGCACATTCCGTTGCAATGCAATCGAACTTCAGTGGATTCCGCCACGCACCTCGTCAGCCATTCCCATCAGCCACCGGCCACCGGCAACCGGATCGTGACAACCAGCCCGCCGCCGGCCGCATCGGCAAGCGTCACATTGCCCTGATGCACGCGCGCGATCTCGCGCACGATCGACAGCCCGAGCCCCGTCCCCTCCACCGTCTGCGTCTTGCTGCCGCGATGGAAGCGCTCGAACACGGCATCACGCTCGTCCGCCGGAATGCCCGGCCCGTTGTCGATGACGTCGAGCCGCGCATGCTCGCCATCGCGCGACACGCGCACCGTAATCACCGCGCGGTCGCCCGCATAGCGGATCGCGTTGTCGATCAGGTTGCCGATCATCTCGCCGAGCAGGTCGGACTGCCCGTGCACGTCGAGGTCGGCCTCATGCTCGAAACCAAGATCGATGTCGCGCGCGCGTGCAACCGGCGACCAGTCGAGCGTCACGCTGCGCGCGAGCCGGTGCAGCGCGACCGGCTTGTGCGCGACTGCATGGCCGCTGTCCGAATCGAGCCGCGACAGCGACAGCAGTTGCTGGACGATCTTCGCGGCCTGCCGCACGGCACCGTTCGCACGCCGCAGATGCCCGTTCGCGCGCGGCTGCTCGTCGGGCCTCAGCGCGAGCTCGACACCGGCCTGCACGGCCGCGAGCGGCGTCTTCAGTTGATGCGCCGCGTCCGCGAAGAAGCGGCGCCGCGCGACCTGCATCCGCTGCGTGCGGCCGATGTACTGATTGATCGCCTCGACGAGCGGCGCGAGTTCGCTCGGCACCGCGCCGGTATCGAGCGGCGTCGTATCGTCCTCGCTGCGCGCGGCGACCGTGGCCGACAGCCGGTTCAGCGGCCGCAGCCCGCGCCCGACGCCGAGCCACACGATGCCGAGCGCCAGCACGACCAGCAATCCTTCCTGCAGCAGCGACCCCACCAGAATTTCGCGCGCGAGCGCCTGGCGCGCCTCGATCGTCTCGCCGACCATCACCCACACGATTCGCGACTGCGCGGTCGGCACGTCGTGCACCGGGATGCGCAGCGCGGCCATCCGCAACTGCTCGCCGCGATAGATAACATCGTAGTAGCGCGTGACGAACAGCGCGCCGTCGCCCGCGTCGCGCCCCTGCGGCAGCGGCAGGTCCGGATAGCCGGTGATCGTGTGGCCGTTGTCCTCGCGGATCAGGTAGTAGATCTTGCCGCCGTCGCTCGATTCGAGCATTTCGAGCGCGAGATACGGCAGGTCGACCTCGATCTCGCCGTCATTGAGCCGCACACCTTCGCGGATCGACTTCAGCGACGACGACAGCGTCCGGTCGAACGCGACGTGCGCGGCGTTCATCGCGCGCTGGTACGTGAGCCACGAGTCGAGCGCGAGCAGGCCGAGCAGCGGCAGCAGCAGCCACAGCGCGACCTGGGTGCGCAGGTTCGGGCGGGTCACTCGCCCCCCCACCAGGCCGCCCCATGGAGCATGGCGGAGAATGCGCGGCGCGCTTCGCCGCGCCCGCGCGGTCGGCCGTGAATGGCAGGCGTGTCGTTGGCGGGTCGCGAACGTGTCGATCCGGCGTAGCGTGTCAACGCGTCTACCGGTCCCGTGCAAGGATCGTGGGCGCGGCGGTGGCTCACTCGGCCGCCTCCGCCTTCGCTTCGAGCAGATAGCCGAGCCCGCGCAACGTGACGATCGCAACCCCCGTGTTTTCGAGCTTCTTGCGCAGCCGGTACACGTAGATCTCGATCGCATCGGCGTTAACCGACTCGTCGAGCCCGAAGATCTTCTCCGACAGCGTGTCCTTGTTGATCGCACGGCCGTTGCGCAGGATCAGCACCTCGAGCACCGAGCGCTCGCGCGGTGTGAGCGACAGCGGCTCGCCCGCGAGATGGAAGCTGCGGTCGATACTGTCGTACGAAAGCGGCCCGCATTCGACCCGCGAATGCTCGTGGCCGAGGCTGCGGCGGATCAGCGCGCGGGCGCGCGCCTCCAGTTCGGTCAGTTCGAACGGCTTCGCGAGATAGTCGTCGGCGCCGAGATCGAGCCCTTTCACGCGATCCTCGACCGAGCCGTGCGCGGTCAGGATCAGCACCGGCACCGGATTGCGCCGCGCGCGCAGCCGCCGCAGCACTTCCAGCCCGTCGAGCTTCGGCAGCCCGAGATCGAGAATCACCAGCGCGTAATCCTGCGTGCGCAGCACGTGGTCGGCCGCCTCGCCGTCCGCCATGTGATCGACCGCGAAGCGCGCCGCGCTCAGCGCGTCGTTCAGCGACTGGGCGAGGTTCGGATTGTCTTCGACGAGCAGCACACGCATGGGGATTCCGGTAAGGTCAGCGACAGGTCGCTACATTACATGATCCTTTCCATGCCGACGCCTCGCGGAAACACCGGTTGCGCCGCCGGCGCGG
>NZ_CAJNKE010000205.1 GCF_905232215.1 Burkholderia sp. LMG 13014
CCGCCTGCGTGTCGCTCGGCGGGACGGACTGCGTGCCTGCACAACCGGCCATGACGAGCACGGCGGCCAGGCCCGGCAGCCACGCCGCGTGACGGTGAATCTCGCGCGTTTTCATGGACGATCCGACTCCGGTTTGACAATCTTTCAAGCATCTCAAAAACGGAACGGCCGACGTGTAACCGGATGCAAACAATGATGACAAACGATCACGAACCGGATGCCGGCCGGCATGCGTTACCGGTAATACGGTCCGATCCAGAAAAACTTGATGGTCTTTTTGCAGGAAAGCGGAAGAATTTTCGTCTCGAGAAACTATGACGGATTTGTTTCAATAGATGCGAAGCGGCGACAGCCGCCCGCGGCGGCACGCCCCTGCCGCGACGTTCAACGCAACCATGTGGCGAGTTCGGAACAGGCCCACGCGATGCCGATGCACAGGAACAGCACGTGCATCGCAATCTTGAACGACACGCCCCACGACGGATCGATCTGCATGACAGGCTCCCCGGTTGATGTGCGGCCATGATCCGCCATCGATCGCGCCCCGAAAATGCGGAACCGGCGAATCGAGCCTCAGGCTGCGCCTGAGACCCCGGCCGGGATTCCCTGCTAACTTATCGGCCATTCCAACATGATCGCCCCCACTCATCATGCGCTTTGACCTGACCGACCTGCGGCTCTTCCTGAACATCTGCGAGGCCGGCACGATCACGAGCGGCGCCGAGCGGACCCACATCACGCTGCAGGCCGCGAGCGAGCGCATCCGCGGCATGGAGGACGAACTCGGCGTGCCGCTGCTGCACCGGACCAAGTCGGGCGCGCAGGCAACCGATGCCGGCCGCGCGCTCGAACACCACGCGCGCACCGTGCTGCAGCAGATCGACCACATGCGCGGCGAACTGCAGCAATACGGGCAGGGGCTGCGCGGGCATATCCGGCTGCTGTGCAACACGGCGTCGCTGAGCGAATACCTGCCCGACGCGCTCGCCGACTACCTGCCGCATCATCCGAAGCTGTCGATCAGCGTCGAGGAGCGCTCGAGCCAGGAGATCGTGCATGCGATCCGCAACAAGACGGCCGAGGTCGGCATCGTCGCCGATTCGGTCGGGCTCGGCGGGCTCGAACAGAAGCCGTTCCGCGAGGACTGGCTGATCGTCGTCGTGCCGGCCACCCATCCGCTCGCGGCACAGGACACCGTCGCGTTCGACGCGATCGCCGATGCCGACTTCATCGGCCTCACCGACGGCAGCGCACTGCAGGTGCATCTCGCCGACCAGGCGCGCGCGCTCGGCAAGCGGATCCGCTATCGCGTGCAACTGAAGAGCTTCGATGCGATCTGCCGCATGATCGCCAGCGGCGTGGGCATCGGCATCGTGTCGCGCCACGCGGCCGAGCGCGCGATGCAGACGATGGATGTGCGGCTCGTCGAGCTGTCCGATCCGTGGAGCCACCGTCGGCTGAAACTGTGCGCGCGGTCGTTCGACGCGCTGCCGAAGTACACGCGCGAATTCGTCGCGTTCCTGTCGGGGGAAGCGGGGGCGCGGTAACCTGCCGTACCGATGCATCCATCCGCTCCGACATGATGCCCGCCACCCACGATTCGCCCGCCCTTCCTGCTCGCCGGCTGGTGATCGTCGAGGGCATGATGGGGTCCGGCAAGTCGACCGCGATGCGCTTCATCGCGAAGCACCTGATGGCGGCCGGGCGCGACGCCGTGGCGATTCACGAACGGACGGACCCTCATCCCGTGCGGGCCACTGACGAACTCGAACACTGGTTCGAGCCGTGGCGCGATGCGACGGCCGCGCAACTTGCCGGGCGCGCGCTCGCGCGATGGGCAGCGTTCGCCGCCGACGGGCTACGCAGCGACACGATCACCGTGCTGGACGGGCAACTCTTTCACGGCGACCTGACCCACCTGCTCCTGATGGAAGGCGCCCCGCCACTGATCGAGAGGTACGTGCGCGAACTCGCCCGCACGATCGCCCCGCTCGCGCCGCTCGTCATCTACTTCTGGCAGCGCGACATCGACGCAGCCATCCGCACGGTCTGCGCCGAACGCGGCGACGACTGGGTCGCCTATCAGACTCGCTGGAAACTGGCCGCGCCGTACTGCGTGCGGCGCGGGTTCACCGGTCTCGACGGGCTGATCGCGCTGTACCGCGACTACCGTCGACTGACCGACGCACTGTTCGATCAACTGCCGCTCGACAAGCTGTCGATCGAAAACGGCGACCGCGACTGGTCGACCGTCGAATGCCGGATACTCGACGCGCTGAAGCTGCCGCGCGCGACTGACCGGGACGACCGTCATGGGCAAGCCCTCTAGGACACTGCTGTTCGCAGCGGCGCGCACAGGTAACTGGCACATCGTCGCGACCCCGCTGGCCGATGCGCCGGCGCGCCGATGACCGTCGACTTCACTGCGAACCTTATGGATAACGTTTTCTCTTAAATATTGGTGAACCTGCGTCGCCGAAAAGTCCTTCGGCCAGTCGCTTCCGCATCGACTTCCCGCGCTGCGCCTCATAAGAAATTCCGCTAATTCACGAGATATTCGGATCTCGCCCCCCTCCCTTCTTCCCACCATCCGGGTTTTTCCCGCCCCGCCAGACGTGAAAGTTCATTGACATCATGCCGATCGCTGCCTAAATTTGGAAAACGTTTTCCAATACATCCGCGCGACGCCGGTCACGGCCCGTGCAGGGAGAACGCTTGCCCGCTCGATTGGTAATTCAGGCCGTTTGCCTTCAGGGATCAGGGTTCAAGGCGGCGGCCAGGTACGGGCATCGAGCGCGGCGACGGCCACACCCGCCCGTCCTTCATCACTATTCAAAACTGGAGACACAATGCATCCGCGCAGCAGATTCGCGCTCGGCGCCGCGCTCAGCGCCCTTTCCGTCCTGTTCGTCAGCGCATGCGGCGGCAACGACGTGACCGATACGCCGCCATCGTCTTCGCCGCCCCCGTCCACGACACCGTCGCTCGCGGCCAACTCGCTGCAGGCGCTCGTCTACGGCGCGCCCGACACCAGCGTGCCGGCCGGCACGAACATTCCGGTCACGATGATGGGCCAGATGCGCGCACTGTTCGACCTGATCCGGAAATCGTCCGACTTCACCCAGGTGGTGATGGATCTCGGCGACGGCACGCCGGTCCACGTGCTCGACACGAACACCGGCGACAAATTCCTGCCGGGCAAGCTCGCGCTCGGTCTGTCGTACATCCTGATCGACATGAAGTCGAAGAACGATCCGCAATACGCGAGCTACCTCGCGACCTACCAGACGATCACGACCGCGATGATGGCGCAGTCGGGCAGCAACTACACGTATGCGAATACGTCCTGGGGCGAGTACTACTACCTCGTCGCGCTGAACAACCTGAAAGCGCACGGGATGCTCAACGAAGTCTTCAGCGACGCGATGCTCGCGACGCTGCAGCAGCGGCTCACCTTCTGCGACATGTTCGGTCCCGATGCAAGCGGCAAGACCAATACCTGCCCCGCGGCCGGCACGCCGATCGACATCGCGTCGCTCAACACCGCGCAGAACTACTATGCGGTGTCCTACGGCATTGCCGGGCTGCGCCAGAAGCTCGGCTGGAGCAGCCCGTCGTTTGCATCGAAGACCGATCCGTCGGTCGCGACGATGGGCGCGCGCGACGCGCTGCTGTACACGCTCACGAACCATATCCGCAACGACTCGTCGGGCGGGTTCTCGGACGAAGCATCGAACACGCACACGACCTACTACGACCAGGCACGCTTCGACCGCTACAGCACGCTGCTGATCGGCGAAGTGACCGAGCGCACGTTCGAGATGGGCAACGAAGCGAACCTCACGCCCGAGCTGAAGGGCTACCTGCGCAAGTCGGTCGACCTGATCCTGCCGCAGCTGAACGCGAACGGCCAGGGCTTCAACTACGGTCGCTCGATCGGCCCGTACGGCGATTCGGCGTTCATGGAAGTGCTGACGGCCGCGGCCAATGCCGGCGTGCTGACCGACCAGGAGAAGCAGGTTGCGTATGCGTTCATCTACCAGGCCGCGCATCGGTTCGACACGTACTGGTACGACCCGTCGCTGCCGACGCCGTCGGTGAACATGTGGGTCAAGGGGCGCGGCACGGACGCGTATCGCGGCAAGCCGCGCGTGATGGGCGAGAACTTCAGCCTGCTGCACCAGTACCTGTACGTGAACGCGTGGTGGAACAAGCTCGGCTTCGGCGGCCAGGCGCCGATGGCGGATGCGGACTACAACGCATGGCTCGACGCGCTGCCGCGCTACACGCTCACCTGGTACAACCAGCCCGGCGACACCGCGCATCCGTACAGTGCGGCGCTCGTCACCGTGCGCGACGGCCGGCGCGTGATCAACCTGAACCTCAGCCAGGCGCCCGACTACAACTCGTACACGCCGTACTACCCGGTGCCGTTCTCCGACAAGCTGATCTACGGCACGACCGATCTCGGCTACGCGCTGCTGGTGCCGCAGGTGTCGTACAACGGGAAGACCTACATGCCCGTCACGTACTACAAGAACCTGAGCGTCCAGCAAAGCAACGGGCAGGTGATCGTGTCATTCGATACCACGAAGTTCCGGCTCGCGTCGAAGAACGCGGCATACACGACGGATCTCGACCTGCAGGTGCATACGGTGCTGACGTTCGCGCATGGTTCGATCGCCCGCAGCGATACGCTGAGCACGGGCACGCTCACCGGCAACCTGTCGGTCGAAACGGACTTCACGTCGTTCGCGGATTTCGCGTCGACGCAAGCCAATGGCGACGGCGTGTCGGTCACGTACGCAAACAGCGCCGCGACCGGCTACGCGGCGTCCGGGTTCGACACCTGCGCGCTGTCCGCCTTCGACACGGTGAACGGCACGACGAACCCGCTGTCGACGACGCCGATCGGCCAGTTGCATTCGAACTTCGCGTGCACGACGAAGCCGTTTGCACTCGGCGCGGGTGCGACCCGCACGTTCGGGTGGACGCTGAAGTACGCCGACCCGGCCTGAGCGGTGTGACCCACGTTCCGTGAATGCTCCTGAAGCCGGTTGTCGTTGAAACCGGCTTCAGGAGCGTCACGGACGGTGGGCGGCGGGCATCACGCGCGTCGGCGATGCCCGTTCAAAGCCACCCCGACGCCGCCATATACGCGCCGAGCGCGATCAGCCCGACGAAGAAGCAGCGCTTGAACGCCTTCTCGCTCATCACGCGCCGCGCATATTGCCCGCCGGCCATACCCGCCAGCGCCGGCACGAGCGCAAGCGCCGACACGCCGAGATCGACCGTCTCCAGCGCACCCGTCACGCGCAACTGCAGGCCGAGCACGATCGTCGATGCGGTGAACGACAGCCCGAGCGCCTGGATCAGGTCGTCCTTCGACAGCCGCAGCGCCTGCAGGTACGGCACGGCCGGCACGACGAACACGCCGGTCGCGGCCGTCACGACACCCGTCAGGTAGCCGACCACGGCCGACAGCCATTTTTCATGGCGGCCCGGCGCAGGCAGCCGCGCGGCGGCCAGCCCCCACAGCCCGTAGAGGATCAGCACCACGCCGAGTGCCGCATGCGTCCAGGTGCTGCCGGCCGCGAGCGCGGGCAGCCCGCCCGTCAGCGTGCCGATCGTCAGGCCGGCAAGCAGCGGCCACAGCCGGCGCAGCAACGGCCCGAACGACGGGCCGAGCCACAACTGCCACACATTGGTGATGAACGACGGCACGAGCAGCAGGCTCGCCGCGGCCGACGGCGGCATCGCGAGCGTCAGCAGCCCCATTGCGATCGTCGGCAGGCCGAGCCCGATCATGCCCTTGACCGCGCCGGCCAGCAGGAAAACCACCGCGATGATCGTCAGCGTCTGAATGTGCATGAAGGCATTCCGTCCGGTTGAGTACGGCGCCGATAGTGAACCCCGATCGCGCCGCCCGCCATCTGGCTTTGCCTGAGGCTGGCTAGGGCTTGCCGGACGGAGCGGCGGCGCGATTGTGCCGACGTGCTGTCGCGCCACGGGCCGGCGGAACACGCGCCGCCGGGTCAAGGCAGCCGGGGCATGCCCCGCCATCGGCGTTGCCGAACCCCGCCCCGGCACCCGAATCCGGGCCGAACCCGTGCCTGTTCCGAAACCCAAGCCGATCCGGAGCGATCAGTCCCCGTGAGATGCCCCCCGCCCCTGCTCGCTGTCGAGGTGCGCCATCTGTGCGGCCGGATAACGCTCACCGGCAGCCGCCCCGGCGGGAACCGCCGCTTCGATGCGAGCGATGTCATTGACCGTTAGTTGCATCTCAGCGGCTTGCAACGCGTCCTGAAGCTGCGTGCGCTTGCGCGCGCCGATCAACGGCACGATATCGCCGCCGCGCGATAGCACCCACGCGATCGCGACCTGCGCCGGATTGCTGCCCTTCTCGTCGGCGATGGCGCGCAGCGCGTCGACGAGCACGAGGTTGTGCGCGAGGTTCTCGCCCTGGAAGCGTGGGCTCGCCGCGCGGAAATCACGCTCGCCCTGCCGCGCCGTGCTCCAGCGTCCGCCGAGCAGCCCGCGCGACAGCACGCCGTAGGCCGTCACGCCGATCCCGAGTTCGCGGCACGCGGGCAGGATCCCGGCCTCGATCCCGCGCGACAGCAGCGAATACTCGATCTGCAGGTCGGCGATCGGCGCGACGGCCGCCGCGCGGCGGATCGTGTCGACGCCGGCTTCCGACAGGCCGATATGGCGCACGTACCCGGCCTTCACGAGATCGGCGATCGCGCCGATCGTCTCCTCGATCGGCACCGCCGGATCGACGCGCGCCGGCCGGTAGATGTCGATGTAGTCGGTACCGAGCCGCTTCAGCGAGTACGCGACGAAGTTGCGGATCGCCACCGGCCGTGCGTCGTAGCCGGCAAACCCGCCGGCCGGATCGCGCAGCGCGCCGAATTTCACGCTGATCAGCACCTGGTCGCGTGCCCGGCCGCGCAGCGCATCGCGGATCAGCATCTCGTTGTCGCCCATGCCGTAGAAATCGCCGGTGTCGAGCATCGTGATGCCGTGGTCGAGGGCCGCATGCAGGGTCGCGATGCTTTCGTCGCGGTCGGCCGGTCCGTAGAAGTCCGACATCCCCATGCAGCCGAGCGCGAGTGCCGACACCCACGGGCCCGTACGGCCCAGTTCACGCGTATCCATGTCCGTTTCCTTGAGTGATGAATGAACAGGCCGGATTCTGGACGCATCGCGATGCGCGATAAACGCGAAACACTCAACCAAACCATTCGACGCTGATTAACAATGGAGCCTGCTCCCCTCCACCCAAGCACTCGCCCCGCATGGATCATCTGCAAGCAATGCGCATCTTCGCGCGCGTCGCCCATCTCGGCAGCTTCACGAAGGCGGCCGAGCAACTGCAATTGCCGCGCCCGACGGTCAGCAACGCCGTCCAGTATCTGGAAAAGCACCTGAAGACCCGCCTGCTGCAGCGCACGACGCGGCGCGTCGCGCTGACGGCCGAGGGCGCGACCTATTACGAACGCTGCATGCGGCTGCTGGCCGATCTCGACGATGCGGAAACGCTGTTCGAGGACGCCGGCACGATGCCGCGCGGCGCGATCCGCGTCGACCTGCCCGAGCGCTTCGCGCTGAACCAGGTGATTCCGGCGCTACCGGGTTTCCACGCGCGCTACCCCGACCTGCGTGTCGTGATCGGCACGACCGACCGCTTCGTCGATCTGGTCGCCGACGGCATCGACTGCGCGGTGCGGGTCGGCACGATGTCCGACACGTCGCTCGTCGCGCGGCGCATCGGCGAACTCGCGCAGATCAACTGCGCGGCGCCCGCGTATCTCGCGCGGCACGGCACGCCGCGCTCGCCGGACGAGCTGCCGGACCACGTCGCGGTCGGCTATTTCTCGAGCCGTACGGGCCGCGAGCTGGACTGGGAATATGCGGACATGGATTCGGGCCAGCTGCACGCGGTCAAGATGCGCAGCGTCGTGGCAGTCAACAGCTCGCAGGCCTATCTCGCGTGCTGTCTTGCGGGCCTCGGGCTGATCCAGGCACCGCGCGAAGGGCTCGGGCCGCTGCTTGCCGATGGCTCGCTGGTCGAGGTGCTGCCGGAATGGAATGCGGAGCCGCTGCCCGTGTCGGTCGTGTTTCCGACCGGCCGGCATCTCGCGCCGCGCGTGCGGATCTTCGTCGACTGGCTCGCGGAAACGCTCGGGGGCACACCCCGGGCAGACTGACGACAGCCGGCGCCGAGGCGCTCGGCCTCGGCACCGCCCACCCGATCAGAACTTGTGGCGGATCGCGGCGCGCACCGCGAACTGGTTCGACGACGCCGACGGGCCATCCGTGCCGACCACGTAGCCGCCGTCGGCCGCCGTGCCCGTCTTGTCGCCGGCAACCTTCTGCCAGGCGCCCTGCAGGTAGACGTCGGTGCGCTTCGACAGGCTGTAGTCGGCCATCAGCCCAACGGTGTGGTATTTCGGCTTGAACGACCCGGCGGCGGCATCGAACTTGCCGTCCGTGTACACGTACTGCGCGCCGAGATAGAAATCGGGCGTGAGCTGGTACTTGCCGTTGATCTCGAAGTTCTGGAACTTCGTCGCGGTCAGCCCGAGGCCGGCGAACGTCGCTGCCGGCAGGTAGACGGTCGACACCGGGTTCTTCACGTCCGTCTTCGTGTAGACGAAGCCGACCGTGGCCGGGCCGAACGTGTAGTTGACGCCGCCGCCGAAGATCCGCAGGCGGTCGGCGACGAAGTTCGCATCGTCCGCCGAGATCGCACCCGCGCTGCCGACGCCCGGATTGTTCGCCTGCAGGTACGCAGCCGCGACCTGCAGCCCGGCGAGCGAATACTGCGCGCCGAGGCTGTATTGACGGTTGTTCGAGAAGCCGGTGCTGTTGCTGAAGCTGTACGTGCCGCCGAACGTCAGGCCGTTCCAGTCGGCGCTCGCGTACTTGACCGTGTTGTTGACGCGGAACGAGTTGTCCGTGTTGTCGTTGTCGAACGGGTGCGAGAACAGCGTGCCGCCCCAGTTGCCGTTGGCCGTGAGCGGCGCGAGATAGTCGACGACCGAATCGTACTGGCGGCCGAAGGTCAGCGTGCCGAAGCGCGACTCGCTCAGCCCGACGAACGCCTGGCGGCCGAACATGCGGCCGCCCTGGCCAAGCCGGCCGTTGTTCACGTCAAAACCGTTTTCCAGCGTGAAGATCGCCTTCAGCCCGCCGCCGAGATCCTCGCTGCCCCTCAGGCCCCAGCGGCTGCCTTGCGCATAGCCGCTCGCGAGCTGGTAATTCGATTTTCCGACCCCATTGACGTTCACGTTGTTCGTGTAATTGAAGCCCTCGTCGATCACACCGTACAGCGTCACGCTGTTCTGGGCGAAGACCGGCGCGGCGAAAGCGGCCAGCGCGGCGGCAAAAATGACGTGCTTCTTCATGACGGATCTCCGGAGCCGGGGGCCGGGCATGGTCGAGCGCCCGGCGATTGTTTGGTCTGTTGTATGTGTGGCCCGCAGGGCGGACGACGCGGTGTGCGGCCGCGTGAGGTCAAAATGGTGTCACGTCGCAAACCGTCCGTCCATCGGGGTATATGAACCCTGCTCAAACCGTTGCGCTCGTCCAACTGCCCCGTTGCGCAGACTGCCTGACCCGGCTTATCGGCAGCGGCAGGACGGCCGACCATCCGCGTAAACCCGGTGTGCGCCGCATCGGTGGCACAAT
>NZ_CAJNKE010000206.1 GCF_905232215.1 Burkholderia sp. LMG 13014
CTCGGAGCGGCTTTCGTGCTTGCCGTCCGCGAAGATTGAGGGGGCAACGCGGCGAATCTGATCATCCGACAGCGGCGAATCCGCGCGCAGCATCGGGGCGCTGTAGTGGAATGAGGAAGCGAGTTGCATGATGTTCTCCCGTCAAGGTTGAGGACCTGAACCGGGCGAGAAGGCGTGCTTTGCCGTTGCGGCTGGCCACCTTCCGGTGGAACTCGGGGTTGGCTTTGCTGCCGCCAGGCTCCCGGGTTCCCGCCCGTGCGACTGAAGGAGCCGATAGCGGGCAGGCGTCAAGGAAAAAGGCGAGGGAGGGGTGCGGGCAACACGGTCCTGCGCCCCTTGACGCCTGTCCGCGATCGGCTACGGTCGCGAGTAAAGGGCGGGGAGCTGGGAGCCGAGCGCATGCCATGCCTCGGGTTGACCGGACGGGAATGCTGCGCGGCACATGCGCCTGTGTGGCCGCACCGGCTGCGTCCGACTAGATCGATAGGGTTTACTGCATCAGCGATTGATGCGCAGCAGGGTCGAGAGGCAGGACGCGGATTAAGGCACAGTGAAAAAGTCCGCGCGTCAGGATCAGGATGGTCCGTCAGTAGGGGTAGTGAAAGAGCAGTTGCGCTCGGCACAGCATAAAAGAGTGATTCCGAGTAAAACTGCATCGGTTAACTCAGTATGGCAATATTGTTCGTCGACAGGCTTTCTCCCGCGGCCACGCTTCCTATGTATATCGATAACGTATCTATCAAAAATTTTGGCCCATTTTCCGCGGCAGGCTTTGCGTTCTCGGGACGTAGTGTCACCTTCGTAGTTGGCGGCAACGCGAGTGGGAAGACCCAGCTCTGCGGAGCCATAGTCGCCGCGATTGTAGGTCGATCCGCAATCCGCGTGCGAGAGGGAGCCACTGGCCCTTCCCACGTGACTGTCACGTTAATTGAAGATGATCTGACTGAGGTCTCAACTCTCAGTGTTTCGGCGGATTCGCGAGGACAGATCGCGGTATCGCACGCGCCATGTCCACTCGCAATGCGGATATTAACAACAATGAGTGATCCAGACGGCCCCTGTTTATTGCTCGCTGAAGAATCCATGGGGCGAAGTCTCGTGAAGGGCGATTGGGAGGTGATTGAACGGTTGCTTCCAGACAGGATCAGACAAGGCGAGCGATGGTCTAGGCTATCTAAGAACGGAACTCACCTAGGGCGCTTGGCTTCCCAAGGCGAACAGGCATTGATGTCACTTCTTTGGGAGTTCGTCGTACGAAAGAAGGCAAACTTAAGACTGCCACTTCTTGTTGACGATATTGCAATGAGGTGGGACTATGCCACACGTAATTTCGCTCTGGAAATTCTGGATGCAATCTCTGAGTTGTCGCAAGTGATCGTGTTCTCAAGCCGACAGTCTCCACTTATCGGCGGTGAGATTCTCGAGCTAGTTCGACCGAAGGAGGCAGTGACGTCACTTGCGGGATACAACGATCGTTCTTTTATGCCTCGACGTCAAACGCGTGCGAGACGACAAGGTCCGCTCTGGATAAGGGGGGGGAAATTTCCGCGCCAAGAGAACCGCAGTTGCGAACTAAAAGAAATAAAGGGGGCTAATCCGATAGCTTCGATAAAGTCACTTGTCGATCAGTACGCGGTAGCTTTCATGAACTCTGGACGCCCACAAGATGGCTCAGTGTTTTGGGGAATTCGTGACGAAGACCTATCGATCATAGGAGTGTCCCTGACAGATCGCGATTGTGACGAGCTTAGGCGTGTGGTAACTGAGAAGCTTCATCAGATCGTTCCGTCAATCGCGCCCACCGCATATCAAGTAGAACTACATCCCGTTAGCGACGGAATCAAGCCTATTGATAACCTATATCTCGTCGAAGTCAGAATCCCAGCGATGCGTCGTACCTTACTATTCGCGACTGGAAGCCAAGAGGTCTATGTTAAAACTGACGCTGGAAAGCGCAGGTTGTCCGCAGTGGAAATTCAATACGAACTGCTACGTCGAGTCGGTATCGACCCGACGTTTTAGTACGACGTTCTCCGGCTACACGAAGCACTTAGAACGGAGCGGCCTTTTCGGTAGAAAAGTGGACGCGCAAGTGGCAAGTGGGGCCGATGTACCAATGACGCTTTGTGGACGATTGTTGGCACACGCCGATGCCAGCAAAACTCCAGTGCTGTCGTCGGTAGTGCCCCGAGTAACTCGCTCCGGTCGACGAGCATACTCGCGATCAGATGCCGCACCTTGCCTTCCGCTTGCCATACGCCGTAGACAGCGGGTGCGCGCCGAGCGCTTCCTTCCGAAACTAGTCGAGCAGATCGGGCCAGAGGACCACGTTGACCTCCCCCGTTTTGTCCGCGAGTGTCATGATCAGCACCACGACACCTAACTGGAGTGTAGGTAGTCGCAAGCTATCTTTAGCCGGCGGCTAAATTGCGGCATAGCACTCGATATCTCCAAATTTGAGCAGCTTGGGTGGCCAGGGAATTAACTATTGGATGTGCTGGCGGCTTCGTGACCAATCCGCGCCGCGATCGTTTTTGGAAACTTGCGACGATAAATAGAAATTTTTTCCGACGAATGATTGAAAATCGTTTTGAATTTTAGAAGTGCATTAATGAGGAGCTCATCAACGTTTCGATAGTCACCGCTGTATCGCCCAGATTTAGAGTTAATCGTCCACCCCGTTGATGTACGTTTCAACTCTCCGGCGATCCGCGCCGGCATGAAGCCCGTTAAGCACGGGTGCCCCATCTTATCGATTTCTTCGCCGATAATTAGGCCTCCATCGTGATCGATTGCCCAGATTCGGTATGATTGCGGGTCGTCGGCTACAAGTTCGGGAATCCGCGCGCTCGGTGAACTTATGCCGGCTGCACGGCTTCCGCGCTCCATTGAGTCAGCGGTATGGGTGATGCTTGCTTGCGGAACGCGTGTCGGTGAAACACTCGTGACTCGATGGGCTGATCTTGACTTCAAGGCACGAACGTGGCGGATTCCAAAGGAACGCACGAAGTCAAGCGCGGCGATTACGATTCATCTTTCCGATTTCGTCCTTGCGCAATTTGCGGCACAGCAGATTGTGCGCGCTGGATTGTCCGAGGGCGATGTGCGTCGCGATCACGTATTTCCGTCGCAACAGGGCAAGATTCCGCACGTTACTATCCATACAACGTGCAAGGCGATCCGTGATCGGCAACGCGGGAAGGGTGCATCGACCGAGGGTCGCACGACAGCAACGGATACGCTTATTGTCTCGGGCGGCCAATGGAAACGCCATGACCTGCGCCGCACATGCGCAACGATGATGCAGTCGCTAGGTATTCCGGAAAGCGTCGTGCATCGATGTCTGAATCACGCGCGTAACGAGCCGCTTGATCGGATCTATCTGCAATTCAACTATGAGGCGCAGATGCGCGACGCGTGGCGCCGATGGGGGAACCGCCTGTCGGAATTGCTCGGCGAGGATACAGGTAACGTGCGTTTCCTGCTCAAGTCGTAAGCCACGGCTTCAATCAAATAAGATTTCCGACGCGACGGCCCACTCGTCCATACCGATCAGGCAACAATCTCTTGAAACTGGGGGCAGGTCAGCTGGACGTCGGCACCGATAATTCGAGCCATTCAGCGGGGCGCGCCGCAGTTCGAACCGTGACGCGGTTGTGCTTTGCAGGATCGGACCAAGACTCCTCTTTTCGGAGATGCGCTGTGACGACCCGGATGGATACCGCTTCGCGGGACCCGATTCATCGCGACCTGTCCGCTGCGACCGGGCGCACGAGCGGCGCGATGGACCGCATGAGCGGCATCGCGATCTTCACTCGTGCGGCAGAGGAGCTGAGCTTTGCCGAGGCGGGGCGCCAGCTCGGGATCTCCGCGTCCGCGATCGGCAAGGCTGTCGCACGGCTCGAGGCGTGCCTCGGTCTCCGATTGTTTCATCGCAGCACCCGCAGTGTGCGGCTCACGCCCGAAGGCGAACTGTTTCTGGCGCGTTGCCAGCGCATCCTCGGCGAGATCGCCGAAGCGGAGTCCGAACTGGCGGTGTCACGCGCGACACCCACGGGCCGGCTGCGCGTGAGCGTTCCGCTGGTCGGCATGCTGTTGATGCCCGTGCTGGCGGCGTTCATGCGCACGTATCCCGAGGTTCAACTCGACATCGACTTCAGCGACCGTATCGTGGATGTCATCGAGGACGGTTTCGACGTGGTGCTGCGAACCGGCGAGGTGGTCGATTCGCAACTGACCACGCGCACGCTCGGTTATTTTTCACATGTGGTCGTGGCGTCGCCGGCGTACCTGGCCACGCATGGCACGCCGGTATCTCCGGAAGACCTCGCCGCGCATGCGTACCTGCAACATCGCTTTCCGCGAACCGGACGCCTGCGGCCATGGTCGTTCATGCGCGATAGTGCGCCGTTCGAGGTCGAGCTTCCCGCCACGGCCATCGCAAGCGCGGTCGAACCGCTCATGGCATTGGCCGAGGAAGGGCTCGGCCTTGCCAGCCTGCCGGACTTCTCGGTGCGTGCACAACTCGCCAGCGGTTCGCTCGTGGCCGTGCTGCCAGACTTCACGGCAGAGCGCATTCCGCTTCGCGCGCTCTGGCCGTCGGGGCGCATGATGCCGCCGAAGGTGCGGGTCTTCGCCGATTTTCTGAGCCAGCGCCTGTTTCCCGACACGGGAGAACGCGCGACATCGCTGCCGCGCGCGATTGCGTCATGACTATCGATCGGGTGTCCGGGCAGCGCCGCCGCCACGCGCATCATGCGGATTCACCCGCTCTCGCCGGATCGTAGAACAGCGCAAAGAGTTCCGACTGCGATCCGACACCGAGCTTTGCGTAGATATGCTTCTTGTGCGCGCGCATCGTCTCGAACGAGATCGACAGTTTCTCCCCGATCGCCCGCGTGGAGAAGCCGCTCAACGACAGCATCGCCACTTCGATTTCGCGCGTCGTCAACGCGCCGCGTCCGCTCTTTCCGGTCAGCATCCCGAAGCGCGTGTGCGGGTCGGGCGCTTCATGTTCCCTTGCGCGCGGCGTTTCGTTCACGACGAACTTTTCGAAGCGCAGGCGCTGCTGCATCAACGACAGCACCCAGGGTGTGTAAAGCGTCAGCAATGCCATCTCGCGCTCGTCGTACTTGCTCGTCTTGCCGAGCGAGAAGCCCAGCGTGTGATCGCGATCGATCACGACGTTGAAATGCACTTCGTCGCCGACGATGTTCTTCTTGAAGTACCGCTGGTAGTACTCGGTCATCCGGAAGTTGTCCGGTGCGACGTCGGCGAGTGTGTAGAAGCCCGACGCCTGTGTTTCGAACGCGGCGAGATAGAACGGATCGAGCTGGTAGAGGGCGGCCAGATAGTCCTGGAACATCAGGTCGATCTTGCCGTCCGGCATCGCCTGTTCGGCGAGCACGAGCGGCGCGGCATCGCGCGCAAAGCGCAGCGCGACCCAGTTGTCGAAATCGAGATGCCGCTCGAGTACGCGTGTGAGACGCGCCCAGAAATGCGGGCCGTCGAGCGCATCGATGGCCGAGCCAATCTCCCGATGAAAAGCGAGATCTCGCCATTCGAGGTCCATCGTGTGCTCCGGTGAGGGTAACCCTGGCGGGGAATTTCAGGTCAAAAATAATAACCCGATAATCGGCCTCACTTCGGCGAGCAGCGGGCCATGCACCGCGTCGCTCGACGCGCGTCGCACGACACGTGCAACGCATACGACATGCAAACGAAAGGCGATTGGAAGGAGATGGCTTCATGCAGGTAGAACTCGCACAACTGTCGCTGGTTGACGGCGACGTCGCGCACAACACCCGCAAGGTGATCGCCACGATCGAGCGCGCCGACGTGGCGGGCGGCACGAAACTGATCGTGTTCCCCGAAACGACGCTGTCGGGCTTCCCGACACGGGATAACGTCCGGGATGTCGCCGAGACGCTCGACGGCCCGCGGCTGCAGGCGGTACGTGATGCGGCACGTCGCAAGCGCGTCGCCGTCGCGGTGGGCCTCGCGGAGCGCGACGACGGCCGGTTCTACAACACCACGGTGCTCGTCGACGAGCAGGGCGACATCGTCCTGCGCTATCGCAAGACCCATCTGTGGGCGTCGGATGTCGGCGTATTCACGTCAGGCGACCGCTTCGCGACGTGCGTGTGGAACGGTCTGACGGTAGGCGTGCTGATCTGCTACGACATCGAATTCCCTGAGACGGCGCGCGCGGTCGCTGCGCTCGACGCCGATCTGCTGATCGTCACCAACGGCAACATGGACCCATTCGGCCCTGTGCATCGCCGCGCGATCGCGGCACGCGCGATGGAGAACCAGATGTTCGCGGTGATGGTGAACCGCTGCGGGTCCGGCGACGACGACCTGACGTTCGCCGGCCTGTCCACGCTGGTCGATCCGTTTGGCGACAGCACGATCGAACTCGGCCGGGACGAAGCCGTCGCCCCGGCGAGCGTCGATCTGACGCGCCTCGAAGCGAGTCGCGAGCATTACAGCTATCTGCACGACGCACGCGTGGCGCTCGGTCTCTCGCCTGTCGAACAGGCTGCCGGGAATCGCGTGCTCACGATCGACGCGAGCGGTCACCGCGCCGAGTAGCCGAATCTGCGGTCCATCCCATGCATGGAGCAGGGCGCGACGCTCTGCACATGCCCGGTCGTCCCATTGAAATGCCGGCCGCACGGCACCAGGCATTCGCATCGCCCCAGAAGCGCCCAGGAGATAACATGCAAGCGTCGTCATCCAGTGAACCCGTACGCCTGAAGCGCACGCTCGGCCTGCCGTCCGTGCTGCTGTTCGGCCTTGCCTATATGGCGCCGCTGATCGTCTACGGTACCTACGGCGTGCTCGCCAAGGCCAGCGACGATACGGCCGCGCTCGCCTATCTGCTCGCGCTGATCGCCATCGCATTCACCGCGCTCAGCTACGGCAAGCTCGCGCGGCTCTATCCGGCCGCCGGTTCGGCCTATACGTACACGCGCAGGACGTTCAACCCGCACCTGGGCTTCATGATCGGCTGGGCAACGCTGCTCGATTATTTCTTCCTGCCGATGGTGATCTGGCTGATCGGTGCCGCCTATCTGAACGCGGCATTTCCGCACGTGCCGACCTGGATCTGGATCGTGGCGTTCATCGTGCTGACGAGCGGGTTGAACATCGTCGGCATCGAACTGGCCGCGCGCTTCAATATCGTGCTGATGGTCGTGCAACTGGCGATCGTCGCGATGTTCGTCGTGCTGTGCTGGCACTATGCGTCGGCTGCGGCGGGCCCGGGCGGCATCGCGATGGCGGAGCCGTTCTTCAAGCCGCACGTGCCGTTCGGCGCGACGATGGCAGGCGCCGCGATCGCCGCGTATTCCTACCTCGGCTTCGACGCGGTCTCGACGCTGACCGAGGAAACGATCGATCCGAAGAAGAACATGCCGCGCGCGATCCTGCTGATTGCGCTGATCGGCGGCGCGATCTTCGTGATCGCGGCGTACACGATGCAGCTCGCGCACCCCGGCGTCGCATTCAAGGATACGGATTCGGCCGCGTTCGAAGTCGCGAAGATGATCGGCGGCGACCTGTTCGTCACCGTGTTCCTCGCCGGCCTGATCCTCGCGCAGTTCGCGTCGGGCATCTCCGCGCAAGCGAGCGTCGGGCGGCTGCTGTATGCGATGGGCCGCGACGAAATCCTGCCGAAGCGCATCTTCGGGTTCATTCATCCGCGCTTTAAGACGCCCGCGATCAACATTGCACTGGCCGGCGTCGTCGGATTGATCGCGCTGAAGCTGGATGTCGCCACGTTGACGTCGTTCATCAACTTCGGCGCGTTCCTCGCCTTTACGGCCGTCAATCTGTGCGTGATTCGGCTGTATCTGTCGGGCAATCACGGTGAGCGCAGGATCGGCGTATTTGGCGGACTCGTGTTTCCCGCGATCGGCGCGGTGTCCGATATCTGGCTGCTCGTGAGCCTCGAGAAGGCGGCGCTCGTGCTCGGCGTCGTGTGGTTCGTGCTCGGGCTCGTGTATCTGTGCTGGATTACGCGGCTGTTTCGCCAGGCACCGCCGGAAGTGGCGATCTGAACCGGGCCGGCATCCGGTCCCGGTATTGGAAAAACCGGCGTGCCGGCCAGGCCGGCGAACTACTTGCGGCTGCGCGGCGCTCGCTTGGTCTTTGCCGGCGGCGGCGCGTCGTCGGCGTCATCGGCCTCCGGCGCCGCCAGCTCCTCCATGAATGCCAGCATGCGCAGGCAGAATTCGTTGCCGGCCGTGCGCTCGGCATCCGAAAAATGCGCCATCGCGGGGGCGATCGACGATTCGTTCGCCAGTTTCACGACGGCCTTGTCGACGACGTCGAGCCCTTTCCGGGTCAGGCGGACGATGAATCCACCCGCATGGCCCGGATCCGGTTGACGCTCCACCATCCCGAGGCTCGCGAGGCGGTCGATCTTCTTGGTGATGGCCCCCGACGTCACGAGCAGCGCGCGGTACAGATCGGTCGGCCGTTTCGCGTACGGGTGCCCGCTGCGGCGCAACGCGAGCAGCACCCGCATGTCCGACCCGCTGATGCCCCACATGCGTTGGCACATCTTGTCGAACGACTGTTCGACGAGCGTGCCGATCCGCATGAAGTAGATCGCCATCAGGAAATTCGACAGGTCGAGATCGCTGTGCTCGTGCTGCCACTGCAGCGTGATGAGTTCGATCAGGCTGTGGCGCGGCAGACTCGCCTTCGACCTCGATTCAGCCGGTGCCGACGGTGTTTTCGTGCCGGGTCGGCTGCGGGCGGGCTGCTTCGCGACTGCGGTGCTCATCTTTATGGCTTCCTTGGAAGGGCATGCACCCCGATCGAGCGGGGCAGGGTGCGACCGGCGTCGCTGCCGCCATTGTACGGAAGTTCCCCGGTCGCACGTTCTTCTGTATCGCTACGCGGCCAGCACGGCGGTACGCAGCATGTCAGCGACCTGCCGCTGGGCCAATGCGGCGGCATCGACCTCGCCGCGCATGCCGTAGAACGTGTGCAGCATGCCCGCATAGCGCACGCAGGCCGTCGGCACGCCCGCATCGGCGAGCTTGCGCGCATAGGCCTCGCCGTCGTCGCACAACACGTCGCACTCGGCGGTGATGACGAGGGCCGGCGGCAGGTCCGCGTGGCTGTTCGCATGGAACGGCGACAGCGTCCACGCCGATGGCGACACGCCGTGATCGAGCGCGTACTCGCGAAACGCATGCGCGACGTCGGCGCTGCGCTGCAGGAAGCCTTCCGCGTAAGGCGACTGCGACGCGTGCTGTTGCCGGGCATCCGTGGCCGGATACACGAGCGCCTGCGCGAGGAGGCGCGGCCGGGCATTCTCCCGCGCGAGTAGACACACGACGGCGGCGAGATTGCCGCCGGCCGACTCGCCGAATACCGTCAGGCGCTCGGTCGGCAGCCCGTGCTCGGGCCCGTGCTCCGCGGCCCAGCAGGTGGCCGTCCATACGTCTTCGAGCGCGGCCGGGAACGGATGCTCGGGCGCGAGCCGGTAGTCGACGTTGATCACGGCCAGACCGGAGTCGTTGGCGAGGTGCCGGCACACGGCGTCGAAGCTGTCGAGATCGCCCATCCGCCATCCGCCGCCATGAAAGGCCAGCGCCACGCCGGCGGCGCCGTCGGGATGGTAGATGCGCACCGGAATGCCGCCGCCCGGGCCCGGAAC
>NZ_CAJNKE010000207.1 GCF_905232215.1 Burkholderia sp. LMG 13014
GCGCGCGCCGGCCGATGCGGCCGGCGTTGCGGTGGCCGGCGCATCCGGTGCCGCGGGTGCCGCCGGTGCGTCCTCGCAGTCGAGCCAGAAATCGTCGGGCAAATGGGCGAGCGTGATTTCCGCTTCGTCTTCGGCCAGCATGCCGGCCGTGCGCAGCACGTTGGTCATCTGGCGCAGGTTGCCGGGCCAGCGGTGGCGCGTGAACGCGTCGAGCACGTCGGTGGCGATGCGGCACGGCATCGGTTCGCTGCGCGCGAGCCGCGCGAGAATCCGCTCGACGAGCGCGGGCAGGTCGGTGCGTGCGGCAAGCGCCGGCAGCGTGACCGCGAGCCCGTTGATCCGGTAGAACAGGTCTTCGCGGAACGTGCCTTCCGCGATCATCGCGCGCAGGTCGCGATGGGTCGCGCAGACCACGCGCACGTCGACCGGCACGGCACGCGCGCCGCCGAGCGGCATCACCGCGCGTTCCTGCAGCACGCGCATCAGCCTGACCTGCTGCGCGAGCGGCATGTCGCCGATTTCGTCGAGAAACAGCGTGCCGCCGTCGGCCTGCACGATCTTGCCGGGGCTGCCGCGCTTGCGCGCGCCCGTGAACGCGCCGTCCTCGTAGCCGAACAGCTCGGCCTCGATCAGCGAATCGGGCAGTGCCGCGCAGTTGACCGCGACGAACGGGCCGTCCGCGCGCGGCGATGCCTGGTGCAGTGCACGGGCGAGCCATTCCTTGCCGGTGCCGGTCTGGCCGAGGATCAGCAGCGGCAGGTCGCGCCCGCGGATCTTCGCGACGCGTTCGAGCACGGCGGCCATGCGCGCGTCGCCCGTGTCGAGCGTCGCGAACGTGATCGCGTCGGGATCCGGCGTGCGCGCGCGTGCGGCGGGCACGGGCGGCGTGACGGCGACGGTGGTCTTGTGCGCTTCCGCGAATTCGCAGCGCGCCAGCACGCGTACGCCGGTCGACAGCGTGAGGCGGAACATCGCGCCGGGGGCGCGTGCCGCCTGCTGCGCGAGCTGGCCGAAGCGCATGCCGAACAGTGCGTCGCTGGCCTGATGCTGCAGTGCGTCGAACGTCGCGCCGAGCTGGAATTGTGCGCTGCGGTTCGCGGCGATCAGCCCGCCGTCGGGGCCGAATGCGACGAGCCCGGCGAACAGCGAATCGACGCATTCCTCGTGCGCATGAAAGCGCAGCCGCAGAGCTTCCGCGCACTGGTTCGCGAACAGGTGGTTCTCGATCAGTTGTGCGGACATCCGCACGAGCGCGAGTGTATGCGGGCTCGAGCCGCGCGGATCGCCGCTGACGTCGAGCGTGCCGAGCGTGCGGCCGAACGGATCGAAGATCGGCGCGCACGAGCAGGTGAGGATATGGTTGGCGTGCAGGAAATGTTCGTCGCCGTGCACGGCGACGGCCTGGCCCGATGCGAGTGCGGTGCCGATCGCGTTGGTGCCGCGCGCGCCTTCCGCCCACGAGACGCCCGTACACAGCGCGACGCGGTTGGCTTTCTCGATGAAGTCCGGGTCGCCGATGCTGTGCAGGATCACGCCGTCGGCGTCGGTCAGCAGCACGAGGCTTTGCGTGTCGGCGATTTGCGCGTGGAGGTTCTCCATCACCGGGCGGGCGTGCGAGAACAGTGCGTGATTCGTGTCGAGCAGTTCACGCAGCGCGATGCGCGACAGCGGCGAGAAATCGGGGCGTTCGTGCGCGCGCAGGCCGACCGCGGTCGAACGCGCATGCGCCTGCGCGAGCAGGTCGGTGCGACCCGCGGTGGCGGGCAGCACGAAGGGTTGCGGCATGACTTGTCTCCTGTCGGCCCGAGTTAGCGCTTTAGCGCTTACTCGGGCCCCATGCTTCGCGGTCGGCCCGAGTTGGCGCTTTGGCGCTTACTCGGGCCCCATGCTTCGCGGTCGGCCCGAGTTGGCGCTTTGGCGCTTACTCGGGCTCCATGCTTCGCGGTCGGCCTGAGTTGGCGCTTTAGCGCTTACTCGGGCTCCATGCTTCGCGGTTGGCTCCGGTTAGCGCTTTAGCGCTTACTCAAGCCCCATGCTTCGCGGTCGGCCCGGTTAGCGCTTCAGCGCTTACTCAAGCCCCATGCTTCGCGGTCGGTCCCGGTTAGCGCTTTAGTGCTTACTCGGCCCCCATCCTTCGCGGTCGACCCCAGTTGGCACTTCAACGCTCACCCAGCCCTGATGCTCTTCGAAATCGGCCGATCCGGCGCACGCACACTCGCGGAAATTCTCTACCGATCCCCACCTCCGCGTGCGGCGCACCATCGATGTGCGAACGCCGGCCATCCGGGTACGCATCATCATACAAGCGCCGCGTACGATGTGCGACCGCGAACAAAATCCACTTGCTTTTAAACGGCCGCCTGCAATGATGGAAATGGAGCACGCACGCGCCGTGTTCCGCATTGCAACATGCATGCGACGCGACATGCATCCGTTCGGGAGACGCATCATGGTTCGGACGGAACTGAGAGTCGTGCTGGCGGCCATCGCCACCTTCATCATGCTGGGCGGCATTGCCGTGGCGATTCACGGGCTGCTGTTCGATCTGACCGATGCGGTGCGATACGGGGCGGCCGCGATTGCGGTGGGCGCCACGACGGCTGCAATCACGCTCAACGTCTGGCCGACCGATCCGCACTGACGCCGGTTTCCGAAACGGTGCCGGATGCCGCGCTGATCAGATGAAATGCGCGTCGGAACGACGCACGCCGGAAAATTTGTCTCCTGCGCGAAACCGTCTAAAGTGGAAATCAACCGGCATGCATTGTCCGCGCCTATCCCCGCGGGCCGTGCCTCCGTCGGCGAGCCCGCGTACATTTCGTCCGGCCGGTAGCGGACGACGGACGCGGTCATTCGTTTTCTACCGGTCGAGGCGGCTCCCATGCAGATTCATTTCACGAACGAGAAGCCCGAGTATTCGGGGCGCGACCTGATGCTTGCGTTCACGGCGTTGGTCAATGGCGAGCGCGTTCAATGTCAGATCACCGCCGAGGCGCTGGAAGATCACTTCGGCGCGGCGTCGCCGCGCTTCGAGGACATGGTCGGCGCATTCGACCAGCACCGCGATCGTATCGAGGCGGCCGCACGGCGCCTGCTGTCGGAGACGCGCGCACAATGCGTGACGCTGCGCAGCGGCTACGTACGCTTCTACGAGGCCAACTGGCGCGGATGACACGACGCTCGTCTTGCAGCGCGCGGCGCTGAACGCTGCGCACGCGAAGACGTTGCCTTTCACGCAATGCCGTTCGGCGGGCCGGGCGGCATTTTCGTATGCGGGCCGCACCGGATTGCTGCTGCACCGGCGCGGCTGCTAGTGTGCCGACACGAACCGGCGTCTCGATTCGTCAGGATCGCAGAGAAAATCATTCGAATACCAACACAATAAAAAGAGGGCACCGCACGTGGATACTCGTTCGGGATGGGGGAAGGCGCGCCGTCTGCTGGCAGGCGCATGGTTGCTCGCAGCCGGCATGTCGATGGCCGATGCGGCGGTTCGATCGGATGACGACGCGATCGGCCAGAGCGCGCCAGGTGAGGTCAACATTGTCGCGGGCGACGTCACGACCGGCGGCATCGTCGTGGCACCAGGCCGCGTTGCGACGCCGTGTCATCGGCTCGCAGGCCGGCCGGCATTCGACATCGCATCGGCCGATGGCCGCCGTCGTCCCGCGCGTCTCGTCGCGGGCAACCAGGATCGGGACATCTGCATCGTCGAAGCGACGGATCTCGACGTCGCCGCCGTGCCGTTGACGGCGCGAAGTCCGGAATCGGCCACGACCGCCTATCTGGCGGGCGCGCGATTCGGCCGTCATGATCCCGTTGCGCTGCGCGTGTGCTGCCATGCCTGGGCGGCGGACGGCGGCATCCATTCCGGTGTGCTCGCGTCGCCGAATCCGGCGCCGCCGCCCGAACCAGGGGCCGGCGTCTACGACGAGCAGGGTAATCTGATCGGCATGGTGGGCGCCCGCGCGGACAACGCCGCGTCGCTCTACATGGTGCTGCCGGTCGAGTGGATTGCGACCGTGGCGGCGCGGATGCCGGCCGTCGACCTGCCGCTCGAAGCGACCGCCTGGATGAGCCAGGCGCGCGCGTACGCGGTCGCGAACGATGTCGACGGGCTGATTCGCCATGACCTTGCATGGACGGCAGCGCGACCGCACAGCGCCTGGGCGTGGAACAACCTCGGCAATGCCTATCGTACGAGCCGGCTACCCGATCGCGGCGCGCTCAGCCTGGCCGCCTATCTACGTTCGGTCGAAAGCGATCCGTCATACGCATTTGGATGGACTTCGCTCGGCAACACCTATGCCGAGCTGGGGCAGATGGATCGCGCACTCGACGCATTTCATGCCGGCATGCGTGCCGATCCGTCGGACGCGATGCTGCCGATGAATCTCGGCATCGCGTATTTGCGGCGCGGCGACAAGGCCGATGCGCGACCGTTGTTCGAACGGGGCGTACATGCGCTGTCCGGTTCGCGCCAGGCCGATGCGTGGAGTCTGCTGGCTTCGACGCAGCCGGATGCGCAGGCCACCATCGGCGTGCTGCACGACGGGTTGAAGGCCTTTCCCGACGATGCGCGGCTTTGGTACGCGCTCGGCCGTGCGCAATACGATCTCGGCCACCTGGCGGACGCGATCGCCAGTTACCAGCACGCGCTGAGCGCGCAGAAGGGCGGCGATCCCGCCGCAACCGCGCTCATCCAGGGCGCGCTAACCCAGGCATATGCGCTGCAAGGCCAGTCCGGCAACGCGTCCAGTGCGATGCACAGTGCGGTTGAAGCGGCGCCGGACAATGCCGAATACTGGTTGCGGCTCGGCGCGCTGTACATGACGCAGTCGAACTACGTCGATGCATTGAGCGCGCTCGACCGATCCATCAAGCTGAACGACGGCGACGCGAGGGCATGGCGGATGCACGGCGTGACGCTGGCGCAACTGGGCCAGCATGCGCAGGCCGTCGCGTCGTTCCGGCGCGCGGTTGCGCTGGACGAATCGCTGGCGGCCGGGTGGGTGGTGCTCGCGGGCGAGCTGAACCAGGTCGGGCAGCCCGACGAAGCGTCGGCCGCGGCTGCGCATGCATTGAAGCTTGATCCATCGAACCGGTTGGCGCGGGAGGCGATGGGCATCGCGGCGATTCGCGGCAAGCGGCCCGACGCGGCGGTCGGGATCTTCGAGGAATTGAACCGCACGTATCCCGGCGACGCGCAAGTCATTGCCAACCTGGCGGTCGCTTATCGCCGCACCGGGCGGGTCGATGACGCGGTGCAGTTGTATCGCCGCGTCAAGACGCTCGATCCGACGCTGGCGCAGCGGCTGTACGACGAGGAGCTCAAGGGCGTCGCGACACCGTAGTCCGCACGGACAAGGCGGCACGGCACGCACAGCAAAAACGCCACCCGGAGGTGGCGTTTTTTCATCGTGCATCGCGCCGAAGCGCCATCGTCATTCGCTGCCGAGATAGAAGAAGCGGAACAGGAACACGGCCGCGATGACCCACACGATCGGCTTGACCGTGCGGGCCTGCCCCGTCAGCAGCTTGAGGCCGCCATAAGCGATGAAGCCGAACGCAACACCGTTCGCGATCGAGTACGTGAACGGCATCAGCAGCGCGGTCAGCGCGGCCGGCACGGCTTCCGTTGCGTCGTCCCACGGTACATCGACCATCTCGCGCAGCATCAGGCACGACACGTACAACAGTGCCGGTGCCGTGGCGTATGCCGGCACGACGCCGGCGAGCGGCGCGATGAACAGGCAGGCGAGGAACAGCACCGCGACGGTGATCGCCGTCACGCCCGTGCGGCCACCGGCCTGCACGCCCGATGCGCTTTCGATATACGCGGTGGTCGACGACGTGCCGAGCACCGAGCCCGCGACGATCGCCGTGCTGTCGGCGAGCAGCGCCTTGTTCAGGCGGTTCATCTTGCCTTCGACGAGCAGGCCCGCGCGGTTCGCGACGCCCATCAGCGTGCCCGTCGCGTCGAACAGCTCGACGAGGAAGAACACGAGGATCACGTTGATGATGCCGGTCGACAGCGCGGCGCCGATGTCGAGCTTGAACAGCGTCGCGTCGATCGACGGCGGCGCGGAGAACACGCCGTGGAACTGGTTGTCGCCGAAGAAGAACGACAGGACCGTGACGCCGATGATGCCGATCAGGATCGCGCCGCGCACGCGCAGGTGGTCGAGCGTGACGATCGTGAAGAAGCCGATGATCGCGAGGATCGTGTCGTGCTTGTGCAGGTTGCCCAGCGTGACGAGCGTGGCCGGGTTGCCGACGATCACGCCCGACGTCTTCAGCGAGATGATGCCGAGGAACAGGCCGATACCCGCGGTGATCGAGATCCGCAACGATTTCGGAATGCCGTTGACGATCGCCTCGCGCACGCGGAACAGCGTGACGAGCAGGAACAGGCAGCCGGAAATGAACACCGCGCCGAGCGCGGCTTGCCACGGGAAGCCCATTCCCTTGACGACCGTGTACGCGAAATACGCGTTCAGGCCCATGCCGGGTGCGCACGCGATCGGGTAGTTCGCGTACAGCCCCATGATGAGCGATGCCAGTGCCGCGACGAGGCAAGTCGCGACGAACACGGATTCCTTCGGCATGCCGGCATCGCCGAGGATCGCGGGGTTGACGAAGATGATGTAGGCCATCGTCAGGAACGTGGTGACGCCCGCGAGTATTTCGGTGCGGAAGTCGGTGCCGGCTTCAGCGAAGCCGAAATACCGCTTGATGGATTCCATGAAGGCGTTTCTCCGGTCGGGTTGTCGTGTTGCTTGTTGTGCCGAATTGTTGTAAAGGCAGCGCGCGGCCGGCTTACTGTACCCAGCCACTATTGCCCGGCTATCGGCGGATTGTAATAGCGCGGATAGCTCGGACGATATAGTTGGAGGGCACGATCGCACGATCGATGGGCTGCCTGCGCGCGAACGGTCTGGCAGCCCGGCCGCGCGGCGAAGGCGCGCATTTTACCGGTTCGGGCGGAGCGAACCGGAAGAAATGGCGGAAACGGGAGCGGGACACGCGAACGAGGCCGGACGATGCGTGCGCAACGGCATGCAACACGGCACGCACGGCGGATCGCGCGTGGCGGTTGCGGGATGACATCCAACTGAAACGGAGCGCCCGCATGCTGCACGAATGCGGGGTGGGCGGCGCGTGCGCGCAAACGCACCTGCGCGGCCGGTGCGGATGCCCGGCAGCGGCGTGCAGCGGCCATTCGTCAGTCCAGGCGGTTGCAGATATCGGGCTATCGTGCGCCGAAGCCGTCCCGCCCGCAACTGTCATTTTGCGATGCGGGGGCGACTGTGGTTTCTGTGTAAAAGATTGCAAGACCCCATCGCATAAACCGGCAAGTCTTTCTAGGATAGATACACCGCGCATGCACACGCCGGCCGGTAATTGCCGACGCGGGGGAGTCGCAGTCCGTGCAGGCCGGGCGGTGAAGTGCGGTCAAGGCCGTTGCGCGTTCGGGCAGGCACGGCCGATTGCGATTGCCCGATGCGGGTTCGTCCGTAAATCACGGAGGTCAGCATGTTGAACTGGATCAGCCGTTGGGCGATGCGACACGCCCCCACGCCGGAAAAAACCGCTGCGTCGATGCTCGTGACGGCGCGCATGGAACTGTTCTCTGCCGAACAGCGCGTCATCGACGCGAAATTACAAGCGGATTACTGGCGCACACGTGTGTCATTCCTCGAGGAGGTGCAGAAGCAGGGCATCGATCCGTGGGTGACCTCGCAGGCAGCGCAACGCCCCGACCTTGATTCCACTCCCCGAAGCACGGGCCCGCGTCTCGCCGCCAGCACCTGATGCCCCTATTGCATCCCGTCGCTGCGCACGGCGCGCGATCGCGCGCGGCACGCACCGGCGTGCCGCGTCATTCGATGCGCACCTGCGGCGCGTTACGCCGCAGGTGCGTCCGTTTCCGGTCGCGACCGTTCCACGTCTCGCGCGCCTGACGGCGCGTCGCTCATCCGCTCCTTCTCCCTGCCCCGAAGAGCAAACGTTGCACGAGTGCGAGCGTGCGCTTGAAGCGTTCGCCACGCCGTACGTACGCGGTCGTGATCGTCGCTTCGACCGACCGATCGGCATCGGTGCCGAGCCAGATGCGCTCGCCGCGTGCGATGCGCAACACGTCGCCGGGCTGCACCCGGCAATCGTCGACGTTCGGCGGGCGCGTGACCCACAGCGCCGCGCCATACACGCGGAGTTCCGCGTCCTGCGGCGCGCGCCATGTCAGCGTCGCGTGCGGCGCGATCGCGAAGCGGATCACGACAGTCGGTAACGCGATCGTGCCGGCGCGGCACCGATCGGGACGGTCAAACAACGGGCTTGCCTGGTCCATCGTCTTCTCCATTCAGTGAGCCGGACGGATGACGCGCACCAGAACAAAAAGGCCTCATCCGTTTCCGGTGAGGCCTTGTGTGACATGCGGTACTGCTCGATTGCTAACGCACAAGCGCCTCCCGTGAACCATTCTTTCGAAGGTTCATCGATCGATGAATCGCGACGGCGACGAGCGTGTACGTAGGCATGCGAACGAGTTTGTCTTCGTGGAACTGCGTTGTCAACGATAATTTTCGGGATAGGCGAGCGTGATACCTCGACGTGCGCGCGCGGAATTTCGTGACGCCGCTGCGTACCCGTATGCAGTGCGCAGCAGCGCTTTCGTCAAGATCGACTTCGACATCGCTCGCGCAGCACGCTGCGTATTCGCACGAGCGCACGCGCCAGCCACGCGCCGCGTGTCATCGCGTACGCGGTCGTGATCGATGCTTCGGCCGGACGGTCGTCGTCGGTGCTCATCCAGATGCGATCACCGCGCCGCACGCGCAGCACGTCGCCGGTGCGTATCCAGTAATCGTCGACGCTGCCCAGCCGCGTGACCCACAGCGTCGCGTCGTGCACGCGGATCTCGGCATCGTTTTGCGCGCGCCATGTCAGCGTCTTGCGCGGCGCGACCGTGAATTGCATCACGACCCGCGGCAATGCAATCGCATCGCGGCGGCACCGATCGGGGCAGACAACCAGCCGGCTTGCTTGGTCCATCGTCATCTCCATCCGTTGAGCCGGGCGGGATGACGCGCACCAAAACAAAAAGGCCTCATCCGTTTCCGGCGAGGCCTTGTGACATGCGCAACTGAATCTCGATGCTAACGCACAAGCGCCCCCGGTGATCGCCACGTATGGGCGTTCACTGGTGTTTTATGCGCGATGGCGGCGGGCTTGAGCGTAGGCATGCGAACGAGTGTGTCGTCGCCGCGCGGCAATGTCAACGGAAATTTCGAGATACGTGGCGGTCACGCGTCGCGTTGCGCGAGCCCGTTCACGAGCAGCTCGGACAGCAGGCCCGTCATCCCTTCCGGGTGCGTGGCCGCACGTGCCTTCAGCTGTTCGACGAGATCGGCGTTCAGCTTGCACGCGAACGGCACGAGGCCCTGTTCCTGGTCGAGCTTGCGCTGCGCGCGGCGGTCGAGCTTGGCTGCGTCGTCGGCACCCTTGCCGAAACGCGCGGAGCTGGATTGCTTCAGCGCGTGCGTCAGCTTGAGCGCCTTGTTCTTTTCGAGATCGGTTTTCTTCATGGCCATCGCGGCACCTCCGGGAAATGAAGCCGCGATTGTACGCATTTCGGCGGGC
>NZ_CAJNKE010000208.1 GCF_905232215.1 Burkholderia sp. LMG 13014
GAGAACAGACATGCATGACATCGAAGATTTTCTGAAGCAGCACCGGATCACTGAAGTCGAAGCGATCATTCCCGACATGGCCGGCATCGCGCGCGGCAAGATCACGCCGCGCAACAAGTTCACCTCCGGCGAATCGATGCGCCTGCCGCAGGCCGTGATGGTGCAGACCGTCACCGGCGAATATCCGGAAGACGGCTCGCTGACCGGCGTAACCGACCCCGACATGGTGTGCGTACCCGACGCATCGACGATCCGCCTGATCCCGTGGGCCATCGACCCGACCGCGCAGGTGATCCACGACTGCGTGCACTTCGACGGCTCGCCGGTGGAGATCTCGCCGCGCTACGTGCTGCGCCGCGTGCTCGACCTGTACAAGGCGAAGGGCTGGAAGCCGGTCGTCGCGCCCGAGCTCGAGTTCTACCTGGTCGACATGAACAAGGATCCCGACCTGCCGCTGCGTCCGCCGGTCGGCCGGACCGGCCGCCCCGAAACGGGCCGCCAGTCGTATTCGATCGAGGCCGTCAACGAGTTCGACCCGCTGTTCGAGGACATCTACGAGTACTGCGAAGCACAGAACCTCGACATCGACACGCTGATCCACGAAGTCGGCGCCGCGCAGATGGAGATCAACTTCATGCACGGCGACGCGCTGTCGCTGGCCGACCAGGTGTTCCTGTTCAAGCGCACGGTGCGCGAGGCCGCGTTGCGTCACAACATGTACGCGACGTTCATGGCCAAGCCGATGGAAGACGAACCGGGTTCGGCGATGCACGTGCACCAGAGCATCGTCGACGAGGAAACGGGCCAGAACCTGTTCACGTCGCAGGAAACCGGCGGCGCAACGTCGATGTTCTACAACTACCTCGCGGGGCTGCAGAAGTACACGCCGGCACTGATGCCGATCTTCGCGCCGTACATCAACTCGTATCGCCGCCTGTCGCGCTTCATGGCGGCACCGATCAACGTGCAGTGGGGCTACGACAACCGCACGGTCGGCTTCCGCATCCCGCACTCGAGCCCGTCGGCACGCCGCATCGAGAACCGCATCCCGGGCGTCGACTGCAACCCGTACCTCGCACTCGCCGCGACGCTCGCGGCCGGCTATCTCGGCATGACGCAGCGCCTGGAGCCGACCGAGCCGCTCGTCAGCGACGGCTACGACCTGCCGTACCAGTTGCCGCGCAACCTCGAGGAAGGGCTGACGCTGATGGCCGCCTGCGAGCCGCTCGGCGAGATCCTCGGCCACAAGTTCCTGAAGGCGTATTTCGCGCTGAAGGAAACCGAATACGAAGCGTTCTTCCGCGTGATCAGCTCGTGGGAACGCCGCCATCTGCTGCTGCACGTCTGAGCGTGCACCCAACCGAATACGGAATCACGGAGGAAACATGACTTACCGCAACGAATCTGCCTGGATCCAGCCGGCCGCCCCCACCGCCACGGCCGCCGCACCGCGCGCGACGCAGGCGCGCACGACCGCCGAATACCGCGCGCTCGACGCCGCGCACCACATCCATCCGTTCTCGGACATGGGCGCGCTGAACCGCGCGGGCAGCCGCGTGATCGTGAAGGCCGACGGCGTCTACCTGTGGGACTCGGACGGCAACAAGGTGATCGACGGGATGGCGGGCCTCTGGTGCGTGAACGTCGGCTACGGCCGCAAGGAGCTCGCCGACGCCGCGTATCGCCAGCTCCAGGAGCTGCCGTTCTACAACACGTTCTTCAAGACCACGCACCCGCCGGTGATCGAACTCTCGGCGATGCTCGCGGAAGTCACGCCGGCCGGCTTCAACCACTTCTTCTATTGCAACAGCGGCTCGGAAGGCAACGACACGGTGCTGCGCCTCGTGCACCAGTACTGGCGCGTGCAGGGCCAGCCGCAGAAGAAGTATGTGATCTCGCGCAAGAACGGTTATCACGGCTCGACGATCGCGGGTGGCACGCTCGGCGGGATGGGCTACATGCACGAGCAGATGCCGTCGAAGGTCGAGAACATCGTGCATATCGACCAGCCGTATTTCTTCGGCGAAGCAGCGGCCGGCGAAACGCCGGAAGCATTCGGGCTGGCCCGCGCGCAGCAGCTCGAAGCGAAGATCCTCGAACTCGGCGCGGAGAACGTCGCCGCGTTCATCGGCGAGCCGTTCCAGGGCGCGGGCGGCGTGATCTTCCCGCCGTCGACGTACTGGCCGGAAATCCAGCGGATCTGCCGCAAGTACGACATCCTGCTGGTGGCCGACGAAGTGATCGGCGGCTTCGGCCGCACCGGCGAATGGTTCGCGCACCAGCATTTCGGCTTCGAGCCGGACCTGATCACGATGGCCAAGGGCCTCACGTCGGGCTACGTGCCGATGGGTGCCGTCGGCATTCACGAGCGCGTCGCGCGGCCAATCATCGACAACGGCGAATTCAATCACGGCCTCACGTACTCGGGCCATCCGGTGGCGGCAGCCGTCGCGGTCGCGAACCTGAAGCTGCTGCGCGACGAAGGGATCGTCGAGCGCGTGAAGAACGACACGGGCCCGTACTTCCAGGCGCTGATGCGCGAAACCTTCGCGCGTCACCCGATCGTCGGCGAAGTGCACGGCCACGGCCTCGTCGCGAGCCTGCAGCTCGCGGAAGCGCCGGCCGAACGCCGCCGCTTCGCGAACGGCGGCGACGTCGGCACGATCTGCCGCGACTTCTGCTTCAACGGCAACCTGATCATGCGTGCGACCGGCGACCGGATGCTGCTGTCGCCGCCGCTCGTGATCTCGCGTCCGGAAATTGATGAACTCGTATCGAAGGCGAAAAAAGCAGTCGATGCAACCGCCCAGCAACTGGGTATTTCGTAACGGTTTTGCCTACAGGCGTGCGGCGGGCGCCGCACGCCGCCATAACCAGGGGAATTCCACCATGCGTGCCTGCTTTCTTCGCCAAGCCTGTTCTGTTGCCGCCCTTGCCGCCGCGGCAGCGTTCACGTCGGTCGCCAGCCCGTCGGCGCATGCCGCCGACGAGCTGAATGTCTACAACTGGTCCGACTACATCGCACCCGACACGATCCCGAACTTCCAGAAGCAGACGGGTATCCACGTCAAGTACGACAACTACGACAGCGACGACACGCTTCAGGCGAAACTGCTGGCCGGCAGTTCGGGCTACGACATCGTCGTGCCGACGTCGAACTACATGGCCAAGCAGATTCAGGCCGGCGTGTACCAGAAGCTCGACAAGTCGAAGCTGCCGAACCTCGCGAACCTCGACCCGCTGCTGATGAAGATGATCTCGGATGCCGATCCGGGCAACCAGTACGGCGTGCCCTGGGCCTACGGCACGGACGGCATCGGCTACAACGCGCAGGCGGTGAAGAAGGCACTCGGCGACAAGGCGCCGGTCGACAGCTGGGCACTGGTGTTCGACCCGGCCAACATGGAAAAGCTGAAGGGCTGCGGCGTGTCGTTCCTCGACCAGGCCGTCGACGTGTTTGCCGCCACGCTGCAATACATGGGCAAGAACCCGAACAGCACGAACCCCGGCGATTACCAGGCTGCGTTCGAAGTCCTGAAGAAAGTCCGCCCGTACATCACCCAGTTCAACTCGTCCGGCTACATCAACGACCTCGCGAACAACGACGTGTGCGTCGCGCTCGGCTGGTCGGGCGACGTCGGCATCGCGCATCGCCGCTCGGCCGAAGCGAAACGTTCGTACGACATCAAGTTCTCGAACCCGAAGGAAGGCGGCCTGCTGTGGTTCGACGTGATGGTGATCCCGAAGGATGCACCGCACCCCGAGGCCGCGCTGAAGTGGATCAACTACGTGTCCGATCCGAAGGTCAACGCGGCGATCACCAACACGGTGTTCTACCCGACCGCCAACAAGGCCGCGCACCAGTTCGTCACGCCGGGCGTCGCGCAGGACCCGACCGTCTACCCGCCGGAAGACGTGCTGAAGAAGATGGTGCTGATGAAGCCGATGCCGGCCGACATCCTGCGCCTCCAGAACCGCCTGTGGGCCCAACTGAAGACCGGCCACTGATCGCCCTGCATTCCGGCGGCGCAGGCATCGCTTCACGCCTGCCCGCCTGAGATCCGCGGACCTCCGTCCGCCCGCGCGCACCGCGCGCACTGTTCCATCCGGCACGAGCCGTCGTCCGTGAGTCGCGTCATGCGCCTCGCGCGGGGACGCTCACGCCTGCAATCCGTGAAGAACGAATGGTGACTCCCATGCAATCGATACCCTCTTCCGCTGCTGCACGACAGACCCAACCGGCCGCTGCGGCCCGTACGCAAAACGACACTTTCGTGCGCATCGAAAACGTCGTGAAGAAATTCGGCGACAGCACGGCCGTCGACAACGTGAACCTGACGATCGCGAAGAACGAGCTGTTCGCGCTGCTCGGCAGCTCGGGCTGCGGCAAGTCGACGTTGCTGCGCATGCTCGCCGGGCTCGAGACGGCCACCTCCGGCAAGATCTTCGTCGACGGCGAAGATCTTGCGTCGCTGCCGCCGTACCGCCGCCCGGTGAACATGATGTTCCAGTCGTACGCGCTGTTCCCGCACATGTCGGTCGAATCGAACGTCGCGTTCGGCCTGAAGCAGGAAGGCACGCCGAAGAACGAGATCAAGGAGCGCGTGGCCGATGCGCTCGCACTCGTGCAGATGAGCAAGTACGCGCAGCGCAAGCCGCATCAGCTCTCCGGCGGGCAGCAGCAGCGCGTCGCGCTGGCCCGTTCGCTGGTCAAGCGCCCGAAGCTGCTCTTGCTCGACGAACCGATGTCCGCACTCGACAAGAAGATCCGCCAGAAGACCCAGCTCGAACTCGTGAACATCATCGAGAAGGTCGACGTGACCTGCGTGATGGTCACGCACGACCAGGAAGAGGCGATGACGATGGCCAGCCGCCTCGCGGTGATGAGCGAAGGCAAGATCGTGCAGATCGGCGCGCCGGGCGAAGTCTACGAATTCCCGAACAGCCGCTTCTCGGCCGAATTCATCGGCTCGACCAACCTGTTCGAAGGGCGCGTGGTTGAAGACGAACCCGATCACATCTTCGTCGAGAGCGACGACCTCGAAGCACGTATGTACGTGAGCCATGGCATCACGGGCCCGCTCGGGATGCCCGTCGGCATCTCGGTGCGTCCGGAACGCATTCACGTGTCGCGCGAGAAGCCGGGCTCGAAACACAACTGGGCGCGCGGCGTCGTCACCGACATCGCGTACATGGGCAGTTACTCGCTGTACCACGTGCGCTTGCCGAGCGGCAAGACGGTGGTGTCGAACCTGTCGAGCTCGCACCTGTTGAACGACAACGCACCGGCGTGGAACGACGACGTGTTCGTGTCGTGGTCGCCGGCCAGCGGCGTCGTGCTGACGCAATGAGGACGCCACGATGAGAACCTCTGCTTCCACGCCCTCCACGCCGGTGTCAACCGGCGCCGCGAGCACCGGCGCCGGACGTGCCCGCCCGGGCCGCTTCGACCTGCTGCAGCGCTTCCTGCCGTCTGGCCGCAGTGTCGCGATCGGCGTGCCGTTCGTATGGCTCGCGATCTTCTTCGCGCTGCCGTTCGTGCTGGTGCTGAAGATCAGCTTCGCCGACCAGGTGATGGGCATCCCGCCGTACACGTCGCTCGTCGAGATCAAGGACGGCGTCGTGCACTTCGCGCTGCAGCTGTCGCACTACGCGTTCCTGCTGCAGGACGACCTGTACATCGCGACCTACCTCAGCTCGCTGAAGATGGCTGCCGTGTCGACGGTGCTGTGCCTGCTGATCGGCTATCCGATGGCGTACTACATCGCGCGCTCGGAGCCGAACCGCCGCAACGTGCTGATGATGGCCGTGATGCTGCCGTTCTGGACGTCGTTCCTGATTCGCGTGTACGCATGGATCGGGATCCTGAAGGACGACGGCCTGCTGAACCACACGCTGATCGCGCTCGGCATCATCCACACGCCGCTGCGCCTCTACCACAGCGATGCCGGTGTCTACATCGGGATGGTCTATTCGTACCTGCCGTTCATGGTGATGCCGCTGTACGCGCACCTCGTGAAGATGGACCTGACGCTGCTCGAAGCCGCGTACGACCTCGGCGCGAAACCGTGGGTCGCGTTCACGCGGATCACGCTGCCGCTGTCGAAGAACGGGATCATCGCCGGCAGCCTGCTGGTGTTCATCCCGGCGGTGGGCGAGTACGTGATTCCGGAACTGCTCGGCGGCGCCGACACGCTGATGATCGGCCGCGTGATGTGGGATGAATTCTTCAACAACATGGACTGGCCGATGGCGTCCGCGGTGACGGTCGCGATGGTGATGCTGCTGCTGGTGCCGATGGCGCTGTTCCAGTACTACCAGGTCAAGGAACTGGAGGACGCGAAATGATCAAGCCGAGCAAACCGCTGTCGACGGGCGTTCTCGCCTTCGGCTTCCTGTTCCTGTACATCCCGATCATCAGCCTGATCGTGTACTCGTTCAACGAGTCGAAGCTGGTGACGGTGTGGTCGGGCTTCTCGCTGAAGTGGTACTCGGCGCTGCTGGACGACGACGAGCTGCTGACCGCCGCATGGCTGTCGCTGAAGATCGGCCTCTTGACCGCGACCGCGTCGGTCGTGATCGGCACGTGGGCGGGCTTCGTGCTCGCGCGCTTCGGCCGCTTCAAGGGCTTCACGCTGTACACCGGGATGATCAACGCGCCGCTGGTGATTCCGGAAGTGATCCAGGGCATCTCGCTGCTGCTGCTGTTCGTGGCGCTGGAGCAGATGTTCGGCTGGCCGAAGGGCCGCGGGATGGTGACGATCTGGATCGGTCACGTGATGTTGTGCGTGTCGTACGTGGCGATCATCGTGCAGTCGCGGGTGAAGGAGATGAACAAGTCGCTCGAAGAGGCGGCGCTCGATCTCGGCGCGACGCCGCTGAAGGTGTTCTTCGTGGTGACGCTGCCGCTGATCTCGCAGGCGCTGCTGTCGGGGTGGCTGCTGTCGTTCACGCTGTCGATCGACGATCTGGTGCTGTCGGCGTTCCTGTCCGGGCCGGGCTCGACGACGCTGCCGCTGGTGGTGTTCTCGCGCGTGCGGCTGGGGCTGAACCCGGAGATGAACGCACTGGCGACGCTGTTCATCACGGCGGTGACGATCGGCGTGATCGTCGTGAACCGGATGATGATCGCGCGTGAGCGGCGCCGCGTGGCCGACATGAAGGCGGCGTTCGCGGTGGCGTGACGCCCCGCCGCCCGCCTCGAAGATAACAAGCACGGCAGACAAGCAAGACGCGCTGCCCCAGGGGGGGCGCGCGATTCGATCCCGATTTGACAGGCGCACGACAAGGAGAATCCGCAATGAAGAAGAAACTGATCTGCCTGCTGGTGGCCGGCGCGTTGCCGGGCATCGCGCTGGCCGACTCGACATCCGCCGAGATCAAGGCGCTGCAGGCGCAGGTCACGGCGCTGCAGAAACAGATGAAGGCGATGCAGGCGCAACTGTCGGCGAAGGGCGGCACCGCCACCGCCCAGGCCGGCACGAAGGTCCAGGCCGGCGCCGCGCCGGTCGCGGTGGCCGTCGATCCGAGCTCGCCGGACTATGGCAAGGCACAGGCCACGCTGACCAACGACGAGGTCGGCGAAATGAAGCAGCAGATCGCGAACCAGCAGCTGAAGGTCGACTCGCTGACCGACGCGGCCAACACGGGCCCGCTCGCCGGCCTGTCGGTCACCGGCTACATCGATCCGACCTACATCTACAACCGCGCGCCCGGCACGTCGTCGTTCCTGTTCGCGAACCACGAGAACGCGTACAACTACTTCAACAGCACGTTCGGCGATCTCTATCTCGACATCAAGAAGACCTTCGGCGTCGGCCCGATGGCGCCGTCGGCGGAAATCACGCTGATGCCGAACCGCGGCAACGGCATCACGCTGCTGCAGAACTCGCGCGGCTCGATCACCGACAACCTGCTGAACACGGCGGTCGTCAACGTGCCGATCACCGCCGAGACGACGCTGGTCGCCGGCCTGATCCCGAGCTTCGGCGGCTACGAGGTGCAGCAGTCGAACCAGATGCTCACGCTCACGCACAACCTGCTGTACGATTTCTCGGATCCGGGCAGCTACGTCGGTATCGGCGCGAACTACACGAAGGGCAACTGGGCGTGGAAGTTCTTCCTCGGCAACGAGCAGTACCGCACGTACGGTTCGGTCACGACGACGGGCACCAACGCACTCGGCGATCCGATCACCACCAGCAACAAGGTGCCGACCTTCACCGCGCGCGCGGACTACACGTGGTCGAGCGCGCTCGATCTCGGCGGTTCGTTCAACATCGGCCGCCAGACGCTCGCGAGCGCGATCGATGCGAACGGCGTCGTCCACTACGGCCCGGGCGGCGCGGCACCGAGCGCATACGGTTCGTTCTTCTTCGGCGAACTCGACGCGACTTACACGCTCGCCGATATTCAGTACAACGCGGAAGTCGACTACGGCCGTCAGCAGCATGCGGCGTTCAACGGCGGGCTCGCGCAGTGGTACGGCCTGTCGCTGCTCGCGCACCGCAAGTTCAACGCGCCGGTGGTCGGCCGCATGGGCGTGACGCTGCGCTACGACCTGCTCGCCAACTCGAAGAACGGCGGCGGCGGTGGCGGCATCGCGCTGAACGGTAACGGGATGGATCCGAGCAACGGCTTCGGCGTCGACGCGGACTGCCTCGCGCAGTCGAAGGCCGGCGGCGGCCTGGGCTTCGAGTGCAAGGGCGCGGTACGCCAGGATGTCGCGCTCGACCTGCTGTTCTATCCGACCCAGCAGATCACCGTGAAGGTCGAATACCGGCACGACTGGGCGAACAACAAGGTGTTCCTGCGCAACGACGGGTCGTACGGCAAGTCCAACGACCTGCTCGCCACGCAGTTCATCTATTCGTTCTGACGCGGGGCGCGCGGGACGCCGTGCCGAGCGCACGGCGTCCCGCGCCGTTTTACCGGCCGGATGACGGTGCGCGATGCACCGCCGCCGGCTGCAACGAGGGAGTCCGATTCATGACGCAGTCTTTCACCCGCCGCGCCGATGCGCTCGCGCGCGACTCGTACTACGAAGCGACGGCCGTGCGCCCCGCCGTGGACGATCCCGCGCTCGACGGGACGATCGACGTCGACGTCTGCGTGATCGGCGCCGGCTTCGCCGGCCTGTCGACGGCGCTCGACTGCCGCGCACGCGGGCTGTCCGTCGCGGTGATCGACGCGCACCGGCCCGGCTGGGGCGCGTCGGGCCGCAACGGCGGCCAGGCGATCACCGGCTTCGCGAAGGACGAGGAGATCGAGCGGCAACTCGGCGCCGACGGCGCACGCGCCGCGTGGTCGCTGTCGCTCGACGGCGTCGCACTGATCGCCGAGCGGATCGCGCGCTACGGGATCGACTGCGATTTCACGCGCGGCTACCTGACGGTCGCGACGAAGCCGCGCCGCATCGACGACCTGCACGCGTGGATGGACGCCGCGACGTCACGCTGGGGCCATCCGTCGCTCGCGTGGCTCGATACCGCCGACATCCGCACGCGCATCGCGTCGACACGCTATCTGGCCGGCGTGCACGATCCGCTGTCGGGCCACCTGCATCCGCTCAAGTACTGCCTCGGCCTCGCCGATGCCGCGCGGCGCGAGGGCGTCGCGCTGTACGCGCAGACGCCC
>NZ_CAJNKE010000209.1 GCF_905232215.1 Burkholderia sp. LMG 13014
CGCAGCGGCTCGCCGTCCAGCAGCCGCTGTACGTTCTGCGCGACCTGCTGGCCGATCGTGTCGGAGCTGGCGACCGACGCCATGTGCGGCGTGACGATCAGGTTCGGCGCGCGCCAGAGCGGATCGTCGGCGGGCAGCGGCTCGACCGGGAATACGTCGACGAGCGCGCCGCCGAGCTGGCCGCGTTCGAGCGCTGCGGCCAGATCGGCGACGACGAGGTGCTCGCCGCGTCCGACGTGGATCAGCTTTGCGCCCGGCTTCAGCCGGTCGAACGTTGCCGCATTCAGGATGCCGCGCGTTTCATCGGTGAGCGGCAGCAGGCATACGAGGATGTCGGTACCGGCGAGAAACGCGTGCAGGCCGTCTTCGTGTTCGAACAGGTCGACACCGGGCAGCGCGCGCGGCTGGCGCGCCCAGCCGCGCACCGCGTAACCGCGTTGCTGGAGATCGACAGCAACCCGGCCGCCGATCTCGCCGAGCCCCATGATGCCGACGGTGCATTGCGACGGATGCGCCTGTTCCGGGCGAAACCAGCGTGCCGCCTGCTGGTTGCGCATCGCGAGGTCGAGCCGGCGGTGGAAATGCAGCACGCCCCAGGTGACGAATTCGCTCATGCCGCGTGCATGTTGCGGATCGACGACGCGGCACAGCGGCAGTGCGGGCAGCGCGGGATCGGCGAGGATGTTGTCGACGCCGGCCGCGATGCTGTGGACGAGCCGCAGGTTCGGCATCGCGGCGAGCGCGCCATGAGGCGGATCCCAGCACGCGGCGATTTCCGCGTCGGCGGCGCCCGGTTCGCCGTGCATCACGACGTCGAAGGCCGGCGCCGCGCGCCGGATCGAGTCGACGAGATGCGACATGTCGTAGCTTTTACTGAGGAGTGCGATTGTAGTCATCGGAAGCAGTGGCAGAGGCCGGCACGGAGGGCCGGCGCATGACGAAGGAGTTTCAGCAGCGGTAGTCGGACGCGGGATCGTCGATCAGGCGCAGCGCCGCGCGCCACGCGGTGTCGGCGATGTCGGCCGAATCGTCGCGCGTGAATTGCGCGGCCGTGCGCCGGCAGACGTCGGCGGGCGGCACGATCAGCTTCGCGCCGCCGGCCATCGCCTGCACCTGCGCCTGGCACGCGCGTTCGAGGAAGTAGATTTCGTGGAACGCCTCGGCGGCGGTGGCGCCGCCCGCAAGCAGGCCGTGGTTGCGCAGGATCATCGCCTTGTGCGTGGCCAGGTCGCGCACCAGCCGGTCGCGTTCGGCGAGGTCGAGCGCAATGCCCTCGTAGTCGTGATAGCCCAGCTTTTCATGGAACTTCAGCGCGTGCTGGCTGATCGGCAGCAGGCCGTGTTCCTGTGCGGACACGGCGATGCCTGCCGCGGTATGCGTGTGGACGACGAAGTGCAGGTCGTCCCGCGCGGCATGAACCGCGGAATGGATCGTAAAGCCCGCCGCGTTGACGCGGAACCGTGCCGGCTCGCTGGCCGCGCGCGGGTCGATCACGTTGCCGTGCGCGTCGATCTTCACGAGATCGGACGCGCGCATCTCGTGGAACAGCACACCGTAGCGGTTGATCAGGAAAGTCGGTGTGTCGCCGGGCAGCCGCGCCGAGATGTGCGTGTCGATCATGTCCGTCATGCGGAAATGCGCGACGAGGCGATACAGTGCCGCCAGGTCGGTACGGATCGCCCATTCGTCGGGCGGGCAGTCGTGCGCGCCGGCCGGCAGGCGTGCGTCTTCGAAGGATCGCATCGGTGTCTCTCCATGTTCAGGCATTGATGGCGGGGTAGTGTTCGCCCGCGCGGGGCGGCCCGTCAATTTCATTGTGCTAATGCGGATCATTAGCGCGGCGAATGGTCGTGCTGCGCGGTGACGGACAGCACGTCGGATACCGGTTCGCCGGCCCGCAGGCGGGCGAGCAGGGCCGGTTCCGCGCGATCCGACGCGAGCGCGGCGTCGATGACGGCGGCGAGCGTCGCCGGGTCGGCGAACAGCACGCCGTTGTCGTCGGCCATCACGATCGAACCCGGCGCGACCGTCACGCCGCCGCACTGGACGGAGCGGCCGAATGCGCTGGCGCCGTCGTCGAGGCGCTTGGTCGTCAACGCGCTCGTGCCGCGCGCAAAGACGGGCAGTCCGATCTGCCGAAGCTCGTGCAGATCGGTCGCCGCGCCGTCGACGACGATGCCTGCCGCTCCCGTGCATTGCGCGGCCGTCGCGGTGACCGCGCCGACACACGCATGCATGTGGTCGCCCTGCATGTCGATCACGAGCACGTCGCCCGTCGCGAGGCGGGCCAGCGCGCGATTGACCGCGACCGCGTCAGGGCTGCGCAGTTGCAGGGTGACCGCACGGCCCACCAGCTTGACGCCGGGGACGAGCGCGCGCAGTACCGGTTGTGCGAAGCCGGTTTCGAGGAAATGGCCGAGCGTCGGCAGGCTCACGTCGCGCAGTTGCTGCACGAGCGACGGATCGAGGGCGGGTGTCACGGGATTCACCGTTCGGCTGGCCGGATTCATGCGCGTTCCCCGACCGGTTCGTCGCGGTGCGCGTGCGCGGACAGGTCGCGTTTCAGCGTTTCCGTGAGCAGCAGGAGCGCGAGCGCGGAGACCAGTGCGGACGCAACCATGTACCACGCGACCGACGAGCCGCGCCCGGTCGCGGACAGCAGCGCGGTCGTCACGATCGGCGTGGCGGCGCTGCCGAGCAGGCCCGACAGCATGTAGCTGACCGACAGCCCCGAATAGCGCACTTCGGTGCCGAACAGTTCGGCGAGGAACGTCGCGATCGGCCCGTAGTTGGCCGCGAACGCGGTCATCATCAGCAGGTAGCCGGCGAGCGCAAGCGAGAACTCGCGGCTGTCGAGCAGCCAGAACATCGGAAAAGCAAACAGCGCCTCGGCGAGAATGCCGCCGAAGATCACGGGTTTGCGGCCGATGCGGTCCGACAGACGGCCGAACAGCGGCAGCATCACGATGCAGAGCGCGCAGGCGATCAATGCGATCGACAGCATCGCGCCGCGCGAATAGCCGAGCGTCTGGGTGCCGTACGTGAGCCCGAACGCGACCATCAGGTTGAATGCGGTGCCGGTCGACATCGTCGCGACGCCGCCCAGCACGACCTGCTTGCCGTAGCGGCCGAGCACCGCGGCGATCGGCAGCTTCACCTGCGCGGCGGCTTCCTTGACCTTCGCGAAGGTCGGTGTTTCCGTCGTGTTCAGGCGGATATACAGGCCGACACCGACGAGCAGTGCGCTCGCGAGGAACGGAATGCGCCAGCCCCACGCGAGCAGTGCCGCGGGCGACAGCATCGCACTGCTGACGAGGAACGCGAGATTCGCGATCAGCGTGCCGGCGGGCACGCCGATCTGCACCCACGATCCGAACAGGCCGCGCTTGCCGGCCGGGGCATGCTCGACCGCCATCAGTACCGCGCCGCCCCATTCGCCGCCAAGCGCGAGCCCCTGGACGATGCGCAGCGTCAGCAGCGACACGGGCGCCCAGATGCCGATCGCGCCATAGCCCGGCAACAGGCCGATCGCGAACGTCGCGCAGCCCATCAGGACCAGCGACACGAGCAGCATCGACTTGCGTCCGAGCCGGTCGCCGAAATGGCCGAACAGCGCGGCGCCGACGATGCGCGCGAGATACGCGGACGCGAAGGTGCCGAATGCGAGCAGCGTACCGACGAGCGGCACGAAGCTCGGGAAGAACACCTTGTTGAAGACGAGCGCGGATGCGGTGGCGAAGACGAACAGGTCGTACCATTCGACCGTCGTGCCGATCACGCTCGCGATGGCGATGCGCTTCAGGTCGTTGGGCGCAGCAGGAAGGGCGGGGGATGAGGCGGCGGGACGAACCGTGGCCATGGCTTTCTCCGGGGTGGGGCGGTCAGCGTTGAGATGACGGGCCGCGCGGCGTGCGCGGCAGGTGCGCCTTTATCGGAAGCCAAAAACAATAAGTAAAAGTGCGTTTTCTGATTCTTTGTATTAACGGCGTTGATGATGCATCCGGTGGTTGCCGGCGATGTTCAGTGCGGGCTGACCACCTCGCCGTCCGCGCGCACCGCGCCCGGCGGCTTGCCCACCACGCGCTTGAACGCGCGGCTGAACGCGGCGAGCGAGCCGTAGCCGAGCCGGTATGCGACGGCTTCGATCGTCTCGTGGTCGCGCGTGATCCATTGCGCGGCGAGCCGCATCCGCAGCTCGGTCAGGTAGCGCACGGGCGTCATCCCGGTCGCCGCGAGAAAGCGTTCGGCAAACACCGAGCGCGACACGCCTGCTTCGGTGGCGAGTTCCGCCACGCTCCAGTTGCGACCCGGGTCGCGATGCAGCGCGACGATCGCGCGGCCGAGCTTCGGCTCGCGCAGCGCCTGCACCCAGCCCGCCGCATCGCCGCATCCGCACTCGACCCAGCCGCGCACGATGAACGCCGCGACCACGTCCGCGAGCCGCGCGAGGATGCCCGCGAAGCCCGCGCGCGCCGAGCACGCTTCGCGCTCCATCGCGTCGAGCATCGGGCGGATTTCCGGGTAGCGCGCGAGCAGCGTGCCGACGTGCATGAACTCGGGCATCGTGCCGACGAGCGGCTGCATGCCGCCGAGATCGAGCTCCATGCACGCGCTGAAGATCAGCGCATCGCCGGCGCCCGGCTCGGTCGTCGCGCAACCGGCGGGCGATACGCCGGCCGATGCGACCGACGCCACCGTATCGCAGATCTTTGCGACCTCCAAGCCGTTGATCTCGCGGCACGGTGCATCGGGGTCCGACACCAGCGCGTGCATGCCGCCGTGCGGCAGCAGGATCGCGTCGCCGGCCTCGAGCCGGATCGTGTCGCCCGACGCGTCGCGCAGCAGCACGGGCCCGCGCCCGACGAAATGGAACTGCGCGCGGCCGGTCACCTGGCCGAAGTTCAGCCCGAACGGCCGCGCGACCTGGATGCGGCGGTACTGGACGCCGCTCAGGCGCATCCCCAGCAGCAGCTCGCTGACGAGGTCGTGCACGTCGGGGATGGGCGGAAGCAGGGGCTCGGACATGTCGAGATTCGGACGATTGATCAACAAGAACGGATTGTATGTCATAGACCGTCCTGACGTGGTTCCTTACGATACGCCCTCATCAGTACTTTCCCTAACCGACACGGAACCACGCATGAATCCCGGAATCTCCACGGCCGCCTCGACGGCGGCCCCCCGCGAACCGGCCTGGGGCGCGGTATTCGCGATGACGCTCGGCGTCTTCGGGCTCGTCACGGCCGAATTCCTGCCCGCGAGCCTGCTGACGCCGATGGCCGAGAGTCTCGGCGTGACCGAAGGCGTGGCCGGGCAGGCCGTCACGGCCACCGCGACGGTCGCGCTGGTCACGAGCCTGCTGATCTCGGCGCTGACCCGCACGATCGACCGGCGGCGCGTGCTGCTCGTGTTCTCGGTGCTGCTCGTCGCATCGAACCTGGCGGTCGCGTTCGCGCCGAACCTTGCGATGCTGCTGGTCGGCCGCGTCGTGCTCGGCATTGCGCTCGGCGGTTTCTGGACGATGGCGACGGCCACCGCGATGCGGCTCGTGCCGACGTCGATGGTGCCGCGCGCGCTGTCGATCATCTTCAGCGGCGTGGCGGTCGCGACGATCGCGTCCGCGCCGATGGGCAGCTACTTCGGCCACCTGATCGGCTGGCGCAACGTGTTCCTGATCGCGGCCGTGCTCGGCGGTATCGCGTTCGTGTCGCAGGTCGTCACGCTGCCGTCGATGCCGCCGAGCGGCACGACGCGGCTGCGCACGCTGATCGACGTGCTGCGCCGGCCGACCGTCGGCCTCGGGATGTTCGCGACGATCCTCGTGTTCACCGGGCATTTCGCGTTCTTCACGTACCTGCGGCCGTTCCTCGAACAGGTTGCGGGCGTCGGCGTGAACGGGCTGTCGGCGATCCTGCTCGGCTACGGCATCGCGAACTTCGTGGGCACGTCGCTGGCGGGCCGCGTGCTCGAACACCGGTTGCGGCCGATGCTGATCGGGATGCCTGCGCTGATGGTCGTGCTCGGCGTCGCGCTCGTCGCGCTCGGCCGTGCGCCGATGATCGACGCGGTGCTGGTCGCGTTGTGGGGGATGGCGTTCGGCGGCGTGCCGGTCGCCTGGTCGACGTGGGTCACGCGTACCGTGCCCGATGAGGCCGAGAGCGCGGGCGGGCTGATCGTCGCGGCGATCCAGCTCGCGATCGCGACGGGCGCGGCAGCCGGCGGCGTCGTATTCGACGCGAACGGTGCGGCCGGCGTGTTCGTTGCGGCAGCCGTCGTGCTGGCCGTCGCGGTTGCGACGATCGTGACCGGCGTACCGAAGCGTGTCGGCGTGGTGTCCGCGCTCGCGGAATGACGTTGCACCGGCGGGCCGCCCGGCCCGCCGCTCAGCGCACGGGTGCGTGCGCGTCGAGCAACTGCCGGTGGCGCGCTTCGGTCGCGTCGTCGGCGGGGAACATGCACTCCATGCGCAGTTCCTGCGCGGCGGCGCTTTGCGGCGTCCCCACCGTCGTGACCAGCGAGAAGTAGCGCAGCACGACGCCTTCGTGCACGAAGCCGATCGGAATGACCGGCAGCGACGGTGCGGCGGCCGGCGCCGGCGGTGTTTTCCAGTCGCGCGGCGCATCGGGGCTGGCGAGCAGGTCGTCGAGCAGTTGCCGCGTGTCGTCGTCGATTACGCGGCCGACCGATTCGCGCTGCACGCGCTGCAGCAGGCTGCGCGACACCGTATCCCAGTCGGCCACGAACGGCCGCATCCCGTGCGGATCGAACATCAGGCGCAGCAGGTTGCGCGGGCCTTCGCGCGCGGCCATGTCGATGAAGCAGCCGAAAAAGCGCGGCGCCGCGTCGTTGCTCATCAGCACGTTCCAGTGGCGATCCATCACGATCGCCGGAAACGGATCGTGCTGGCGCACGACCCGTTCCAGCGCGCCGATCACGCCCTGCATCTCCTGCGCATCCCACGGCGCTTCCGAATACACCGGCGCATAGCCGGCCGCGAGCAGCAACGCGTTGCGCTCGCGCAGCGGCACGTCCAGAGTTTGCGCGAGCGTCAGCAGCGTGTCGCGGCCCGGCATGCTGCGCCCGCTTTCGATGAAGCTGATCTGGCGCTGCGAGATGCCCGCGTCGAGCGACAGGTCGAGCTGGCTCACGCCGCGCACGTCGCGCCAGTAGCGCAGCAACTGGCCCAGTTCGTGCGGCGGCGCGTGCGGTTCGCGGCGGCTGGCGTTCATCGTGCGTCCCTTGGCGTTCCGTGAGCGACCGATCGACTATATCGGACTCACGCGGCGTGCGCATGCCACGCAAATGCGTCGAACGGTGCTTCGAGCGCGGGCTTCGTCACGCTGCCGACGTAGTTCGTGATCGTCGACGCGGCGACCACCGCGATCACCTCCAGCAACTGTTCGTCGCTGAAGCCGGCGTCGAGGAACGACTGCCGGTCGGCATCGGCCAGGCGGCCGCGGGTGTCGATCAGCTTGCGTGCGGTGGCCGACAGCGCGGCCAGTGTCGCATCGCCGGGCAGGCCGCCGCGGCGGATCGCATCGACGTCGGCGTGGGTCACACCCTGTTTCAGCGCAAGCGCGGTATGGAACGCGACCGGCCACTCGCTCGCGTTCGTGACCGCGTTGGTGAGCAGGAGCGTCTGGATCTGCGGCTCGGTGAGGCTGCTTGCGTGCACGCGTTCGAACAGGCCGAGGAAGCCGTTGATCAGCACCGGCGATGCGGCCATGGCCGCCGCGATGTTCGGGACCACGCCGAAGGTGTGCTGGAGCTGCTGGAGGACGGGCTTCGATGCGGCCGGCGCGGAGTCGATGGTGTGAAGCGGATAGGCGGACATGATGTCTCCCGGGCGATGAGCGCCGCCGGAATGGCGGCGCGACACCCGAAGCGTAGGAGCGGTCGTGTCGTGCGCCAATTACATGGCATGTAATCGTCGTGAGTGGCGGGGCCGCGAACGGCGCGAATCGATCGCGTGGCACACTCGGGTTCGGCGGGCCGATTCGCGTGGCGCACGCATGCGATCGTATGATGTGCGAGCATCCGTGGCGCCATGCTGGCGCCAGTGGCTGGAAAGGGTCAGCGACCGTTGGCCGGTGCGGGGGAGGGTACGGCCGCGTTGGCCGTTCGCATGCGCGGCGCGATGGGCTTCCCGGACTTTTCCACGCAACGACTGCATTCTTGAGGCGCTTGGCTCAATGAAGAAGGTAATCAACTTCAACTATCTGTCGCCGCTGTACACGTGCTTGTTGATCATGACCGATGACGAGCTGGACGATTTCTACATCAACTCCGATGACGGGCGGGCGTGGCTGCTCCAGCAGATGAAGACCCGATTCGAGCGATACGGTGCTGAATCCCGGTCGCGCGTCGTCGACGCACTGGAATATGTGCTGGTGTCGGGTTCATGGCTGGCGCGCTGGCGTGGCATCGTGCCGCACGAGATTCCGCTGGACGACGTGACGGACAAGGAGAAATATGTTCGCGATCTTTTTCAGGTGTTGGCCGGCAGGGCACCCGATCCCGCATTCGACGTTCGCGAGATCGAATTCGACCAGACCGTCGGGCCCAACGGAATCGATGTCCGGAAATAGCGAGGCAACCGACGAATGAGCGCGACGAAACGCGAGATGAAGAAGGATAACGAAACGATCGAACTGTCCGGCGAGGAGGCGTTGCGTGTGCTCGCGGAGATCGAATACATCCTCATCTCGTTGCGCAATATCGGCCGCTACTATCACGCTGGCCCGGCAGCCGCCGCCGGCACGGATCCGGACTATGCGCACGAGACCAACCGGTTCATCGACGAGGGCGGCGTGACCCGGCGGCTCGCGGAGGTGCGAAAGATCATCACCGGGAAATTCGATCGGTCGCTCGGCGCCGACGACATGGACGACGTCGAGCGGGCGATGGAACACATCAAGGTCTGGGAGAAACCCGGCGATCTGTGACGGCCGGTGCGGCGTGCGGCCGGCATCGCGATGCCGGCCAGCGCTGGATCGCGATGAAACGCGCGTCAGCTGCCTTGCCTGACCATCTCCGCCAGCGTCTTCATCGCCTGCAGGTACGGATACGGCCCGTGGCTGATGCGGGCCACGCCGTATGCCGCGAATTCGGCGAGCGTCGGTGTCTCAGTGACGCGCATCACGTTCACCGGCAGCGGCGATGCGGCCGTCAGCGCGCGAATGAGCGCCGGCGAGCGCAGCCCCGGCACGAACAGCCCGTCGGCACCGGCCGCTGCATAGGCGCGTGCGCGGGCCAGCGTGGCGTCGAGCAGGCGCTCGTCGTGCGTGTCGGCCGGCGCCTTGAAGAACACGTCGGTACGCGCGTTGATGAAGTAGTCGGCGCTCGTGCGATCCGCGGCCTGCCGTGCCGCTGCGAGGCGGGCCGCGGCGGCTTCGACGTCGCGCAATTCGCCCGTCGCCGGGAAGCTGTCTTCGAGGTTGCAGCCGATCGCGCCGGCGTCGATGCTCAGCGCGATCGTTTCGGCGACATCTTCCGGCCGTTCGCCGTACCCGCTTTCGAGATCGACGGTGACGGGCAGGTCCGTCGCGCGCGTGATCCGCCCGAGCACTTCCATCATCAGCGCGCGGGGCATCTGTTCG
>NZ_CAJNKE010000210.1 GCF_905232215.1 Burkholderia sp. LMG 13014
TCGATGCACCTTCGTCGAGCCCGTTGCCGGCCTGAGCGAGCGCGCGCGTGCGGTGGGCGAGATCGACGAGCCGGCGTGCGGTTTCGCGGTCGGCGCCGCTTTCGCGCACGACGACGTCGGCCTCGTGCGCTGCATCCGGATAGCCGAAGTCGATCGCGACGAAACGCTGCCTGGTCGACGGCTTCAGCCGCCGGTGTTCGCCGTGATAGCCGGGGTTGTACGAGATCACCAGATGGAAATCCGGATGCGCATGCACGACCTCGCCGAGCCGGTCGAGCGGCAGCACGCGCCGCGAGTCGGTCAGCGGATGGATCACGACCGTCGCGTCGGGGCGCGCCTCGACGATCTCGTCGAGATAGCAGATCGCGCCATGCCGCGCGGCGAGCGTGAGCGGCCCGTCGGCCCAGTAGGTGCCGTCGGCGTCGAGCAGGTGGCGGCCGGTCAGGTCGGCCGCCGACGTGTCGTCGTTGCACGCGACCTGGATCAGCGGCAGGCCCATGCGCCACGCCATGTACTCGACGAATCGCGTCTTGCCGCAACCGGTCGGCCCTTTCAGCAGGACCGGCAGGTGATGGCGGCAGGCCGTCTCGAACCAGTCGGCCTCGGCGCCGGCCGGCTGGTAGAACGGCGCGTCGGCGATGCGGTGCCCGGCGAGCGGATCGGTGGCCAGCGGCGTATCGCGTGCGCTCATTACCACCTCCCCGTCATCATCAGCATGCCGGGCAGCCAGCAGGTGCCGACGCCGATCGCGATCGTGTAGCCGGGCAGGAAGCGCACGCGCCGCTTCAGCCCGAGCGCGACGAAGAACAGGAACCACAGGCTCGACCACAGCAGCCACATCGCGCCGAAACGCACGTCGTGCGACGTGCCCGCATAGACGAGCGCGCTGATCGCGACGAACAGGCAATACCAGCCGAGGCCTGCGCCTTGCAGCCCGCGCCACTGGACGGCGGCGAGATACAGGTACGTGAACGCGAACAGCAGCCCGCCCGCGCTCGAGAAATACTGCGGCGGCGCCGATGCTTGAACCAGGCCGGCAAGGTTGATCAGCAACGCGAGCAGCCCGACGAGCAGGTTCAGGCCGGCTGCGTCGCGCGGTTCGATGCGGCCGGTGAGCGCGACGCCGTTGACGACCAGCACCGCGCCGATGAAGAAGAGAGCGACACCGAGCATGATGAAGGCTCCATCCAGAGTGAGACGGAGCCGTTCGCGCACGCGGCGCGAACGGCCGGGCAGGGCGCGGGCTCAGCGGTGCGCGGGCGCTTCGGACGGAATGCCTTCGATCGGGCATTCGGGCGTGCCGGGCGTCGCGCGCGTGAGGCGCTCGACGGCCTGGCGCGTGCCGTCCGGGTCGTTCACCCAGTTCGCATAGAACTCGAACGGGCATTGCGCGACGCCGTTCGGCGATTCGCCCGAACCGATCTTGCCCGTGTAGCCGCGATGCAGCAGCTTGTACAGGTGGTTCTGCGACTGCATGTTGCGGCGCGCGTCGCGGATCAGGCTCACCGACAGCTCCGCATATTGCACACCATTTTCTTCCTCGCCGCATTCGCCGAGCGTGCGGCCGTCGAAGCCGACGATCGCCGAGTGGCCGAAATACGAATACACGCCGTCGAACCCGGACGCATTCGCGACCGCGACGTAGCAGTTGTTCATGAACGCCATCGCCTTCGACACGAGCACCTGCTGATCCTTCGCCGGGTACATGTAGCCCTGGCAGCGCACGACGAGCTCGGCGCCGCGCATCACGCAGTCGCGCCAGATCTCCGGATAGTTGCCGTCGTCGCAGATGATCAGGCTGATCTTGAGCCCCTTCGGCCCTTCGGCGACATATGTGCAGTCGCCCGGATACCAGCCTTCGACGGGCACCCACGGCATGATCTTGCGGTACTTCTGCACGATCTCACCCTGGTTGTTGATCAGCACGAGCGTGTTGTACGGCGCCTTGTTCGGGTGCTCCTCGTGACGCTCGCCGGTCAGCGAGAACACGCCCCACACGTTGGCCTTGCGGCACGCGGCCGCGAAGATGTCGGTTTCCTCGCCGGGGATCGTCGACGCCGTGTCGTACATCTCCTTCGCGTCGTACATGATCCCGTGCGTCGAATACTCGGGAAACACGATGAGGTCCATGCCGGGCAGGCCGCGCTTGATGCCGACCACGCGCTCCGCGATTTCTCGGGCGTTCGCGATCACGTCGGCGCGCGTGTGCAGGCGCGGCATCTTGTACTGGACGACGGCGACGCCGACGGCGTCGTTGCTGCTGGAAATATCGCCATGACGCATGGTGTGCTCCTGGTTCGGGTGAAGACGTGCGTTTTCGAAAGGCAAAAAAAAGCCCTTGCCTCGACGAGCGAGGCAAGGGCTTCTTTGCCGGTCCGTTCATCCGACAACGCTGTCGGATAACGGGAATGCGGATGGGTGGCCCGATGTCGGGCCGGCGAAGCGCGGGCTAGCGGGCGCGCGCTGCGCACGATCGTGGGACGTCTTTGTCCGCCGGATCGATGGGATGCACTCTAGGCAAAGTTTTTTTTTGACGCAACATCGCGTATACCCCTGCACGTCGTGATCAAGCGGCGACCGGCGCGGGGTGCGATCGGGATCGTGCGTTGCGTCGGGCGATGGCGCGGGGTCGGACGCAAGTTTGCGCGAGCGACGGGGTGGTACCGCATCTCGCTGGTTTCGATGGATCGATAGGCCCGCGCATCGGCATTGGCGAACAAAGTTGCGCATGCAACCTTTTATGACATGCCGATGCGCATCGAACCGAAGCCTAACTGCGGTCGCTCTCCGCGTTGCTTTCAAGGAAGCGGTCCACCGCGATCAGCGACTGTTCGTCGAGCGTACCCAGCACGCTTTTCAGCTTCAACTGCAGCTTCAGCGCATCGAGATAGCTGTCGAACAACTTCTGCCGGATGCCCGAGATGTCGCGCCGCAGGTTCAGCGTTTCGTACGTCGTGCTGTAGCCGACCTGATGCGCCTTCATCGACGAATCGTATGCGAGGCGCGCGGCCTGCAGCGACTGCTGCAGCGCGCGGATGCGCTTGCCGACCGATTCGAGCGCGGACAGCGCCTCGCGATGATCGGTGCCCAGTTGTTCCTCGACCTCGCGCAGCCGGTTGCGATACTGCTCGGTCACGTGCTCGGCCTCCACCTGCCGGTAGTACACGCTGCCGCCGGAGAAGATCGGGATCGTCACCTGCACGCCGATCGCGCTCTGATGGAAGTCGGAGCGATCGGTGAGCCCGCGCAGGTTCGGGTTGAGCCCGCGCGAATACGACGCGAACAGGTCGACGGTCGGCAAGTGCTCGGCGCTGACGCGCTTCGCGGCGAGCCGCGCGACCTGGACGTCGCGATACGCCTGCCGGTACGCGGGGTTGTCCTGCGGCGCGTATTCGCCCGACGGAATGCGCGGCGACGAGCCGCGCATCGCGAGCCGCGGCCAGCGCGAGAAATCGATCGTTGAACCGAGCAGCGTCTCGTAGCGCGCGCGACGCGCGTCGACGTCGGTTTGCGCGAGGGCTTCGTCGGATTGCGCGAGGCTGCGGCGCGCCTCGATTTCGGCCGTATCGCCGATCGTCTTCATCCCGAGCTGCGCCATGCGTCGCGTATCGCTTTCGAGCCGGGTGAGCGCGTTCACTTCGTCGTCGGCCGACTGCAGTTTCTCGCGCGCGCTGAGCAGGTCGAAACACGCGTTCGCGACGCGCAGGATCAGGTCCTGCCTTGCCACTTCGAGCTTCTGTTTCGCCGATTCCTCGTACTCGGTCGCGCGCCGCATGTCGTACAGGTAGGGCACGTTGAACAGCGCCTGCGTGACTTGCGCGGAACCGTAGGCGGCATTGCTCGACCCGCTGACGTCGATGCCGAACAAATTCGCGTGCGTACCGTAGCGTCCCCATTCGAGTTGCGCGGCGGCCTGCGGCAACATCTGCGCGCGTGCTTCGGGGAATTTCTGGCGCGCGGCGTCGTATTCGCTGCGCGCCTGCAGGTAGCGCGGATCGTGCACGGCCGCGTACTGGAACGCAGTGTCGAGGCAGAACGCACGCGCGTTTGCGGACATGCCGGCTATCGTTACAGCGAACAATGTTACGGTTGCAAGTCGGGGATTCCACCTAGTCGAAAAACTTGATAGGGAATTACCCGCATTCCGCGTCGCCGATCCGTGATTCGCGCGCCTCGTTTCAAACATGGCCGTCTCCGTCTCCTGCCCGTGCCGCAACGCATTGCGGCGGGATTTAAACGTTTTGAAATTGAAATTCAAAAAGCGTGAATGCCTGCCATCCGTGACGCATCGGAAAACGCGCCTGTAAGAGTGTGTCCTCCATTGAATTCCGATGCGCTCGCATGATAGCCTGATTTCGGCTCGTAATCGCAGTGATTATTAGATTAACAAGTCGCTAGGGATTAAAAGCCGTTTGTCTTTCAATGAAGGTTCTTTGCATCATCTTTATTTTTTACGAGGAGAGAATGATGAAGGTCATGACGACGGAACAGGTCAGGAATGTGCATGGCGGCGGTGCGATCAGCTCGCTGGGTAGCCTCGCCGTTGACGCCGCGCCGGTGGTGACCGCGCTCGGCCAGTTCCTGCCGAGCCTCGGCAATTACCTGCAGAACCCGAAGACGTTCAATAACACCGGCAAGTAACCGCCGTGCGCGGGGAGGCGCCCCCCGCGCGAAATGCTGCGAAACAGAAGGAAAAGAATCGATCGCCGCAGTGGAAATAAAGCGAATCCGAAATGCATTATTTTCGGTTCGGGCGATTATCAGGAGGCAGGAGTGCCGGATTATCCCCGTAATAAAGTAAACAGCCATTGAGATTGCAATTGGCTGACGGTGGCGGGCATTCCGACAATATAAAGGCCACAACAAATGCGAGACATCACGGAAGAACAGGCCCGCCAGATTCGCGGCGGCGCGTCGCTTTACTCCAATTCGGCCGCCTATACGGTCGATCTCGTCAACCAGTCGATCGGGTCCACGCTCCAGGGCCTGATGACCCAGTACCAGACCCGCGCCGTCGAACAGTTCCGGATGTCGCTCGGCTCGTCGCGCTGAGCGGCCCGCCCAGCGGCCGGTAACACCGATCTTCCGTCGCAGCCGGCAGCGTGCCGGCTGCGCCCATGCGTATCGCGCACGACCCGCCACGGGCCCGCTATCGGCAGGCCCGGGCGGCGCGTCGTCGCGCCCCGGGTGCCCGACCATGCTCTTCAATACGCGTAAAGTCCGTCCGGTCCTGCAGGACGAGGTGACGGAGTGCGGCCTGGCCTGCCTCGCGATGATCGCGTCGTGGCACGGGCGCGAAACGACGTTGCGCACGCTGCGCAACCGCTACCCGGTCCGGATCGATTCCGGGCTGTCGTTCTTCGACCTGATGGAGATATCGAACGATCTCGGCCTGCGCGCTCGCGGGCTGCAGTTCGACGCAGGCGAGCTCGATGCGCTCAAGACGCCGTGCATCCTGCACTGGGGGATGAACCACTATGTCGTGCTGACGAAGGTCGGCTATGGCAGCGTGCACATCGTCGATCCCGCGCTCGGCGAGACGAAGCTGCCGCTCGCGCAGGCGCTCACGCACATCACCGGCTATGCGCTCGAACTGAATCCGGACATCGGCTTCACGCGGGCGGGGCAGACCGACCGGATCCGGCTGCGCGACTACCTCGAAGGGCTGACCGGCATCCGCAAGAGCCTCGCGATCGGCATCGCGGGCGGCGTCGCCGCGCAGCTTCTGCTGCTGCTCGGCCCGTCGTACGTGCAGTTGACGATCGACGAGGCGCTGAAGAAGACCGACGTCGACATCCTGTACCTGCTGACGATCCTGTTCGCGATCGTGTTCCTGTTCGACACGCTCTACGCGAACCTCGTCGGCAACATCAAGAGCTACCTGCGCAACATCGTGTCGCAGCAGTTGTCGGCGAACATGGTCGGGCACCTCGCGCGGCTGCCGATCGGTTATTTCCTGTTCCACAACACCGGCGATTCGATCTCGCGCGTGTCGTCGGTGTCGGAGGTCGGGCGCTTTCTGGTCGACGGGCTGGTTGGCGGGCTGCTCAATATCGTCACCTGCACGCTGACGCTCGTGCTGATGCTGTACTACAGCCCGGTGCTGGCCGGCATCAGCCTGGCCGGGATGGTGCTGTTCGCGCTGAGCCGGCTCGCGATCCAGCCGCAACTGCAGGACGCGATGTCGCAGATCCTCACGCGCGGCGCCGAAGCCGACGCGCTGCTGATCGAGAACATCCGCTCCGCGCATTCGATCAAGCTGCTGTCGGCCGAGACCGCGCGCAGCAGCCTGTGGGTCAACGCGTTCACGCAGAAGCTGCAGGCGATGCGCCAGCAGGAGCGGCTGCAGTTGCTGTTCGATGCGGTGTCGAAGGGGATCGTGCACGTCGAGCAGCTGGTGATCGTCACGTACGGCGCGTGGCTCGTGATGCACGGGCAGAGCACCATCGGCGTGATCTACGCGTTCATCCAGTACAAGAACCTGTTCGCCGACAAGTTCATCGATTCGATCCAGCTCTACGTGCGCCGCAAGGTGCTGCAGGTGCATATGGACCGCGTCGCGGACGTGCTGCAGACCGAGACCGAGGAGCCCGCGCCGGACGCCGTCGTGCGGCCGGTCGACGGCTTCGACGGCGCGCTGTCGATCCGCGCGCTGTCGTACACGCCGAAGGGCGGCCACCGGCCGATCCTGCGCGACATCGCGCTCGACGTGCCGGCGGGCGGCAAGATCGCGATCGTCGGCCGCACCGGCAGCGGCAAGACGACGCTGCTGAACCTGATCTGCGGGCTCGTGCGGCCCGAGCCCGGCACGCTGTTCGTCGGCGGCGTCGATCTCGCCGAAGTGAACCTGCGGCAGTACCGCAAGCATCTCGCGGCCGTCACGCAGTCCGACCAGCTGTTTCGCGGGACGATCCGCGACAACATCACGAATTTCGCGCCCGCGCCGCGGATCGGCGCGATGTTCGACGCGGCGAAGCTCGCGTGCATCCACGACGAGATCGAGCGGCTCGACCATCGTTACGACACGCCGCTCGGCGATACGCAGAAATTCCTGTCGGCCGGGCAGATGCAGCGGCTGCTGATCGCGCGGGCGCTGTATTGCGAGCCGCGCCTGCTGATCCTCGACGAATTTTCGTCGAACCTCGACCAGGCGACGACGCACGAGATCTGCCGCAACGTGCTGACGCTGCCGTGCACGATCGTGCTCGTCACGCACGATGCGTCGATCCTGTCGATGGTCGACCGGATCTACGAGATGCAGGACGGCGTATTGGCCGATGCGACCGACGCGTGGCGTTCGGCCGAGGAGACGCGGTGATGCTCGGACGACTCTTTCTGCTCAATCCGTTCTCGTATGCGTTCCTGGTGCGGCGCGTGGTGCGCGCCGTCGCGCTGCGCACGTCGCCCGCACGCGGGCTGCGGCTGATGCGCTGGTGCTCGGATACATGCCTGCGCTGCTTTCCGTGCATTCGCGAGTCGATCGAGCGTGCGGTCGCCTACATGCTGAGCGCGCACCTGAACGACGATCCGCGACGCGTGCGGGACGTGTCGGCGGCGATCGTGCGCGAACTGTTCGAGGCCGAGTTCGCGGGGCTCAAGCTGCGCACGCACAGCCTCGAATCGATGAAGTCGATGATCGACGGGATGGCGTGCGAAGGCGACGCGCAGCTGCAGGCGGCGCTTGCGCGCGGCGGCCCGCTGATGCTCGCGGGGCTGCACTTCGGCAACCTGATGCTGTTCGTCACGAAGCTGCGCTTCATGATTCCCGACGACCGCAAGCTGATGGTGATCCTGCATCGCGATGCGCCGGGCGCGTTCTTCGACGATGCGCTGCGGCTCGTCGCCGAATACGGTGCCGGCGAAGTCGAATTCATCGACATCGAGGAGCGCGTGCACCTGCGCCGGCTGATCACGAGCCTGCGCCGCGAGGCGCCCGTGTTCCTGCTGTTCTCCGACCTGCACGGCAAGTTCGGCAAGACCAACCGCTGCCGGCTCGGCGGACGCTGGGTGCGGATGGCCGGCGGCGGCGTGAAGCTCGCGGTCGAGCAGGGGATTCCGCTACTCGTCGCGTATGCGACGGGCGTGCCGTTCCGCGATCGCTGCGCGGTGCATTTCACCGAGCTCGCGGCCAGCCCGCTCGCGCCGATGCTCGGCGCGGACGACGACGCGTCGCCGGTGCGAGCGACGCACCAGCGCATCGTCGACCGGCTCGAGCAGGCGCTCGTGCGCCAGCCCGAGCAGTGGCATTTCTGGGAACACTTCACGCCTTACCTGATGCCGGCGCCGCTGCTCGATGCGGCCGCGCGGCGTCGCTCCTGACGAGCCCGCCCCATGCCGACCTGGAACTCCGCCCTCCGAGAACAGAAGCCGTCGCGCAAGCTCGCGCGCGGCACGACCTTCGGCACCGTGATCCACGGCGTCGTCGATGTGCCGGTGTCGATGCGGTTCTTCTGCTACCTGTCGCTGACGATGTTCGCGATGTTCGTGATTGCGCTCGTCGAGCTGAGCTACGCGAACACCGAGAGCGTGTCGGGGATGCTGACGCCGCGCTCGGGTCTGATCGGCGTCAGCGCGCCGCCGGGCTGGGCCGTGCGCGACATCTACGTCGGCAAGGACCAGCACGTGAAGGCCGGCCAGCGGCTGCTGGCGGTGACGCGCGACACGAGCTTCGTGAGCCAGGCGAACAACGTGCAGGGGATGCGCGCGGCACTCGACCGGCAGCGCGTCGAGGTGACGCAGCAGATCGACGCGGCGCGCCTCGAATACAAGTCGTCGGTGCAGCAGATCAACCAGCAGATCGCCGCGCAGGGCGAGAGCAGCGGGCTGATCGGCCGGCAGATCCAGGACCAGAAGCGCATCGTCGACGAGTACGGCGAACGGCGCGCGCGCGTGAAGCAGCTGCTCGACGAACAGGTCGTGACGCTCGAGCAGTACAACCAGGTCAACACGCAGTACCTGCAGGCCGGGCAGGCGTACCAGGACTTGCTGCTGCGTCGCGCCGAGCTCGCGAAGAATGCGATGAAGCTGCGCGGCGACCTCGACACGATGCAGAGCAAGTACGACGGCGCGAACGCGGAACTGAAGATCAAGCAGGAGGAGCTGAACGCGAAGGAATACAACATCGACGAGAACGTGAACCAGGTGCTGTACGCGCCGGCCGACGGGCAGATCGTGCGGCTCGACGTGGTGCAGGGCGGCGTGATCGACCCGCCGGGCACGCGCGTCGTCGAGATCCTGCCAGCGAAGGCCGACGGGCTGATCGCCGAGGTCTACATCCCGTCGTCGAAGGCCGGCTTCGTGAAGAAGGGGCAGGAAGTGAAGGTGGCGTACGCCAGCTATCCGGTCGAGAAGTTCGGCACGTATCGCGGCAAGGTGCTGTCGATCTCGCCCGTCGCGTTTTCCGCGAAGGAGCTGAACCTGCCGGGCGATGCCGCCACGCCGCAGACCTACTTCAAGACCTGGGTCGAGCTGGCCGACCGCACGCCGGCATTCGAAGGGCGCCCGCTGTCGCTGCGGGCCGGGATGATGCTGAAGGCCGACATCGTGCTGGAGCGGCGCAGCCTGCTCGAATGGCTGTTCGAGCCGCTGTACCGCATC
>NZ_CAJNKE010000211.1 GCF_905232215.1 Burkholderia sp. LMG 13014
CAGGCGTCCGCGGTCGAACGCGATTTCGTCGCGTACGGGCCGCCGCGCGAACCCGAGCGCTGAAGATGCTGCGCACCTGCGAGCGGCGCGCATCGATGCGACTGCGTGCCGGCATTCCTTTCCCTGTTGATCTCCACGGAGTCGCCATGAGCGAGGCGCACGTATCGGTCGATGTCGCGCAGCAGGCGCGTTTCTGTTTCGAAGTGGTATTTGCCGGCACGACGCTGGCGCCGGTGCTCACCGACGAACCGCAGCCGCTCGGCGACGGGCGCGGGCCGAACCCGATCCGGTTGCTGGCCGCGGCTGTCGCCACGTGTCTCGCGGCGAGCCTGCAGTTCGCGCTGGAAAAACAGCATGTCGATCCGCAGCCGATTGCCGCGCATATCGACGTCGACATGGTGCAGAACGAAGCGGGCAGGGTGCGCGTGGGCGCGATGGCCGTCCGGCTGTCGATCGGCAGGAGGTGGGCCGATCTCGCGGCAGCGACGCGCGTGCTCGATCAGTTCGATGCGTATTGCGTACTGACGGAGAGCCTGCGCGAAGGCATTCCGGTTTCGGTCGACCTGTGCGACGTGAACGGCGCGGCGCTCGAATACGCGGCGACGGACGCGTGAGCGTGCGTCAGGATTCGGTCGCGGCCGCGGCCGCGACTTCGGCCGCGTCGGCGAGCGCGTCGAGAAAGCGCGTGCGCCACCAGTGCACGTCGGTCTTGCGCACGATCGCCATCAGCGCCGCGTGCCGCTGGCGGCGTTCTTCGAGCGGCATCGCGAGCGCTCGCTGGATTGCCTGCGCGGTGCCTTGCGTGTCGTACGGATTGACGAGCAGCGCCGACTTCAACTGCTCGGCCGCGCCGGCGAAACGCGACAGCACGAGCACGCCCGGGTCGGCCGCATCCTGCGCGGCGAGAAATTCTTTCGCGACGAGATTCATCCCGTCGCGCAGCGGCGTGACGAGCGCGACGCGGCTCGCGCGATAGAGGCCCGGCAAGCGCTTGCGCGCGACGGTGCGGTGAATGTAGCGCATCGGCATCCATTCGAGTTCGCCGTAGTCGCCGTTGATCGCGCCGCACAGGCTGTCCATCTCGCGCCGCAGGTCGTCGTATGCGCCGAGATCTTCGCGGCTCGGCGCGGCGATCTGGATCAGCGTCGCGCGGTTGCGGTTCTCCGGATATTGTTCGAGCAACTGACGGAACGCATGCACGCGCTGCGGCAACCCCTTCGTGTAGTCGAGCCGGTCGACGCCGACCAGCAACTGGCGGCGGGAATATTCGTCGCGCATCCGCTCGAACATGTCGATCCCGTCGCGATCGCGCGCGAGCGATTCGAACTCGTCGACGTTGATGCCGATCGGGAAGGCGCCGGCCGACAGCGTGCGGCCGAATGCTTGCAGGCGGCCGTCGGGCAGCCGCGCGGCGCCGGCTTCCGCTTCGACGTAATGCTCGAAGTGGAGCAGATCCGACTCGGTCTGGAAGCCGACGAGATCGTACGCGAACAGCGAGCGCATCAGCCACTCGTGTTCCGGGATCGCGGCCATGATCGGCGGCGGCGGCATCGGGATGTGCAGGAAGAAACCGATCGGATTCGCACAGCCCATCGCGCGCAACTCGGCGGCGAGCGGAATCAGCTGGTAGTCGTGGACCCAGATGGTGTCGTCGGGCCGCAGCAGCGTGCGCAGCTTGCGCGCGAACAGCTGGTTGACGCGCCGGTAGCCGTCGGCGAAGCGGCGGTCGAACTGCGCGAGATCGAGTCGGTAGTGAAACACCGGCCACAGCACGTTGTTCGAATAGCCGAGGTAGTACGCGTCGTAATCCTGCGGGTCGAGATCGATCGTCGCGAGCTGGATGCCGCCGACGTTCTGGATCTGCACCTCGTCGCCATGCGTGGGCTGATCGTCGCCGCCGCGCAGCCTGCCGCTCCAGCCGAACCAGACGCCGCCGGATTCCTGCAGGCTGTCTTTCACGGCGACGGCGAGCCCGCCGGCCGCAGCTTTACGGGGATCTGCAATGCGATTGGATACGACGACGAGTCGGCTCACCAGCTCTCCTGACGATTGTTGGGGGAAAGGTTCGTGCGGCCGTGGCGCGAGAAGCAGACGCCGCCATCGACGCGCGGGGCGTAAAGCGATGGGGCCGCAATGCGATCGGACGGGAGTCAGGGCACGCGATTCGCCGTCCGAACGGGGAGTGCTTTTTTAAGCATACTCGTCATTCGGTCGTTTTAAAAGTCTGCATCGGCGGGCGATGCGCGCGCAAATTCGGCACGATCTCCGTGTCGCCGGTGTGGCAACGCGCGAGAAACGGGCGGGATCGAAACTAGCACGACGCTGCATGCGCAGGCGTGCGCCATGCAATGTGGAGGCGTACGCAGTGCGCGCGAACGTGCGTGACGATGCGCATTTCCGGCGGGCGATGCGCGCACAAATTCGGCACGATCTCCATGTCGCCGGTGTGGCAACGCGCGAGACACGGGCCGGATCGAAACTTGCACGACGCTGCATGCGCAGGCGTGCGCCGTGCAATGTGGAGGCGCACGCAGTGCGCGCGAACGTGCGTGGCGATGCGCATTTCCGGACTCGCGCACGAGGCCGCATCGGTCGACCGCGACGACCGGCGATGGCACGGTTACGCGGTTACGTCGACGTGCGTACTACCCGTACGCGTGCTGCGAACGCGCGACGCGAATCGGCGAATCGGCGAATCGGCGAAGCGCGAGGTCGTGCATGCGCACAGGTCGCGCCGGAAGGCGACGATGCACAGCCGCACCGCGTGCCGCGCGCGGCCGCGCATCGCGCGGTGCGCGCAAGCGTGACACAGGCGAACCGGCATGCGCATCGTCGTCTCCCTGCAGCATCCGTTGTTACGCGGTGGCCGGTTGCCAGTGATGCGTGGCGGACACGTGCGCGTGCGCGCCCGGCGACGTCACATGCGTGCCGGCCGGCATCCGGAACGCGGCGACCGTTTCGGACAGCTCGTGGCCTTGCGCCTCGAGCGACTTCGATGCGGCCGCGGCCTGCTCGACGAGCGCGGCGTTCTGCTGCGTCGTCTCGTCCATCTGCGTGATCGTCAGGTTCACCTGGTCGATGCCGCGGCTCTGCTCGGCCGACGCGGCTGCGATCTCGCCCATGATGTCCGTCACGCGCGCGACGGCCTGCGTGACGTCCGACATCGTCTTGCCGGCTTCGCCCGCGAGCGCCGAGCCGTCGCGGATCGTCTGCACCGACGCGGAGATCAGTTCCTTGATCTCCTTCGCCGCCGTCGACGAGCGCTGCGCGAGACTGCGCACCTCGCTCGCGACGACCGCGAAGCCGCGGCCCTGTTCGCCCGCCCGGGCCGCTTCGACGGCCGCGTTCAGCGCGAGGATGTTGGTCTGGAATGCGATGCCTTCGATGATGCCGGTGATGTCGGCGATCTTCGACGAGCGGTGGCCGATCTCCGTCATCGTGTCGACCACCCGGCCGACCACCGAGCTGCCGCGATGCGCGACGTCCGACGCGTTCGCGGCGAGCGCGCTCGCCTGTTGCGCGTTCTCCGCGTTCAGCCGCACCGTCGACGTGAATTCCTCCATCGTCGCGGCCGTTTCCTGCAACGAAGCGGCCTGTTCCTCGGTGCGCTGGCTCAGGTCGAGGTTGCCCGACGCGATCTCGCTTACCGCGTGCGCGATGCTGTTCGACGAATCGCGCACGCGGCCGACGATGCCGATCAGCCGCTCGTTCATGGTCCGCAGCGCGTCGAGCAGATCGCGCGTCTCGTCGTTGCCGCTCACGTCGATGCGGCTGCCGAGATCGCCGTTCGCGACCGTGCGTGCGACGTCCACGGCCGAGCCGATCGGCACCGTGATCTTGCGCGTCAGCCACAGGCCGCCGCAGACCGCGATCGCGACGGCGCCCAGGCAGATGCCGGCCAGCAGGTTGCGCTCGGTCGCATAGCGGTCCGCGAATTGCTGCGCGATCGCGAGTTCGCGTTCATGCGTATAGGTCGCGTACGCGTCGGTCGCACGCACCAGCTGCGCGAGCAGTGGCCGGCAGTTGTCGTCGATGTCGGCGGTCGCCTCGTCTTTCTTGCCGGCCTGCGCGAGCCCGACGATGCGCAGCGCGACGGGCCCGTAGCTGGTTTCGATGCGCACGATATCGGCCACCAGTTCGCGCGCGCGATCGGAGGTGTCGGTCGCGTCCGCCATCATTGCCTTGAGCTTCGCGAGATGCTCCTGCACGTCCTTGTGCGCCTGGTTCACTTCGGCCAGTTCGAGTTCGAGGTCGGACGGCTTGGTGACGAGCACGAGGTTGCGCGCGGCGATCGCGCGCCGGTCGACGGCCGTGCGGATCTGCGCGGACAGGTTCGCCCGCGCGCTGATGCCGTTCATGTAGCGGGAAAACTCGGCGTTGGTATCGGATAGCGCCTTGAGTGCCATGCCCGACACGATCACGACGACCGCGGCGAGCAGGCCGAAGCCGCCAAGGAGTTTTAGTTTGATGCTCATTCTGGCGATTTTCACGGAGTGCCCCTGCGCGAGTGGTTGGTAAATTGAAATTATTGTTCGACCAGATACGGGCTCGTGCCGGCATTAACGGGTGTGCCTGATGATTCTTTACCCGTAGAAAACCCTGATATTAGTTTTTTTAGCGCTGAAAACCTTACTGGATGGGGGTTCTTGATTTCAATCAAATAACACCGGGGCACCCATGATTAAAAGGTTCATGCGTGGAATTTGAAACCGGTTTTATTGAATGAAACGGAAACGGTGTTTATGCTAATAATTGTCTGATGAATTTATTTGGTTTTATGGGTGAATCAATGAATTTCCTTGCGGACTAATTGGGGAGGGAGCAGGCAGACGTCCCCGGCATGCGCGGTGCGATAGCCGGCGATGGCCGATAAACGGAAATTGGCGACGGAAAGGGCGGCGCCGGAGAGCGGCCCGCGGCGGGCGCCGCGGACCATGAGTGGATCAGAACGTGGTGCGCAATCCAGCCATCACGCTGCGGCCGCCTTCCGGCGCGAAGCCGCGCACGACCGAGGTGGCGTAGCGGATTTCCTGGTTCGTCAGGTTGTCGCCACGCAGGTACGCGAGCCAGTGCGTCGCACCGAAGCGGAACTTGTAGGTCAGCATCACGCCGAGCGACGTGTAGCCGTCGGTCGAGAAGTCGTTGTCGGGCACGCGGTGCTGCGACCACGCATGCGTGACCTGCGCACGCGCGCCGAACGGCCCATAGCCGTAGTCGGCCGCGAGCGTCGCGCGCAGCGGCGCGATGCGCGGCAGCGGCTGGCCCGTGTCGACGTTACGCGCGTGCGTGTAGTCGGCCGTCAGTTCCAGGTCGACCGTATGGCCGCGCCGCGCGAACGCACGCCACTTGCCGTCCAGCTCGACGCCGTAGAACTCGGCGCGCACGCCGCGATAGATCGCTTCGTTGAGCGAGCCGTCGGTACCGGGCGCGACGGGTTCGCCGTCGTCGTCGACGACACGGCCCGTGTTGTACTCGGCCAGGTAGTTCGAGAAGCGGTTGTAGAACACGCCGACGCTGCCGCGGTTCGGGCCGCTCGCGTAGCGCAGCGACAGGTCGGTCGACACCGCTTTTTCCTTCGACGCGTTCGGGTTGCCGATCAGGAACTGGCCGGTCGCATCGTGCGGGCCGTTCGAATACAGTTCGTAGAAGGTCGGCGCGCGTTCGGTGTACGCGACGTTGGCCGCCACCGACCACACGGGCGTCAGCGAGAACAGCGCGCCGGCCGACAGGCTGCCCGCGTTGAATTCGCGCGCCTGTGCCCCCGCGAATTTCTCGACGCCGGCCGGATCGGGATCGACCTTCACGTGCTCGAAACGTCCGCCGAGGCTCAGCTTGAGCGCCGGGACGACCTGCCATTCCTCGAGGCCGAACAACGCGACGCTGTTCGTGCGTGTGGACGGCACGAGCATCTCGTCGCCCAGCGCGGAGAACGTGTTGTGGCCGAACTGCACGCCGATCGCGCCTTCGAACGGGCCGATCTTGCGATGCGTTGCCTCGATGCGCGCCTCGTAGCCACGATTGCGGAAGGTGGTCGCGGTCTCGCCGTTGTCGACTTCCTTGTGGCGATAGTCGGTGTACGCGAAGTCGAATTTCAGCTTCGTGAACGGCCCGCTCAGGTTGCGCACCTCGGACGCGAGCGCGAGGCGTTCCTGGCGCATCCGCAGCCGCACGTGGCTTTCCGCGACGGAGCCGTAGTTCGATTCGTAGCCGCTGTAGGACAGGCCCGCGAAGCCGTCCGCCCACGTGTACGACGCGCCGACCGCGCCGCCATGCACGCGGCCGTCGCTGTTCGGCACGTTGCCTTCCGGTTGCGGCGTGTCGGGGCCGTCGATCGCGCGCTGCGCGCTGCTGCGCGCGTAGCCGGGAATTCGCAGCTTGCTCGTTTCGCGGTCGAATGCGTCGACGTGGAACGCGAAGCGGCCGTTGCCGCCCTCGACCTGCGCGGCACCCGCGCGCACCGAGTTCGCGCCGCCATAGCGTGCATCGAGCGCACCCGTCACGCCTTCGATCGCTTCGCGCGGAATCCGGTTGTCGATCGTGTTGACGACGCCGCCCACCGCATTGCCGCCGTACAGCAGCGCGGCCGGGCCGCGCACGATCTCGACGCGCTCGATCGACAGCGGATCCTGCGGCACCGCATGGTCGTACGACAGCGACGACGCGTCGTAGGCCGCGACGCCGTTCTGCAGCAACCGGATCCGGTCGCCGTCCATCCCGCGGATGATCGGGCGGCCGACCATCGGCCCGTAGGTGGTGGTCGATACGCCGGGCAGCCCGTTGAGCGTCTCGCCGAGCGAATCGGCCTGGCGGCGCGTCAGCGCATCGCCGGAAAGCTGGACGGTCGGCGCGATCAGGTCGGTGTCGCCGAGCGGGTTCGCGGTCACGAAGATCGGGGCGAGCGGGGTGGTCGGCGGCGTGCCGGATACGGCGGGCGCTGCGGTCTGCGCGTGTGCGACGGCGGCGAACAGCATCAGCGAAAGGGACGAGAGCGGGCGAAGCGGTAGACGAGGGAGGTCGCGCATGGTCGGTGAATCGGTTGGAATCGGATCGGATAACGAGCGATGCGGGTCACGGCTGGATACGATATATTGTTGCGTCTGCGACGCGTAGTGACCCGTTGGAACATGGCTCGGCGAGGCTCGGCCACCCACAGTGGAACGCCGTCAGGCGGACGAGCACGCGAAATGATATGTTATATCATTTCAAATTCCAAGCCGAATGGCAGGTAGCTGTCGGGTTTCTGTCGGATGGATGAAATCGCGGCGGGAGCGGAAAGCGTCTGCGCGGTGCCCGGAACGATCGCTTGAACGGGGCGATGCCGTGCGCGTGTCGACGCGTTGCTCGTGCGCCGGCCCGGTTCGTGTCGCCCGCATTCGGGTCCGTCGGCGCCGCCCGCCGGGAATCGGCGGTCCGCCGATCGATGAGGCGGGCGTGGACCTCCGCCATCGGATCAGGTCCAGTGACTCCTGCGGAACGCCCCGGTGCGACGCGTTGAAGCAGCCGCCATCGCCGCGCATCGTCCCGCGCATTGACGCGCATCAACGTCGTTCGAATCCGAAACCGGATACTGGATCGCTCACCGACCAGGCAGGAGCGACACATGTCTCAAACCATGAAAGCGGCCGTCGTGCACGCGTTCGGCGAACCGCTGCGCATCGAGGAGGTACCCGTGCCGACGCCGGGGCCCGGCCAGATCCTCGTCAACATCAAGGCATCCGGCGTCTGTCATACCGACCTGCATGCGGCCGACGGCGACTGGCCGGTCAAGCCGTCGTTGCCGTTCATTCCGGGCCATGAAGGCGTGGGCATCGTCGCGGCGGTCGGCGCGGGCGTCACGCACGTGCGCGAAGGCGATCGCGTGGGCGTGCCATGGCTGTACACGGCCTGCGGCCATTGCGAGTATTGCCACACCGGCTGGGAGACGCTGTGCCACGGCCAGCAGAACACCGGTTATTCGGTGAACGGCAGCTATGCGGAATACGTGCTGGCCGATCCCGATTACGTCGGTCATTTACCCGCTCAGGTTGCGTTCGACGAGATCGCGCCGATCCTGTGCGCGGGCGTCACCGTCTACAAGGGCATTCGCGTCACCGATACGCGCCCGGGCCAGTGGCTCGCGATCTCCGGCATCGGCGGCCTCGGGCACGTAGCCGTGCAGTATGCGCGGGCGATGGGCCTGCACGTGGCGGCCATCGACATTTCACCCGACAAGCTCGCGCTGGCGCGGCAGCTCGGCGCGGAACTGACGATCGACGCGTCGGTCGACGATCCGGCCAAGGTGATCCAGAAGGAGATCGGCGGTGCGCATGGCGTGCTCGTCACGGCCGTGTCGCGCAGCGCGTTCGCGCAGGCGCTCGGGATGGTGCGGCGTGGCGGCACGGTGGCGCTCAACGGCTTGCCGCCCGGCGATTTCCCGTTGCCGATCTTCTCGACCGTGCTGAACGGCATCACCGTGCGCGGGTCGATCGTCGGGACGCGGCGCGACCTGCAGGAATCGCTCGATTTCGCCGCCGCCGGCCTGGTGCGCGCGCATATCCACCGCGACCGGCTCGACAACATCAACGACGTGCTCGCGAAGCTGCGCGACGGCAAGGTCGACGGGCGCATCGTGCTGACCGACATGCATTGATGCGATGTGCGCGGGGCGCAGCGCGTGCCGTCGATGGATCGACGGTGCCGCTCAGCGCTCCGCTGGAAACCGCTCCTGCAGCGTGTGCAACCAGCGCGCGACGACATCGAGTTCGTCGTCGGAAAACCCGTCGCACAGCTTGCCGTTGAGTTCGCGCAGCAGCACGCGTGCCCGCTTGAGCGCCGCGTGGCCTTCGTCGGTCAGGTACAAGCGCGTCGCGCGGCCGTCGTCCGAATCGGCATGACGCGTAATGAGGCCGGCTTTCGCCATCCGGTCGGCGAGCCCCGTCATCGCGGACGGCGCGAGCTGCAGCGCGGCGCCGACTTCACCGATCAGCGCACCATCCTGCTTCGCGAGACAGAACAGCGCGCCGGCCTGCGCGGCGCTCGCGCGCGTCTCGGTCTCCGCCTTGCGGTCGATCCAGCGCTGCACGCGCCGCTGGCCGATGTTCAACATGAAAAACAGTCGTCGGTCTTCGCTCAAGCTGGGTTCCCGGCTGCAATGGAAAGGGAGGGACGGCCCGCGGTTCGTGGCGTGTCGAGTGCCTGCGCGAGCCAGTCGGCCACGTCGGGCCACAGCACGGTGCCGGGGCGGCTGCGGAAGAAGCCCATGTGCCCGACCGGGCCGCTGCCCGCCGCGTGCGGATCGATCTGGCGGCGTTCGACCGCCGCGCGGGTCAGATAGCTTACCAGCAGCCCGATGGCCGTCGGGTTGGCCCACGGGTCGTCGTCAAAGCCGAGCGCGAGGATCGGCAACTGCTGCTTCGCGTAACGCTCGGCCGCGCCGAGCGTCGGATCGTCGAAGAAATAGTGCGGCAGCGTCGTCCAGCGGCTCCATTCGCGAAACACGCCGGCCGGCATGTCCTCGCCGAGCCCGAGCCGCTTGCCGGGCACGTAGCCGAGCAGCGCCGACATCAACGGGCCGAG
>NZ_CAJNKE010000212.1 GCF_905232215.1 Burkholderia sp. LMG 13014
GCCGGCCAGATCCGGCGGCGCCCCGACCAGCAACGCCAGCGCATCGGCTGCCGACGCGCGCGCCTGCTGCAACTGGGCGCCGAGGGATTCCGCCTGCTGCAGCAGGATCTCGGCCTGTGTCAGGTCGAGGCGGGAGATCGCGCCGGCCGCATGGCGAAGCCGGAAAATCCGCAGCGACTCGCGGCGCGTGTCGATCGTCGCGCGGGTCAGCGCGATGCGCTCGTCGTACTCGCACAGCGTCAGATACGCGTTGGCAACCGACGTGATCACGCTCAGCGTGGCGGCACGCCGCGCCGCGTCGCTCGCGAGATAGCGCTGCAGCACCGCGTCCTTCAGGTTGCGTACACGGCCCCAGAAATCGAGTTCCCATTGCGTTTCGGCCAGCTGGACCTCGTAGACCTGACCGATGAACGGGGAGGGCGTGAGAACCCCGCCCGGTGCACGAAACCGCGCATAGGCCGCCCCGGCGCCGATTGTCGGCCACTGGTCCGCGCTGCGGATGCCGTAGACGGCGCGTGCCTGTTCGACGCGCGCAACGGCCGCGCGCAGGTCGCGATTGTTGGCCAGCGCCTGCGCGATCAGCGCCCGAAGGCGCGTATCGACGAAGTAGTCCTGCCACTCGGGCACCGGGGCAGCCGCAGTTGCAGCCGCAGGCGTGGCGCCGGACGACGGATCCGGAAAGGCGGCGGGGATCGGCGCGGTGGGGCGCCGGTCCGGCGGTGCGAGCGACAGACATCCGGACAGCATGCCGATACTCGTTGCGAGCGCAACGAAACGCACGTACCGGACAGCTGCGATGCGGAAGACGACGGGAAGCGCGATGGCGCGCATGGGATGCCTCGGCGAATACGGAAACGCGGGGTGGCGCCGCCTCGTGACGTCGCCGCTTCGGGTTCACTTATATCCGACGATTGATGCTCCTACCCTTGATCTGTATCACTTCAGAGGGATTGCGTTTCGAGCGGTGCTTCGGTTGACAGGCGCGCTGGAGCATGACTCCGGGCCGGCGGGTTGGGCCGGACCCGACGCCGTCGCGCGCGTCACGGCCGGTCGCCCGGGGCGAGGTTCAGCAGGATGACGAACGAGAGGATGCTCAGGATCAGCGTGACGATCGAGTACCTGAACACGCGTTCGTCGAACAGCATCCCGTGAATGATGCCGGCCAGCGATGCGAGCGCGATGAACACGCTGAGCGTCGAAAGCGCGATTCGGTATTGCCTGCGGTTCATGACGGTCTCCCGGGGAGCGGCTGTCGCAACGATGCGAAACGTAGGGGCGCCACGGAATTCGGGCGTCCGGGGTCATGATCGCGTCGCGCCCCGTCGCACGGTTGATCTGCGTCAACGGAAAAATCCGGCTTGAGCGCGCGCGACGGCGGCTGCCGCCAGCACGCCGTTGATTGATCCTCGTCAACCCGCCGGCGCCGCCGTGCGCGATGCTGAATTCGGTGCGGCCCCATCGCCGATCGCGAATGTCGCGACCGGCACGGCCCGACGGGAGACGGAAATGAAGTCCGATGCAGCACTCAAGCAGGATGTCGAGCAGGCGCTGTTCTGGAATCCGGCGATCGATGCAGGGCGGATCGACGTCGACGTACGCGACCGGGTCGTGACGTTGCGCGGCACGGTCGACAGCTGGGCCCAGAAGCTCGAGGCGCAGAAAACGGCGCTGCATGTCGAGGATGCGCGTGCGCTGGTGCTCGAACTGAACGTCACGCCGCCGGAGAACGCGTGCGCGGATCAGGAACTGGCGATCGCGATCACGTTCGCGCTCGGCTGGCAGGAGGCGTTGCGCGATCACAAGATCCGCGTCGAGGTCGATCATGGCTGCGTGACGCTCGACGGCGAAGTCGATCATGCATACCAGAGTCGGGCGGCGGAAAAGATGGTGAGCCGGATGATCGGCGTCGTGGGCGTCGCGAATCGCATCCGGGTGCGCGCCGACCAGACGGTGCCCGACGTCGGCACGCGGATTGCCGAGGCGCTCGCGCGGCGCGCGCAGCGCGAATCCGCAGGGATCTCGATCGCCGCCGACGACGGCATCGTCACGTTGACGGGCAAGGTCGCGTCGCTGGCCGAACGGCGTGCCGCTTGCGGCGCGGCCGCGTCGGTCAGGGGCGTGCGCGAGGTCGTCGACCGGCTGACCGTGGCCTGAGCGGCCGGTTCGCCCCGTCCATTACCTGGGAGAAACCGCGATGAACCGTTCGAATTCCGGCCCCGGCCGAAACCTCCTGCGCCGCGACAAGCGCATGCAGTCGCATACCCGGGACAGTTACCGCGATCCGAAGCGGCCGAAGGGCGACCGGATCTGCGAAGGCTGCGGCGCCGTGTGCGACGCGGGCCGCTGGACCTGGTACGCGACGCCGCTCGACCGGCGCCAGCTCGAATGCCCGGCCTGCAAGCGCACGCGGGAACATGCGCCGGCCGGCGAGCTCGTCCTGAACGGCGCATACCTGCGCGCGCACCGGTCGTCGATCCTCGCGCTGCTCGCGCGGCAGGCCGATCTGGAGACGAGCGAGCATGCGCTCGAACGCATCATGGAGATCGCGAATGCCGGCGACGCGCTCGTCGTCCGGACCACCGGCGTGCATATGGTGCGGCGTCTGGGCGAAGCGTTGCTGCACGCGCATCGCGGCGGTCTCGCGCTCAACTATCGCGACGGCGAGACGATGCTGCGTGCGCAATGGACCCGTGACGATGCGTGAGCGGGCCCGCGCCCGCCGTACCGGTTCGACGCCATGAAAAAATCATTCGATTACTCCGGCCTGCTGATCCCGTTCTTGTTTGCCGCGCTGGTGGCGTATCAGCTACTGATGTCTCAGCCGGCAACGACGTCGATCTCGTACAGTGACTTTCACCGGCTGGTCGATGCGCGGCTCGTCGACGATCTCGACATCGGCCAGTCTTCGATCTCGGGCACGCTGCGCATGCCGGTAGCCGGCGCGGCGCTGCCGGCCTCCGATGCGGCGGCCGTGAAGAAGGCCGGCCCGCCATGGCGCTTCACGACCAACCGGGTGGCCGACGATCGTCTCGTCACCGCGCTGACCGCTGCCGGCATCCGCTATCGCGGCGCGCCGGATTCGGGCTGGCTCGAAACGCTGGCCGGGTGGGTTTTGCCGGTGATCGTCCTCGTGACGTTCTGGAGCTTCATGATGCGCCGGCCGGGCGGGGTCCGGGACCTGAGCGGCATGGGCAAGAGCCAGGCGCGCGTGTACGTGCAGCAGGAAACCGGCATCACGTTCGACGACATTGCCGGCATCGACGAAGCGAAGGCCGAGCTGCAACAGATCGTCGCATTCCTGCGCAACCCCGAACGTTACCAGCGGCTCGGCGGCAAGATCCCGAAGGGCGTGCTGATCGTCGGCGCACCAGGCACCGGCAAGACGCTGCTGGCGCGCGCGGTGGCCGGCGAGGCGGCCGTGCCGTTCTTCACGATCAGCGGCTCGGCCTTCGTCGAGATGTTCGTCGGCGTCGGCGCGGCGCGTGTGCGCGACCTGTTCGAACAGGCGCAGCAGAAGGCGCCGTGCATCGTATTCATCGACGAGCTCGATGCGCTCGGCAAGGCGCGCGGCGTCGGCCTGATGTCCGGCAACGACGAGCGCGAACAGACGCTCAACCAGCTGCTCGTCGAGATGGACGGCTTCCAGGCCAATTCGGGCGTGATCATCATGGCCGCGACCAACCGGCCCGAGATCCTGGATCCCGCGCTGCTGCGCCCCGGCCGCTTCGATCGCCACATCGCGATCGACCGGCCCGACCTGACCGGCCGCAAGCAGATCCTGGCCGTGCACACGAAGCGTGTGAAGCTCGCTCCGGAAGTTGACCTGGCCGAGCTGGCGCAGCGCACGCCGGGCTTCGTCGGCGCGGATCTCGCGAACGTCGTCAACGAGGCCGCGCTGCACGCGGCCGAACTCGGCAAGCCTGCGATCGGCATGGCCGACTTCGACGAGGCGATCGATCGCGCGATGACCGGCATGGAGCGCAAGAGCCGCGTGATGAACGACGACGAAAAGCGGACCATCGCGTACCACGAAGCGGGCCACGCGCTCGTCGCGCAAAGCCGCGTGCATTGCGATCCGGTGAAGAAGGTGTCGATCATCCCGCGCGGCATCGCGGCGCTCGGCTATACGCAGCAGGTGCCGACCGAGGATCGCTACGTGCTGCGCAAAAGCGAATTGCTCGATCGGCTCGACGTGCTGCTCGGCGGCCGCGTCGCCGAGGAAATCGCGTTCGGCGACGTGTCGACCGGCGCGCAGAACGATCTGGAACGCGCGACCGCGCTGGCGCGGCACATGGTCATGCAGTACGGGATGAGCGAGAAGCTCGGCCTGGCAACGCTCGACGACGCGGCGCCGCAGGGTGGTTCGCCCGGCGTGTGGACGCCGGGTGACGGCCGGTGCAGCGAACACACCGCACAGATGATCGACGAGGAGGTGCGCGCGCTGCTCGAAGACGCGCACGTGCGGGTCGCGACGACGCTCGGCGAGCATCGCGACGCGCTCGAACGGATCGCGCGGTGCCTGCTGCAGCACGAGTCGATCGATCACGACACGCTGGTGGCGCTCATTACGCCGCCGGAAGATGGCGGCGGGGCGCCCGAGCCGGCGCGAGCCGAGGCGGAGCCGGTAACGACAACGGACACGTCGGCCTGACCCGCTACCGACGTTCAGGCCGCTCAACAGCCGATGCAGACTGTGCGTTCATGCGGTTGCGCCGTATCGTCGGTGACGACGGACGCAAGCCGAGGATCGGGCCGGAACACCGTGATGCCCTTGAGCCGGTCGCGCCATGCCGCGAAAAACAACGCGTCGACCTGGGCCAGCGAACACTGGCTGTCCATCGTCACGGTCTTCGAAATGCCGGCGTCGACGCAGGGCTGGAGCGCCGCGAGCATCGCGACGTGATCGATCGGCGCGATCTCGGCCGCGGTGACGAAATAGTCCGGCAGCTCGACGCCGTCGCCGTGCAGTGCGCGAAACAGCCGGTAAGCATGGTTCTGTACCCGGAACGCGCGCACCTGTCTGTCAGCCGTGTGGACCATCCGGCGCTGCGTCCAGCCGACGGCCGGCTCGATGCCGTTCGAGCAGTTGTCGCAGAACGCGAGACTCACGCTGCCGGCCGGCGCGAACGACAGCAGATGGCTGTTGCGCAGCCCGTGCCGCGCGATCGCGTGATGCACCTTAAGCGGCAGGCGCATGCGGTGCGCGGGGCCGGTCAGGTAAGCGGCCGGATCGTAGGCGGGAAACGCACCGCGCTCGGCGGCCAGCGCGGCCGATGCGGCAAACGCGTGCTCGCGCATCGTCAGCGCGATGCTGCGCGCACATGCGCGCGCCTCGACGCTGTCGTAGCGCAGCCGCAGCATCGTCAGCGCGTCGCCCAGCCCCGTCACGCCGACACCGATGCGCCGCGTCCGGTGCGCTTCGTGCGCATGCGCGGCGAGCGGCCATGCGGTCAGGTCGAGCACATCGTCGAGCAGGCGGACGTGGACCTGCACCGCGTCGGCGAGCGTCGCGAAATCGAAGCGTGGCTTGCCGTCGACACCGAACGGATGGTGCACGAACCGCGACAGGTCGATCGGCCCGAGCACGCAGCTGCCGTAGGGCGGCAGCGGCTGTTCGCCGCACGGGTTCGTCGCGTCGATCCGCTCGTGCTCGCGCAGCGGATTCGCGTCGCGGATCGTGTCGAGGAACAGCAGCCCGGGTTCCGCACTGTCGCGTGCGGCGTTGACGATCTCGTGCCACAGCTTGCGGGCCGGAACCGTCGCGTGAAGGTAGCGCCCGTCCGGCCGCCGGGGTGACGCACCGGCAGCGGCGTGGCGCGGCGCGTGATGGACGAGCGCCCATGGCAGGTCGTGCGCGACCGCTTCCATGAACGCGTCCGTGACGCCGACCGACAGGTTGAAGGTCGGCCAGCGCGAGCGCCCGCGCTTGGCCGTGACGAATGCCACCAGGTCCGGATGATCGCAGCGCAGCACGCCCATCTGCGCGCCACGGCGCGGGCCGGTGAACGGCAGGGCGCGGCACATTGCATCGAACTGGTCGATCGCCGCACATGCACCGCGTTCGGACGACAGGCGGCGTTCGTACGCGCCGGCAGGCGGCACCGGCGAGAAGTCGTAGCCGATTCCGCCGCCCATCAGCAGCGTGAGCCGGGCTTCGTCGAGCGCCTGCGCGAGTGCCGCGTCGACACCTCGCAGCGGCATGTCCACGGGAACCGCGAGCGGATGGACGAAGCAGTTGATCATCGTCCCGCCCGTCCCGGCGCCCGCGTTCGCCAGGATGCGGCCGGCGCCGATCGCGCCGCGCTGCAGGTTCAGGAAGAACGCGCGCTCGGCCTGGGCACGCAGCGCGGGCGGCTCGGCGAGCGACAGCGCACGCGCGACGCGATGGAATACGGCTGTGCGCGACGTTTCGCCGGGCTGCGCATAGCGCTCGGCGAACACGGTGGTGCAAAGCGGCTGCTCGTCCATGGCGGCGCTCGGTGACGATGGATGACTCACTGTAAGGGCGTGCCCGCCCGCGTCGTTGATCGAGCGCAATCCGGCGCCGTTGCGATCTGGCTTGATGGTCGTCAATGCCGTGCGAAGGAGGGCACGTAAAGTGACGCAAGAGCCGGCCAGCGCCGCTGGCCGGCACCCGTCACGGCCGCGGCCGTCCGACGCGCAAGCCCGCGCAGCACCCTTTACCGATTCCGCGCCATGACCGAGATCGTTACCGTCACGTTGAATCCGGCCATCGATGTCTCGACATCGGTCGAGCACATCGTCGATACGCACAAGATGCGCTGCGCGCGGCCACGGCGGGACCCAGGCGGCGGCGGGATCAACGTCGCACGGACCGTTCACCGGCTCGGGGGCGACTGCGTCGCGCTATACCTGGCGGGCGGCCCGACCGGCGACGTGTTGACGCGGCTGCTCGAAGCCGAACAGGTGCCGGCCGTGTGCATGCGAATCGCCGGCGAGACGCGCGAGAACGTCTGCGTGACCGAGACCGCGACGGGGCGGGAATACCGCTTCCTGATGCCAGGGCCGGTGGTCATGGCAGCCGAGTGGCGCGACTGCGCGACCCGCATCGCGGCCCTGCAACCCGCGCCGCGCTATCTCGTGCTGAGCGGCAGCCTGCCGCCCGGCGCGCCGGACGACCTGTATGCGACGCTCGCGCGCACGGCCGCCGAAAACGGCAGCCGGGTGGTCGTCGATGCCGCGGGCCCGGCACTGCGCGCGGCTCTCGACAGCGGTGTTCATCTCGTGAAGCCCAGTCTCGCCGAACTGAGCGCGCTGGCCGGCGAACCGCTCGACGAAGCGTCGGCATGCCGAAAGGCGAGCGAACTCGTTGCGCAAGGGCGGGCGGAGATCGTTGCATTGACGCTCGGCGCGCGCGGTGCATGGGTCGCCACGCGCGAGCGTGCGCTGCGCCTGCCCGGCAGGCCGGCGACGGTGTGCAGCACGGTCGGCGCCGGCGACAGCTTTGTCGGCGGGATGGTCTGGGCGCTGGCGCGCGGCGTGCCGTTCGACGATGCGTGCCGCTATGCGCTGGCGGCATCGGCCGCGTCGGTCGAGCATCCCGGCACGGCGTTGTGCACGCGAGAAGATGTCGAGCGAATTCATGCGGAACTGGTTGCGCAGGCAAGCAGCGCAGCCATTGCGCGAGGCGCGGCATGAGCGTCCGCGCGATCGTCTGCCTGCTGCTGTCGTGCTGACCGCCGGTATCGTTCGCCGGCGCGGGGACGGTTGCGCCGGTGCCGCAACGCGTGCTGATTCGCGCCTATCACCGGTTTGCGGCGCAGCGCCTGGATTCGATTGCTTCTCACGTTGAATGTCTTCGCTTGCCTTGCATTGCCCGGAAAGATACTCGTCCGACTGGGCGTCCATCTAGCTCATGCGGAGAAAATGGTCGAACGCGACCGTCTTCTGCACGAGGCGCAACAGTTTGCGTCGTAATTTGTTGCGTGAGCATCATGCCCGGATGTCCAGGCAAAGGCCGATGATCATCCGCATCCCCGTACGGTAAACGATGCAGGCGACTCGACTCTGCATGGCACGTTTTCTGCTTATGACCAACGTACGTTATCGGCCGCTCTTGGCGTTCTGATGTGGCGGCCTTCGAGGAACGCATGTACGGCACGTGCCGGCTGCACCCTTGCAGCACGCATGTGGTCAACCCTGTCTGGAAAACGCATACATGAACACACCGCTCGATACGTTGTGGTACACCCGTTGTCCTGTGCCGACCGGGCTCGGCATTGCCATGCAGCGCGGCTGGCTGGAGGCGAGCTTCGCGGCTCGGCACACCGTCGTCAAGTCGTTGCGCGAGTCGGACGATCAGGCGGTGCGCGAATCGCATTTCGATCACACACTGCGCAACTCGGTGCGCCATGGCGGCAGCATCCCGGCGATCTGGGCGCGCGCGGCCGGACGCGACACGCGCGTGATCGGGCTGTCGTGGGCGGACGAGACGCAACTGATCCTGACGCGTCCGGACACGCGGATCCGCACGGTGCGCGATCTCGTCGGCCGGCGCTTTGGCCTGCCGAACTGGCGGAACGTGCAGATCGATTTCACGCGCGCGCAGGCGCTGCGCGGCATCGACAACGCACTGAGCACCGAGGGCCGCTCCGCGGCCGATGTCGAGCGGATCGACTTCGACATCGGCGGCACCTACAGCGATGCGCCGGGCCGCACCGGACAGGGGCCGCTCGAATTCGGCGGCGTGCCGCGCGCGCAGCATCCTGAACTGCTCGGACTGTTGCGCGGCGACGTCGACGCGATCTTCCTGAAGGGCGCGCACGCGGCACAGCTCGCGAGCCAGCTCGGGCTGGTCACGGTGATCGACATCGGCGCGCATCCGGAGCCGCTGCTGCGGGTCAACAACGGCACGCCGCGCACGTTGAGCGTCGACGCGCATCTGCTCGACCGCCACTTCGACGCGGCGACGCAGATCGTCGAACAGGTGCTGCTCGCCGAGCAGTGGGCGCATGCGCATCCGGACGACACGCGCCGCTTTCTCGCGTGGGAAACCAACAGCAGCGAACACTGGGTGCGCGTCGCATACGGCGACGACGCGCATCTGCGGCTGCGCACCGGCTTCGATCCGATCGCGGTGCGCGCGCTGACGGAATTCAGCGCGTTCCTGCATCGCTGGGGCTTCATCGCACAGCCGGTCGACGTGCCGGCGTGGCTCGACGCGCACGCGTTCGATGCCGCGCGCGAACGCGTGGCGGCGCGAGCCGCGTGACGAACGAATACGCGGCGCACGGCTGCGACGCGTTCATCTTGTCCGGCTTCCCGCTGATCGAGGACGCGCATCGCGTCGCGCATCTGTTGTTCCCGCTGCTCGATCCCGATCATGGCTTCGATGTGCGGGCGCTGGCCCCGTCGCCATACGGGGCGGCCGACGTGGCGCCGCAGCCCGGATGACGTACGCATTCGCTTTCGACCCGTCGTGCGCGCCGCGCACGCCCGGGATTTCGCTACAGGACGACTCATGACCGAACGTTTTTCCCGCCGCGCCTTCCTCGGCGGTTCCGCTGCCTTCGGCGGCAGCCTGCTGCTTGGCGG
>NZ_CAJNKE010000213.1 GCF_905232215.1 Burkholderia sp. LMG 13014
AGTCGGCGGGCGTCGATTCGAATCAGGCGACGCAGTCGTCGCGTGCATAGGAACGGAGACAGACATGGCGACCATCGACGTCAAACACGTGTACAAGCTGTTCGGGCCGCAGGCCGCGCATGCGCGCGTGCTCGACCTGCTGCGCTCGGGCAAGCGCAAGGCCGACGTGCTGGCCGAAACGGGCTGCAACGTCGGGCTCAACGACGTGAGCCTCGGCATCGAGTCGGGCGAGATCTTCGTGATCATGGGGCTGTCGGGTTCCGGGAAATCGACGCTCGTGCGGCACTTCAACCGGCTGATCGAGCCGACGGCCGGCGAGATCGTGATCGACGGCAGCGACGTGATCAAGCTCGACGCGCACGGGCTGCGCGAGCTGCGCCGCTTCAAGGTCAGCATGGTGTTCCAGAACTTCGGGCTGCTGCCGCACCAGACCGTGCTCGACAACGCTGCGTATGCGCTGCGCACGCGCGGCGAGAAGCGGCATGACGCGGCCGAGGCCGCGCGCAACTGGCTGACGAAGGTCGGGCTCGACGGCTATGGTGATCATTATCCGGACGAGCTGTCGGGCGGGATGCGGCAGCGTGTCGGGCTGGCGCGCGCGCTGGCGGCGGATACCGATGTGCTGCTGATGGACGAGGCGTTCTCCGCGCTCGATCCGCTGATCCGTACCGAGATGCAGGATCAGCTGCTCGAATTGCAGGCGACGCTGTCGAAGACGATCGTGTTCATCACGCACGATCTCGACGAAGCGCTGCGCATCGGCGACCGGATCGCGATTTTGCGCGACGGCACGCTCGTGCAGGTCGGGACGCCGGACGATATTCTGTCGCGGCCGGCGGATGAGTATGTGCGAAGGTTCGTGGAGAAGCGGTCGAGTGTGAATTGACGCGGGAAGCGACACGAAAAAGGGTGGCACAGGGTGCCGCCCTTTTTTGTTCATGCGGGCCGGGCCGACGTCAGGCCGGTGCGCGTATCGAATTCATAGGCACCCACGTAGTCGAGCGAAGCGTTTTCCGGCGTCGTGACGACGTTGGGCGAGTACACGCCGATTGCACTGTCGGCGACGAGGTCGGCAGGAACGGCATGTACCCATGCCGATTCCCAGGAAGCGCCACGCAGCAATTGCTGGACGGGAACGGGATCGCCGCGATGAATGGCCTCGATGCATCCCGGCTCGTAGCCGCGCAGCCCGACTTCCGTCATGAACGCCGAAGGAATACCGTCGCCGTCCTCGGTGTACCGCTCGTCGATGAACGAGCGCATCTCCGCGAACGAGCGGAATCGGCCGCTGGAAATGAACAGGTGAACGGTAACGATCATCGGTGACCTCGTCGGGCGTGAGGTGGCGGGCGGGGAGCGCCGGCGCACGCGCACGATGATACGCGCGCGCGATGCCGGGCGCCTCACTGCACGACCGTCTCGCCCCGCAACACATTCGCCGGAATCAGGTCAGTGCCCTTTCTTCGAGACTGGCATCGCTGGCATGTTGACGTTGCCTGACGTGATGTCGGGGACCACTGAGGCATCGACGGTCAGCGAGCCCGGACCGGCGCAAAGCGGCATTACTGGCCGCTGCCGGACACGGTCGACGCGATGACGGTCATGTCGAGATGTCGCACGCCATACGGGCCGACCAGTTCGTTGACGCGAACGACGCCCGACACCGCACCGTCGGGAAGGTCGAGGTCGCGATTGCAGACGAGCGCAGGTGAGCCGAGGCCGGGGTCGGCGAAGGTGATGCGGTATCCGCAGCCTTTCGTCTGGTGGGCGCCCGGCACGAACGCGGCGTCGAAGGACTGCGGCGAATGCGAGGTTGCCCTGACCAGCAGCAGGAGTGAGAGCTGGCCGGATATCATGCCGAGCCCGCCGCACATGAAAGCGGCGATCAGCAGATCCCTGATCGAGCTCTTCGTTCTGAGATCGCGCGAGAAATGCACCCCGAGCAGCGCAAAGGCGATGATGGACGCTATGCGAATACGGTTTGCGCCGGGCCAGTCGCCGACCGTGCAGTGCCACGTCAGTGGCAGCGTAACGAACCCCACCAGCATCGGCACCAGGACTATGGCGGGGAAGGCAAGCGCGTGCGCTCGCGTGATGTATTTTTTCGGGGTTTGCGGGGTGGCCATCGGAACCGGAGCCTGCTGCATCTGATCGGAATGTTCCGCGCATTATGACCGACCGGCGGCCCGTGGCCAGGTGTGGCTACGGCTCGATCGAGCCATACCGCGGATAGCGCCCGCTTCCGTAATTGTCAGGTATCCTGCATTTCTGGTAGCTCTGCATCAGCCGGAACGCAGCCTTCTCCCGATCCGTCTCGTCGCCTTCCTGAAGCCAGAGCGCATGGCTTTTCTCCGCAAGCACGACGAGCAGGCGCCGCCTGGCGGCCGACAACGCCGAACGATCCAGCAGGTCGCAGACGAGATTGGCCGTGACCACGCCGAACAACCGGTGGTGCTCATGGCAGTCGCTGGACGCGATCAGGTGCATCGCTTCGGCGAAGGCCGTTTCTGCTTCCGCTACCGATCGCTGCAGCGTGATCGCGGGGAGCGCAAGCGCCGTGATGTAGACGCGATCGTCGGCGTCGAACCTGTCGAGTGACGCATTCGCGTCCTCCAGTCGCTCGAGTACCGCATGCTGGCGGTCGATGCGCCGGAGCGAGTCGGCCGGTGCATCCTCGTGCGCGTCTACGAGTTGGTCGAGATAGCCCATTCCCGCCTGCCAGTCGCCGAGATGCTCGCCGAAGACGTGCGTCGCGAGCGCCGCCAGTTCGACGAGATCCTCCGCATCCATCGGGAACGCAAGTCGCTCCCGCAAGCGCGCGGCGACCGCGGTCGGCTGCTTCGTATGGTCGTGCCAGTCCCGTAACAGCGACTCGCGTAATTGCTCGTCGTGCTCCTGCGTCGTCTCCATGCGTTCCTCCGTTCGGTTGCTCGAATGGTAGGAGCGGGATTGGCGTGTGTACAGTGCAGGTTTGGCAGATATATGATGCATCCGATGCAAATCTGCGAGGAGCGCGGCATTGAACCGGATCGACCTGAACCTGCTGCTGGCGCTGAAAGCGCTGATCGACGAGGAAAGCGTGTCCGGCGCGGCACGCAGTCTTGATCTGAGCCCGTCAGCGATGAGCCGGACCCTTGCCCGTGTCCAGGACGCGATCGGCGACAAGGTGCTGGTGCGCGCGGGAAAGGGCATGGTGGCGACCGAAACGGCGCGGCGGTTGAAGGAGCCGCTCGACCGCATCCTGCAGGATGTGGAGCTGTTGCTTGGCGCACAGCACCGGTCGATCGACGCGCAGCGCGTGTTCAACATCAGCGCGAACGACGGGTTCATCGATTCGTTCGCGGTACCCATCATCGCGCACGCGCACGATGCATGGCCGCATGCAAGGCTGCGCTTCCTGCCGAAGCACGAGAAGACCGTGGCGCGCCTTCGCAGCGGGGAAGTCGATATCGAAATCGGCGTGGTCGGCGAGACGGGGCCGGAGATCATGATCCGCAAGCTGTTCGACGACCGCATGGTCGGCGTGCTGCGAAAGGGCCATCGGCTGGCGCGGCGCCGGATGACGCTCGATGCTTATCTGTCCGTGCCGCACATCAGCGTGTCGCGCCAGGGGCGCTTTCACGGGCCGATCGACGATGCACTGAGCGAGCAGGGGCGCGAGCGCAACGTCATCGCGGTGGTGCCGAACTTCAAGTCGGGCATCGAGCTCGCCCAGCGCTCGGACTGGATCGCTCACGTGCCCGAGAAGCACACCGCCCAGGCCCGGCAGGACGTCGTGACGTTCGACCTGCCGGTCGCGACCCCCGCGCTCGCGATCTCGATCATGTGGCATCCGCGCTTCGAACGCGACGCGGTGCATGCCGGGCTGCGGGACCTGATCGTGAACGTGTGCAGGCAGGTCGTGGACGCCACGAGCCGCTGATGTTTGGCGGTGGCGACCATCGAACCTGCCGGAACCGCGTCACTGTACGACGGTCTCCCGTTGCGTCGAGTGCAGGCCGGCCATCTCCGCCGTCAACGCATCCGCCAGAATCAGATCCGCGCCTTTCTCCGCGACCATCATCGTCGGCGCGTTGATGTTGCCCGACGTGATGTTCGGGAACACCGACGCATCGACGATCCGCAGCGCCTGCAGCCCGTGCACGCGCAGCGATGCATCGACCACCGACGTCGCCGCGTCGGGCCCCATCGCGCACGAGCCGCACAGGTGGTAGATCGAACCTGACTGCTCGCGGAAATACTGCAGCATCGCCTCGTCGGAATCGACCTGCGGCCCCGGCGAGATTTCCTCGAGGGTCATCGATTTCAGCGCGGGCGCACGCATCAGCGCACGAATCACCTTGCTGCCCTGCACGGCCTCATCGAGATCCTTCTGCGTGGTCAGCGCGTTGATGTGGATCTTCGCGGCCTCTTCCGCGCGGTTCGACGCGATCTCGATCGCGCCGCGACTCGTCGGCCGGCACGGGTTGAATGCGATCAGGAAGCCGGAATAAGGCTCGGGCTTGATGCTCGCGCGATCGCTCTTCGGGATCCGGTACGACAGCGGGTTGAAGTACAGCTGGAGGTTCGGCTCCGGTGCGCCGTCCGTGCCGCGGAAGAAGCCGCCGGCCTGGTTCACGCTCATCGCGAGCGGGCCGCGCTTCGTCAGCAGGTAGCGCAAGCCGATCTTCATCTTGCCGATGAGCGTACCCATCTCGTCGTTCAGCGTCGGCCGGTTCGCCTTGAAGTAGAAGCTCACGCACAGGTGATCCTGCAGGTTGCGGCCGACGGCCGGCAGCGCATGCACGAGCGGCACGCGGTGGCGCGCGAGCAGCGCCGGATCGCCGACGCCCGACAGTTGCAGCAGCTTCGGCGTATCGACCGCGCCGGCCGCGAGGATCACCTCGCGCGCGGCGACGAGCGTCTCGTCGCCGTGCTCGCCCGCGACGACCACACCGGTCGCGCGCATGCCGTCGAACGTCACGCGCCGCACCAGCACGCCCGAGCGCAGCGTGAGGTTCGTGCGGCCCAGCGCGGGACGCAGGTACGCGAAGCTGCTGGAGCAGCGTTCGCCGTGCTTCGTGTTCAGGTCGTAGATGCCCGCGCCTTCGAACTGCGCGCCGTTGAAATCGTCGGTGCGCGGCAGGTTCAGCTGGCTGCAACCCTTCAGGAACTCGTGGACGATCGGATGCACGTCGGCCTTCATCGACGTGATGTGGATCGGCCCGGTCGAACCGTGATGCTGCGGATCGGTCGCGCCGGCCGCGTGGGTTTCGAGCTTGCGGAAGTACGGCAGCACGTCGTCGTACGCCCAGCCCGGATTGCCGGCGTTCGCCCAGTCGTCATAGTCGCTGCGCTGGCCGCGCACGTAGACCATCGCGTTGATCGAGCCCGACCCGCCGACCACCTTGCCGCGCGGGCAGTACAGCTTGCGGTCGGCGAGCTGCGCCTCGGGCTCGCTGTAGTACATCCAGTTGTAGCGGCGGTTGTAGTAGGTCTTCGTGAAGCCGACCGGCACCTTGAACCAGAACGACGCGTCGCGCTCGCCCGCTTCGAGCAGCAGCACCGAGTGCCGGCCCGCTTCGCTCAGGCGGTTCGCGAGGATGCAGCCGGCCGAGCCCGCGCCGACGATGATGTAGTCGTAGCTCATGTCTGTCCTTTGCGCTCAGCCCTTCGCGGGGGCGAGATCCTTCACGTCGACGGGGTGTTCGCCCATCTGCAGGTGCAGCCGTTCGCCGGTGTACGGCGTGTGGCGCTTCACGACGTCCATGTCGAGCTCGATGCCGAGGCCCGGCTCGTTCGACGGGATGATGTAGCCGTCTTCCCAGCGGATCGGCGTCTTCACGACCTCCGCGTGGAAACCGCCCCACGTCATGATGCTTTCCTGGATCAGGAAGTTCGGCGTGCAGGTCGCGAGCTGGATGCTCGCGGCCGCACCCACCGGGCCGTTGTACAGGTGCGGCGCGATCTGCGCGTAGTGCACTTCGGCGAGCGTCGCGATCTTCTTCGCTTCGAGCAGGCCGCCCACGCGCGCGACGTTCAGTTGCAGGATCGACGCGCCACCGGCTTGCAGCAGCTTGTGGAATTCGTACTTGGTGGTCAGGCGCTCGCCGGTCGCGATCGGAATCGACGTGTGCTTCGCGACTTGCGCGATCGCTTCTTCCTGGCCGGGGGGAACCGGCTCCTCGAACCACAGCGGGTCGTATTTCTCGAGCCGCTTCGCGAGCCGGATCGCCGACGACGGCACCATCTGCCCGTGCGTGCCGAACAGCAGGTCGGCCTTGCTGCCGACGGCTTCGCGCACTTTTCGGCAGAACGTCTCGCAGCGGTCGAGCACTTCGAGCGAGAGCTGGTGGCCCGAGTAGGCTGTGTACGGGCCGGCCGGGTCGAACTTGACGGCCGTGAAGCCGAGCTTCACGTTCTCGGCCGCGCATTCGGCGGCGAGATCGGGATCGTCGTAGTCGTATTCGCCCTTCGCGTTCTTCGGGTACAGGTACGTGTACGAGCGCAGCCGCTCGTGGATCTTCCCGCCGAGCAGTTCATATACGGGCTTGCCGGCCGCCTTGCCGATGATGTCCCAGCACGCCATTTCGAGGCCGCTGACCACGCCCATCATCGTCAGGTCCGGCCGCTGCGTGAAGCCGCTCGAGTAGGCCTGGCGGAACAGCCGTTCGACGTGATACGGGTCGCGGTTCAGCAGATGGCGTTCGAACACGTCGTCGATGATCGGCGCCATCGCCTTCGGGCCGAACGTCGCCGAGTAGATCTCGCCGACGCCTTCGATGCCGTCGTCGGTCTTCAGCTTCACGAAGATCCAGTACATCCCGCCGACATGCGGCGGCGGCACGGCGACGATATGGGTTTCGAGCGAGACGATCTTCATGCGGACTCCTGGATACGGTTGAGGCGGTATTTGAGGATGGCGGCGGCGCCCGCGCCGCACAGCGCGATGGCCGCGATGTAGCCGAAATAGAGCTGGTAGCCGTGTGCGCCCGGGTAGGCCTGCGTCACGTAGCCGTTGATCAGCGGCACGAACACGTCGGGTGAATAGCCGAGCACGGAGATCAGGCCGATCGCGAGGCCCGCGCAATGCGTCGGCACCTTGCAGTCGTCGAGCAGCGACCAGTACAGGCCGCGGATCGCGTAAGTGAGGATGCCGATGAACAGCACGAGCACGACGAGCATCGCCTGCGGGCTATGAGCCGGTGCCGCGATCAGCCCGACGAGCGACAGCGCGGCGAGCGTGAGCGCCCAGAACAGCACGGACACCTTCGACACGCGATCGCCGAGGAAGCCGCCGCCGATGCCGCCGACCGGGCGCATCCACAGCTTGAGCGTCGTGATGAAGCCGGCCGCCGTCGCGCTGAGCCCGAAATTGCCTTCGTGCAGATACGCGGAGAAGCTGTAGGTCGCCCAGAACACCTGGTAGCCGCAGAACACGATCGCGGCGACGAGCCACAGCTCGGGGATCGACGCGAGTGTCTTCAGGTCGGTCAGCACGTTGCCTCGGCGGTCGCTACCGTTGCGGCGCTGTTGCGCGGCCGTGCGATCGCTCGCGTGCGACGGATCCTTCACCAGCGCGAGCAGCACGCCGAGCGCGATGCAGACGAACGCGTACAGGTGCACGACGAGCCGGAAGCCGGCTGCATCGGTGCCGCCGTGTGCCTGCGTCACGTACGCGAACAGCGTGATCGCGATCGTTGCGAGCAGCGCCTCGACGAGCCCGCGGCCGCCGTCGAGCAGGCCGAAGAAGCGACCCTGTTCGTCGGGGCCCGCGATCATGTTCACGCGCTTGATCACGGCGGCCCAGAACGTGAGGCCGGTGGTCAGCCCCCAGCCGCCGAAGATCAGCACCAGCGTGTCGAACGACGGCCCGGTCGCGTAGACGAGCCCGAGCGCGCCGGTGGCGAGCAGCGAGAAGCAGATCAGCCAGCGCGGCGACAGGCGGTCGGCGAGCCAGCCGCTCGGCAAATAGCTGATCAGGAAGATCGTGCCGAGCGACGAATACAGGTAGCCGAGCTGCACGTCGTCGATACGGAAGAACTGCAGCATCGTCGGCTGGTACACCTGCCGCAGATACAGCATCGGGTAGATCGCGCCCGCGGCGATCACGAGCAGCAGCAGTTGCAGGTAGCGTTGCGTGCGCGAGCTTTGCGACGCATGTGCGTCGTCGTGCAACGCGAGCGACGCGGCGGGCGTCGACGGTTGGGTCGGCATGATGTCTTCCTCCATCAGGCGTCCTTGATGCGGAGGCCTGCAGATTTCTTATGTTCTGGTTGGGTCAGGGGCGGCGCGCGCGGCGTGGTGTTCTAGTGCGCGCGCCGGAAACGGAGCGTCGGTGCGGCGGCGTCAGTACTTCATGACGACGAGGCGCGTCTGCGTGAATTCGAGCATCCCGTGCTTGCCGTCGTCGCCGCCGAGGCCCGAGCGCTTCCAGCCGGCGTGGAAGCCCTGGTACGGGTCGGCCGGTGTGCGGTTCACGTACAGCTCGCCGGCTTCGATCGCGTTCGCGACGGTCATCGCGGTGCGGTAGTGCTCGGTGTAGAGCACCGACGACAGGCCGAACTGGTGGTCGTTCGCGTGCGCGATCGCTTCGTCGATCGTCGTGTAGCGCAGCACGGGCATGACCGGGCCGAAGGTTTCCTCCTGCACGATCTCCATGTCCTGCCGGCAGTTCGTCAGCAGCGTGGCCGGATAGAAGAAGCCCGGGCCGGCCGGGATCACACCGCCGGTTTCGAGCGTCGCGCCGGCCGCGATCGCACGTTCGACCATCCCGTGGATGTGCGCGCGTGCCGATGCGCTGACGAGCGGGCCCATCCGCGTGGCGTCTTCCGCACGGTCGCCGCTGCGCACGGCCGCCATCTTCTCCTTCAGCAGCGCGACGAAGCGGTCGTGCACGCTGTCGTGCACATACACGCGCTCGATCGCCGTGCAGAGCTGGCCGCAGTGCGTCGTCTTCGACGCGACGAGCGCAGCGGCCGCGCGTTCGAGGTCGGCGTCGGGCTCGATGATTGCGGGCGTCTTGCCGCCGAGTTCGAGCGACGGCTTCGCGATGTTCGCCTTGCAGTAGTCGAGCACCTTGCGGCCCGCGTTCACGCTGCCCGTCAGCGTGATCATGCCGACGGCCGGGTGCGTGCACAGCGCCTCGGCCGTCGCGTGATCCATCGTCAGGATGTTGATGACGCCCGGCGGGAAGCCGGCATCGTCGGCCGCCTTCGCGATCTCGAACGCTGACACCGGCGTGTGGTTGCTCGGCCGCACGACCACGGTGTTGCCGGCGATCAGCGCGGGCGCGACCTTGCGCAGCAGCGTGTAGACGGGATAGTTGAACGGGATCAGGCACGCGACGACGCCGATCGGCTCGCGCTGCAGGAACAGGTTTTCGTCGGGCGTGTCGCTCGGGATGATCTCGCCCTCGATCCGGCGTGCCCACTCGGCGTGGTAGCGCGTGATCTGGCCCGCGTAGACGGCTTCGTTCGACGCGTCCTCGACGCTCTTGCCGGATTCCTGCGCGAGCGCCGCGCCGATTTCGGGCGCGCGTGCGGTCAGTGCGTCGGCGAAGCGGTGCAGGTA
>NZ_CAJNKE010000214.1 GCF_905232215.1 Burkholderia sp. LMG 13014
GCCGTGTCGATCGCACCGGCGCTCGAACCGCGCGTCGGCGGCGCGGCGCTCGGCGTGCCGCAGGTGAATGCACCGGCACCGGAAGGCGCGGCGAAGGCATCGCCGTACTACTTCACCGACGGTTCGCTGCAGGGCTGGCAGGCGACGCCGCAGGACATCGTGGTGCCGTCGAACGGTCTTGCGTCGCCGGAAGCGTTCGGGCTGCCGGGTGACGACGCGCTGCGCGAACTGCTTGCCGTGCATCGCGACGTGCCGGTGTCGCGTGCATCGGGCGCCGACGTGCCGCGGTACTTCATCGACGATGCGCATGCAGCCGAGCCGCAAGGCCAGTTGCATCGCGGCGCGCACCCGCCGTTCGACGTGAACGCGATCCGCCGCGATTTCCCGATCCTGCAGGAGCGCGTGAACGGCAAGCAGCTCGTGTGGTTCGACAACGCAGCGACGACCCACAAGCCGCAGGCCGTGATCGATCGGCTCGCGTATTTCTATGCGCACGAGAACTCGAACATTCACCGCGCCGCGCATGCGCTGGCTGGCCGCGCGACGGACGCGTACGAGCATGCGCGGGACACCGTGCGGCGTTTCATCGGCGCGTCGTCGCCTGATGAAATCGTGTTCGTGCGCGGCACGACCGAGGCGATCAACCTGATCGCGAAGACGTGGGGCGTGCAGAACGTCGGCGAAGGCGACGAGATCATCGTGTCGCATCTCGAGCATCACGCGAACATCGTTCCGTGGCAGCAGCTTGCCGCGCAAAAGGGCGCGAAGCTGCGCGTGATTCCGGTCGACGATTCGGGGCAGGTGCTGCTCGACGAATACCGGAAGCTGCTCAACGAGCGCACGAAGATCGTGTCCGTCACGCAGGTGTCGAACGCGCTCGGCACGGTTGTGCCGGTGAAGGAAATCGTCGAGCTTGCGCATCGTGCCGGCGCGAAGGCGCTCGTCGACGGCGCGCAGTCGATCTCGCACATGCGCGTGGATGTGCAGGCGCTCGATGCGGATTTCTTCGTGTTCTCCGGGCACAAGATCTACGGGCCAACCGGGATCGGCGTCGTGTACGGCAAGCGCGCGATCCTCGACGACATGCCGCCGTGGCAGGGTGGCGGCAACATGATCGCGGACGTGACGTTCGAGCGCACGGTGTTCCAGCCGCCGCCGAACCGGTTCGAGGCCGGCACCGGCAACATCGCGGATGCGGTGGGGCTGGGTGCTGCGCTCGATTATGTGAACCGGGTCGGCATCGAGAACATCGCTCGCTACGAGCACGACCTGCTCGCGTATGCGACGAGCGTGCTTGCGCCAGTGCCGGGTGTGCGGCTCGTCGGTACCGCGCGCGACAAGGCGAGCGTGCTGTCGTTCGTGCTGAAGGGCTATGAGACCGAGGAAGTCGGGCAGGCGCTGAACGAAGAGGGCATCGCGGTGCGCTCGGGGCATCACTGCGCGCAACCGATCCTGCGGCGGTTCGGGCTCGAGGCAACGGTGCGGCCGTCGCTCGCGTTCTACAACACGTGCGACGAAGTCGATGCGCTGGTGAGCGTCGTGCGGCGTCTTGCGACGCGGCGTTGACGTCGTTCGCTTGCGGCGGCCCGTTCGGGTCGCCGCAAGCGATCTATCGCTACAAAAATCAGAACCGCACGACCTGTTTCTGCTCGACGCTGAAGCCGTCGCGCAGCACGCTGGCCGAATCCGCGAAGTAGCGGCGGGTTTCCGACAGCAGGTCGGTGTTGCCGCGACGGCAGAACACCACGCCCGATCCTTCCTCCGTCAGCAGTTCGTCGATCAGCGATTCGGGTTGCCCGATATCGGCGAGATGAACGTTCTGCACGCCGTGCGCGAGCGCATCGAGCGCTTCCCGCACGCAGGGTGCCGCAGTGGCGGCCGGATGCTCGGCCAGCCATTGCTCGAGTTCCGCGATGCCGTAGAGCCCGGCGAGCTCGCCGAGTTCGCGCAATAGCGTGCTTTCAACCATCATCACCAGCGTCACGGCGCCCGTGCGCTGCGCGAAGAGGCTGCCGAGCCGTTCCGCACGCAGCAGGTGATCATGGCCGGCGTCGTCCGGCGCGACCGGCATCACGACGGGCACCAGCCCGTTCGCGAGAAAAGCATTCAGCGCGGCACCGTCGAACCGGGCGACCGCGCTCGTGTCGGTGCGGTCGGATTCCGCGCTGACAACCAGCAGGCCGCCATCATGACCGTCGATGCCGATCGCCTTGGCACCGTGACTGCCGATCAGGCGCACCAGTTCGTGATTGACACCCGCCATCGCCGCGTGAACGACGTGGACCGATTGCATACCGGATGTGTCCGGCACACCCTGGACGACGATCGGACGAACGCCGGTGAGTGCGAGCAGCGCGACATCCTGCGCGAATGCCTGACGGGCGCGCGCGTCGCGCGCGGTGCCGCCCTCGACGATGACGACGGTCTGTCCGTGCAGGGCCTGCATGAACGGTAGCGAGCGTGCGAGTCCGGCCACGCGACGGGACGTAAGGGTGGGACTTTCAGGGTCTGGGAACATGGGAATCCGAATGGATGAAGGGAGTGCCTGCCGCCGCACGGTGCGGCATCAATGCGTGCGTTGCATCAGCTGGTGAATCTCGTCGGGCGTCTGCGCGTCGCGCGATGCCTGCCGGAACGAGCGTTCGCTGAAACACCGCGCCGCGTCGGCGAGCAGTTCGAGGTGTGCGCGATCGTCTTGTTTCGGCAGGACCAGCACGATGAATTCGTGCACGGGCTTGCTGTCCGGTGCGTTGAAGGTGAACGGATACTGCGCGCGGACGAACAGCGCGACGGCCGAGCGGAGACCGTCGACGCGCGCATGCGGAATCGCGACGCCCTGGCCGAGGCCGGTCGAGCCGAGCTGTTCGCGCTTGATCAGTTCGGTCCTGATCCGTTCCGCGGCGACACCACTGCTGCGCTCGATATGTCGCGCGACGAGGTCGAACAACTGGATCGCGCTTTCGACCGGCACGTCGAGCACGATGTTGTCCGTTGGGCAGGCGTCGGCCAGCCGGGTCGCGGCGGGCATGCCGCTGCGTCGGCGGGGAAGGTCGGGTTGGCCGCCGATGGCGGCCTGCTGCGTTTGCATGCGGATCTCTCCGTGTCGGGATGACAGGGAAATCCTAGACAAAACCGCGTAAAGACGGTGTCAGATACGCGGGGGCCCGGCATTAAAATTGTGTATCGATTGCGTCGCGGCGTGCGCGACGCGCTCGATACGCACCGCTTCAGGTACCCGACAGGACGAACGGCAGCGTCGTCAGCAGAAAGACCGAAATGCCGACCACCGGTGCACCGAACGCGATCGCCGCGAACGCCACCGCGGCGCTGGTCAGCACGAGCGTTCTCGACACCCGTCGGTGCCGGTCGTGTGCAGCCGCCCTGTCATCGCGGATTGCATCGGTCCGCGCACCGATCACGTGTTTCCAGAACGTCAGGCCAAGCATGAGTGCTCCTGTATGAAAGATGACCGGGACGGGGCGCGCGATGCGCCCCGCGTGTGTTTCAGCAGCGCTCGAGCTTGAGCACGCGCGAGATCTGTCCGGGCGTGAAGCTGCTGTTGCGCACGTAAGGCGCGCAGTCGAGCGGTGCGGTAAGCGATTCGCTGACGACGTACTGGCCGACGAAGCGGTACGCGTCGGTTGCCATGCGGATGAACACCGGAATCGCATCGCGTTGCGCGGCGAGCGTCCTGCCGGCCGCTCGCGCGGACGCGCTGCCGTCGCAGAGGATCACGTCGGGCGCGTGCGGGTTGAGGTCCGTGCGCAGGCAGGCGGCGACGACCTTGCCGTTTTTCGTCGGCAGGAACGCCTGTTTGCTGCCGCCGCACGTGGTGTGGATGAATTCGCGGGTGTACTGCTTGTCGATCTCGAACATGACCGGGCTCCGGTATCGGAAACTTCCGTGGGTTAAATCAGGTATGCAAAGTAATGCGACCGGATCGGCATGTCGGATACGGGCAGGCCAATCGATCGTTGCCGGGGCGGCGGATCGATGGCGCGTCGTGGCACGGGATTGTCCGCGCGAATACGCTTGCTCGCACGATGCGCGATCAACGCATCGACGTCGTGTTCAAGCGTGCACGGGGATGACTACGGCGCGCACCGTCCGCCTGCTGGCAGGACGGTGGCTCGGGAACAGAGAGACGCAGGCGTCCTGCCTGTCAGGCAGAAAAGCAACTCGGAGGGCGAGGACTTCGGATGCGCATGTGCGTACTCGGTGATGGATGGATTGCGAACACATTCTAGTGAACGCATGCGCGGGCGCAAGTAAAAAGGTCGTAAAGGTTGCGTGGTCCGTGCGGGATCGCGCCGTGTACTACGTGCACTGCCAGAGATGCGCGCTGGTGCGGCACGGCGCGCACCAGAACGTGTAGTTTGCGCCGCCGCTGCCCCACAGCCATTCGCTGCCGTCCGTTTGCGGAAGGCCGGAATCGAGCTGCATGACGAATGACATCTTGCGGCCGCAATCCGGGCAGTCGGGATACCACGCGGACTGTACCCACGACGGTGCGCCGCCGACACGACTCAGGTTCTGCCGGCTGTTCGACAGGCCCCATTCCTGCCGCGTCCAGCGTGCGGGCGCGGCGAAGAGTGCAACGTCGGCCTCCACGAACGGGGCCGCCGTATATTCCGGCTGGATCGCGGCGTCGCGTTGCTGAGACGGGTGTGCGCAGGCGTTGCCGGCGTCGTCGTGGCGGTGGAATATCGGGCCGTCGCTCTCCCAGCCGACACACGACAGGCAGGTGTCGAACGACACGGGCGTTGAGCTGTCGATGCCCGCTTCGGCGGGTTGGGGCAGTGTCAGCAACCGATGCAGCGGCGCGTGGCACAGGCCGCATCGATGCGACGATACGCCGCCAAAGCGCGCGTCCAGTCGATGCGAATCGCCGGCGCGCCAGGTTGCATGATGCGCGAGAACCCCGCGTTGCCATTTCGGCTGGGCGCGGAGTATCGGTGCGCCCAGCGTCGGCCCGAAGTCGATATGCAGCGGCGTTTCGCCGTGCAATGCGCGCAATGTGTCGTGTTCCTGAGCGTAGCCGGCGGACATGAGCCGGTTGGCGCGCGTCCCGGGATCGTCCGGAAACAACCACGCTGCCGCGTCGCGAACGGCGGCAGGCTGTCGCGAATGGAGCAGCGCGACGGCACGCGCATGCGCTGCCTTGCTGCCGGAAGGGACGTCGGCAAGCCGGCCGCGCCATCGTTCGACCGTCGCCGGATCGAGCATCCGCCACACGTTGTCCTCGAGGTACACGCGCGGCGACTGCTTCGTGGTGGAAACGTCAAGGAGCATGTCCCAGTGACCGGAAAACATCTGCGGTGTCTGGGTTGCCACGCTCGACAACACGCTCGCAAGCCGTTCGTTCCATGCGCCGTTGCGGATGTCTTGCCACGCTTCGGTGGCGACCTTCGCGAAAGCCGTGTCGTCCATCAGATCGAGCGCGGCGTCGAGGAACGTCGCGTGCGGGAACACGCGATCGAACGATGCGATCACGAGGTCGGCGAGTGCCGCCGGGTCGTCGTGCCGCAGCGCCAGCATCTGCGACACCGGATCGTTGTCGGTCCAGCCGAGGCGTTCGTAGTCGTCGAGAATGGTTTGTATGGTCGGCATGGTGGGGCGTGGTGGCGGTTCGAAACGTGAGTGCCTGCGTGAGCGGAAACGCAGCGGATCAGCGTCCGGCGAGCATCCGTCCGCCGACCCCCATCAGCAGCAGGCCGGCCGTCGTATCGAGCACGGCCTTGCGACGAACCAGCAGCGCGCGCACCGACGGGTGCGACGCGAGCAGCGCCATCGTGCAATACCACGCGGCCGAGATTGCCACCGACAGCGTGACGACCGCGAGATCGAGCCAGGCCGGCGCATGGGCCGGCACCATCAGCGCGAAGATGCTCCCGTAGAACGCGACCGATTTCGGATTCGTCATGCTGACGACATAGCCCTTCCTCACGGCGTGCCAGTCGGACGCGGCGGCCGGCGCGGCAACAGGCAACGGCTTGCGCGCGGTCACGATCATCTTCAGGCCGAGCCAGATCAGGTACGCGGCGCCCGCCAGCCGCAGCGCCGTGTGCACCCATGCGACATGCGTGACGAGCAGGCTCAGCCCGGCGATCGCGATCGCCGCCCAGGTGCCGGACGCGGCGGCCAGGCCCAGGCCCGTCATCACGCCGGCGCGGCGCGACGCGACCGCGGTCGACGTGACGATCACGAAGTTCGGGCCGGGGCTGGCGACGCTCAGTAACAGGACGCCGGCAAGCGGCAGCAAGGTGTTGACGGTGGTCGACATGGCGTGGAAGGCAGTGCGACGGGACGGGCGTTCATCTTACCCGAGCGCGCTGGCGGGCCGGCACGCCGCTCTGTTTCGCCAATCGAACGCAAAAAACGCGTGACGACTTTCATCGCCACGCGCAGTGGGAGTCTGCAAGGTCGCGCGCGTCCGGCGAACCGGCACACGCGCCACACCGTCAGAAATCGAACCCGGGCCCACCCGCACCCGGGCCGCCAGGTGCCGCCGCCGGTGCCGCATCCTTCGGCGCTTCGAACACGGTCGCATCGGTCGTCAGCAGCAGCCCCGCGACCGACGCCGCGTTCTGCAGTGCCGTGCGCGTGACCTTGGTCGGATCGAGCACGCCCGATTCGACGAGGTCGCCGTATTCGCCGGTCTGCGCGTTGTACCCGAAGTTGCCCGAGCCTTCGGCCACCTTCGCGACGACGACGCTCGCTTCCTCGCCCGCGTTCGTGACGATCTGGCGCAGCGGTTCCTCGAGTGCGCGCAGCACGATCTTGATGCCCGCGTTCTGGTCGGCATTCACGCCCTGCAGTTCGCGGATCGCCTGCCGCACGCGGATCAGCGCGACGCCGCCGCCCGGCACGATGCCTTCCTCGACGGCCGCGCGCGTGGCGTGCAGCGCGTCGTCGACGCGATCCTTCTTCTCCTTCACCTCGATCTCGGTCGCGCCGCCGACCTTGATCACCGCCACACCGCCCGCGAGCTTCGCGACGCGTTCCTGCAGCTTTTCACGGTCGTAGTCCGACGTGGCTTCCTCGATCTGCACGCGGATCTGCTTCACGCGCGCTTCGATGTTCTTCGCATCGCCCGCGCCGTCGATCACGGTCGTGTTTTCCTTGCCGACCTCGATGCGCTTCGCCTGGCCGAGTTCGGCGAGCGTCGCCTTTTCGAGCGTCAGGCCCGTTTCCTCGGCGATCACCTGCCCGCCGGTGAGGATCGCGATGTCCTCGAGCAGCGCCTTGCGGCGGTCGCCGAAGCCCGGCGCCTTCACGGCCACCGTCTTCAGGATTCCGCGAATGTTGTTCACGACCAGCGTCGCGAGCGCTTCGCCTTCGACATCTTCCGCGATGATCAGCAGCGGCCGGCCCGACTTCGCGACCTGTTCGAGCACCGGCAGCAGGTCGCGGATGTTCGAGATCTTCTTGTCGTGCAGCAGGATGTACGGGCTTTCGATCTCGGCGATCTGCTTCTCGGGATTGTTGATGAAGTACGGCGACAGGTAGCCGCGATCGAACTGCAGCCCCTCGACGACATCGAGTTCGTCCGCGAGCGACTTGCCGTCCTCGACGGTGATCACGCCTTCCTTGCCCACGCGGTCGATCGCTTCCGCGATGCGCTGGCCGATCGACTCCTCGCCGTTCGCGGAGATCGTCGCGACCTGCGCGATTTCCTTGCTCGTGGTGGTCGGCCGGCTGATCTTCTTCAGTTCGTCGACGGCCGCGGTGACGGCCTTGTCGATACCGCGCTTCAGGTCGAGCGGATTGAGCCCGGCCGCGACGTATTTCTGGCCCTCACGGACTATCGCCTGCGCGAGCACGGTGGCCGTCGTGGTGCCGTCGCCGGCCGCATCGCTGGTGCGCGACGCGACTTCCTTCACGAGCTGTGCGCCGATGTTCTGCAGCTTGTCCGCGAGTTCGATTTCTTTCGCGACCGACACGCCGTCCTTCGTGACGATGGGTGCGCCGAAGCTGCGTTCGAGCACGACGTTGCGGCCCTTCGGCCCGAGCGTGACCTTCACCGCGTTCGCAAGAATGTTCACGCCTTCGGTCAGCTTCGACCGTGCGACGTCGCTGAAAATGATTTCCTTCGCTGCCATGATTGCGCTCCGTTATTGATTGACGACCGCGACGATGTCTTCCTCGCGCAGTACGAGAAACTCGTTGCCGTCCACCTTGACGGCCTGGCCCGCGTACTTGCCGAACAGCACGCGCTCGCCGACCTGCAGGTCGGGCACGATGCGCTGGCCGTCCGCATCCTTGCGGCCGGGGCCGACGGCGATCACTTCACCCTGGTCGGGCTTTTCCGCGGCGCTGTCGGGGATTACGATGCCCGACGCGGTGGTGGTTTCCTGGTCGAGTCGCTTCACGATCACGCGGTCGTGCAAGGGGCGTAGGCTCATTGGTTCGTCCTGTGCTGGTCTGTCGAAATTGGCTGGCACTCTTTTGCAGAGAGTGCTGACGAGTATAAAAATGCGCGGCGGCGCGATCCAATAACGGATTCGGAAATGCATTCGCGCCGTCGTGCAAAGCGCGCAGTGCCGGCTATTGCGACACGGCCTGCTGCGCGGCCGGCGCGCAGATCGGGTGGATCGTCTCGCCGGCGAGCACGCGCTTCACGAACGGAATCGAATCGGCGAGCGACGCGTTCACGGTGCCGTTGTGCTCACGGCCCGCATACAGGTGCGCCTCGACGGTCGTGCCGGCCGCGCATGCGTCCTTCGCGAGCGCGAGTTCGAGCGGCGCGAGCCCGTCGTCCGCGCCCGCACCGATGAAGACGGGCGTGGCGATCTTCAGCGTCGGGTATTTGAGGTACTCATCCCACCATGTCTTCAGCCGCGCATCGCCACCGGGCTTCACGGTGTTCGCGTGCGTGAGGTGCGCGAGCGCCGCGTCGTCCTCGAGCGACGCGAGGCAACTGATGCGCGACTGTTCGAGGATCGGCAACGCCTGCTCGGTCAGCACCTCGTCCGCACGCAGCGACGGGTCGATCTGCTGCGCGGAGAGCACCGAGTAGAACTGATACGCGAGCGTCGGATCGACGCGCTCGGGATCGCGCCGGTATGCGCTCTCGAACTTCGGCAGCGACGCGAGCGTGGCCGGCGATGCGTTGTAGATCGTGCCGGTGGCAACGGTCGCGCGGATCGCGAGTTCGGGCGCATAGACGGGCGCGTAGCCGGCCGCCGCGAACACGGCCGAGCCGCCTTGCGACTGACCGACGAGCACGACTTCGTTCGCGAGGCCCGGTACGCCGCCGAGCACCGCGCGCACGCTGTCCAGCAGCGTGTAGCTGTTCGAGCGGTTGTTGAGCTGTGGATTCGGGCCGGGCGTGCCGAGCCCCTGATAGTCGGTCGCGACGACCGCGAACCCTTGTTGAAGCCATGCGTTCAGGTAGCGCACGTCGCGATACGAGCGGCCGAACCACGAAGGCGCGCAGATGTCGGCCATCCCGAACGTGCCGTGCGCCCACGCGACGATCGGCCAGCCGCCCGCCGGCGGCGTGCCGCGCGGCACGA
>NZ_CAJNKE010000215.1 GCF_905232215.1 Burkholderia sp. LMG 13014
GTCGAACGAGACGCCGCGAGCGCTTCCGTCACGCTCACGGCGGGTCGCACGCGTCAGCCCGTTGATCGCGACGAAGCTCGCGAGGCCCATGCCGAAGCAGCAGGCCGCCAGCGGCCACGCGGTAGCCCCGTCGAAGACCAGCGTCGCGAACGTGCCCACGCCGGTGACGATCACGCTCTGCACCGCGTAGTAGAGCGCGACCGCCTTGCCGGCGGCATCGCCGAAATCGCGCAGCGCCCCGTTCGCGGACACCGACGACATCAGCACGATGCCGACCGCCACCAGCCACATCGGCATCACGAACGTCGCGAACGACGGCTTCGTCAGGAGCGAGCAGACCGCCAGCACGATCGCCCCCGTCATCATCGTGAGCGCCCCGCGCGCGACGCAGCCTGCCTCGCCCCATCTCGACACGAACGTTCCGGCGAAGCGCGACACGACGACCATCACGATCGCGACGGTCGCAAAGGCCACGCTGAACGCCACGCGGGAATAGCCGGCAGCGCCGACCAGCACACGCGGCGCGGTGGAGAAGAACACGAAGAACACCCCCATCGCGGCGGCAAACGCGAGCGTGTGAACCCGAAAGGGCCGGCTGCCGAGCATCGATGCGACGGACGGCCCCTGCCGGGTCGCCGTCCGCGGCCGCGTCTCGTGCCGGCGCGGCCACGCGCGTCCGCATGCGAGCAAACCCAGCACGCCGAGCGTCGCAAAGATCGCGCGCCACCCGCAGGCTACCGCGATGGCCGCGCCGAGCAGCGGCCCGAGCGCCGGCACGAACGCCAGCATCGCGCCGAACTGGCTGTAGATGATGCGGCCTTCGGGGCGATCGGCGTAGACATCGCGGACGGTTGCAAACGTGGCGACGAGGGCAGCCGACGCGCCCAGCGCCTGCAGGACGCGCAGTGCGACGAACAGGCCGCCGCCGGTGGCGATCGCAAGCGCCAGGGAAGCCGCCGCAAAACACAGCGCGCCACCCAGCACCACCGGCCGTCTGCCGACGCGGTCCGACAACGGGCCGAAGATCATCTGGCCCAGGCCGAGGACGACCATGTAGACGCTCAGCGTCAACTGGACGATGGCCGGCGACGTGCGGAGCGCGGACGGCATCTCCGGGATCACCGGCAGGTACACGTCCATCGCCAGCGAAGCGAGGAGATCGAAAGGCGCCATCAGCAGCAGCGCCGACGGCAACGAATAGGCCCAGACGGGCGTGGATTGTTCAGGCATGACAAGGCATCCGCTCAGAAAAGGGAATCTGGCGGCGATCTGCCTGGTCAGCGAGGGACGACGGGAGATCGCCGCAACGACCGGTTAACGAAGGTCGTTGCGGCTTAGCGATCCGTGGACGGGCCGGCTCCCATGGAGGAATCCTTGTGGTGTGTGGTGTGCGATGACCGTGCAGTGTAGTCGGTTCGACAGAAGGGCACCAGCCGTGCACGCACGGCCGGCTGGTGGCGATCAGGTCGGCCCGCTCGCGTATCGTGCTGGCCAGCCGCGTGCGATACGGCGCCGCGCATTCCGGTGGAACGGGACGTGGCCCACACAGTCCCGATCCGGTTCGCACACTGCCTGGCGGGCCTCGCCGCGATCGCCGCCGCGAATCCGCATATCCCCGGCCCATCCCCGGCGGATTCGCGGCCCCGGCTCGCGTCGCCGGACGTCAATGCTTCAGACGCACGACGTACAGGCCGGTGAAGTTTGCAGCCGCCGCCAAGCTGAAGGTCGGCGGAGTCGAAATGATCGGCCCCATGATGGTCGGCTTGTAGGTGACGGTCCCGCCCGAGACGTCGGCCATTTCGATGACCGCCGGGCTCGGATTGGGAATGATGTTCGAGGTGAAGTTCAGGGTCAGCGTACGGTCGTACATGTTGTCGAACCCACCGTAGGACTTGATCTCGTAGACGAGGTCCGCGTTCACGCCCGCAGGCACCGGATCCGGTTTGCCCAGGCAAATCAATCCGTCGCGAACCACGCCACCCGGCGGGGTCTTGAAGGTCAACGTCGCGATGCCGTCGTCGGTGACCAGCGTCATCGTCGCATTCGCAACGGCACTCTTGGTGAGCTGGATCGACTTGTAGCCGTCCGGACACTTGAGCGTGACAGGCTGAGGATCCGGTGCGGTCGGCGACGGGGTTCCCGTCGCGCTGTCGCTACTCGTCGCGGTGCTCCCGCCGCCGTCACCACCACCACCGCATGCCGACAACAAGACGGTAGAACCCGCCAGGACCGCCAGAATCATATTGTTTTTCATTTTTCACTCTCTATTTTGATCAATACAACTAACAAAACATCTCCCTCGTGATCGGTTTTCTGTCGATTGCCCGGTGTCATTCAAGGCATCGCCGAGCCGGTTGATATTGACCTGTGGCAAACCGTTCTCAGCCTGCACGCCCTTCGGTGCACTCGCCCCGGCACCCACGACCTGTGCCGGCGCCCAGCGTGGTGCCGCGCCTGCCGCGAGCGGCGCCGAAAAACGCCGCGTGGCGCCGTGCGGATGGTTTCTCCACGGCTTGTCTTCGCCGACGCGCCGGCCGTCTCTTCGACCGCGATCAATCTGTTACGTGCGCGGCTGAATACCGGACGATATGGGTTCTTGTTCATGGCACGGCAGGTGCGCTTTTACGCCCCTGGCGAATACGTTCGGAACGCTATAACCCGTGATGCAGAGGTGGCACCGCCTGAATCGACGTTTCCAGATTTCCCCGCGATTTCTTCACTCAGGCCGTCGCGAATCTAATGAGTCTCTCGCGTCGAAATATATCGAAACATTTGTCGGCACACTGTCAGGAATTGATAAAGTCGCGCACGCTGAAATTCGCCGCCATCGATTTTCCTGATGCGTATTCCTCATTTTTCGACACATCCGGATCAAGTGCCGCCCAAAAAACCGTCGCTATTTCCCACCGCGCTTTAACAATCGGAAGCGATTGCTAAAAACATGCCTTCTATTTGAGATAACTCGATACTCGCGGCAGCCTCACGGTCGGCATCCCGTCAGTCACTTCATGAACATGCAACAGCAACACGCGCGTGAGGTCGCAATGCACGCCCTGTCCGTGCGAACGCAAAGGCATCCGCCCTTGCGACCAATCGTCGCGAAACACCTGAATCCCCCGCGTTTCGTCGCTTTTCTCCGCCAGTCCGATTGCCCGCTCCGTGGCTGTCGCGTATGGTGCTGACCGTCCGCGCGCTTGTCGCCCCGGACCTTCGACCGTCGTCCCGCACGACGGCCGCGCGGGCCGTGCCCGCCGCTCACCGTCTCCGCGATGCCGCCCTTCGGCGCCGCGCATTCATGAGGAGAGAGACGTGATCCACAAAGTCCTGATCCTGTTCGCACTCTGCATCGCGGGCCTCGCCGCGATCGCCGCCGGTTTCCAGCACATCCCCAGCTGATTCGCGGCCCCGGCTCGCTTCGCCGAGCCAGGGGGCCGCACCCATTCCTTTCCCCATTTGCGATGAACCACTTTCTCGGACCGCCCGGGACGGGCGACCTTTGCCATGCGCATCGACGTACAGCATTCCCAGCACGACATCGACGATGAACTCGACACGCTCTACGCACGCCTGCACCAGCCGGGCCACCGCCTGCACGGCCTGCCGGCCGTCGCGCTCGGCCGCTCCGGCCTGATCGTCCGCCACCGCGAAGCGGACGGCGAATACTTCCTGTATGTCGAAGATCCGGCCGCGCGCCAGCTGGCCGGCTATACGGTGTTCAACCGCTTACCTGAAATCCCGCGCCGCGCCGACCGCTACCTGCGCGCACCGCATACGCGGCTGCGCGGGTCCGCGCAACGCAAGGGGCTGGCGACGACGCTGTATCGCTGGGGGCTCGACGCGGGCCTGTGCCTGATCAGCGGCGCGCGCCAGTCGGTCGGCGCCGCGCAGTTGTGGACGGCGCTCGCGCAGGATTACCGGCACGGCTTCGTCGATATCGAGGGGCGTGCGCTCCGTTATCTCGGCGAAACCGTCGCCGACGACGTGCATGGCGCACTGCATACGCGGCGGCTGATGCTCGGCACCGGGTGGGAAATCGGGGAATTCGCGCGCGTGGCGGGGATGGCCAGCGCCGTCTGCATGTGAGCGTTCACGCGCCGGGCACGGCTGCGGCTAGATCGCGATGCCTGTTCGTTCGCTGAACGCCGCACGCAATACGTGCTCGTCCGTCATCTCCATACGGGCGAGCTCGGCGAGCACCGACGGAAGCAGCCATTCGATGTTCGGATCGACGCGCTTCATCTGCGCGACCAGCGCGGCCGTGAACGCCGCATTCTCGTGCGCGCCCGATTCACCAGCCTGACGGCGCTGCCGGTACAGCACGCCGACCCAGTAGCCGATGCGCTCCGGCACGATCCAGCCGGCATACGTGCGCGGGAACTCGGCCTTGCGCAGCGCATCGCGCACGACGTCTTCCGGATCGCTCGTCACCGGCGAGAAACACATCTGCTCGCTCTGCGCGAGCAAGGCTGACGTTGCGTTGTCGAATGCCGCATAGGTCTCGCTGCAGACATCCGTATCGGGATCGAAGCGATAACCAACGTGGACGGTCACGCGCCCGTCCGGCATCACGAACGTCCGGTTCGGCGGACACAGCGCGTGGCGCTCGGCGACGGTCAGGAATGCGCCGGTCGCGTGCGAATACTCGCGTTCGCGCTGGCGGTTGAGCGACGGATCGACGACCCAGATGACCAGTGTCGCGGTGCCGGGACGATCGTATGCGGTCAGGTAGCTTTCCGCCGGAATCGCTGCCGCCACCGTCGGCGGCAGGTCGGTATGCTCGATGCATTTTCGGAACGGCATCGGCTTCACCGTCGTTTGCCGTTCAACGGCAGTGCGACAGCGCGACACCGCTCCGCGCTCTCGCCCCTGATTGCAGCGGACAGCGCTGCGGCAGTCATTCCGGAACACGGGTTCATGCGAGCCCTCAGTCGTCTTATTTCGTTTCCAGGCATCCGCCCTCTCACGCGTGCGGGATCGATCCTGGCGATTGTAGCGCCTGCGCTCGCGCACAACGCTGCCCGAACGCCGGTGCGATAATCCGTGCGACGCTCACCGCTGCGCCACGCGCCAACCGACACGCCCATCGATGACCACCGATCCCCGAACCGACGCCGCCCGCCCCCTCGACATCGTCGCGCTGTGCGGCAGCCTCCGCGCCCAGTCGTACAACGCCGCACTGCTCGATGCGGCCGCGACAGTCGCGCCGCGCGGCATGCGCATCGTGCGCTTCGATCGTCTCGGCGAATTCCCGCTGTTCAATCCCGACGCAGAATATCCGTCGCCCGCCGCGGTGCGCGACCTGATCGACCGCGTGAATGCCGCCGACGGCCTGCTGATCGCGAGCCCGGAATACGCGCATGGCGTAACGGGCGTGATGAAGAACGCGCTGGACTGGATCGTGGGATGCGAGGCCGTCGTGTACAAACCGGTCGCGGTGCTGAACGCGTCACCGCGCGCGACGCATGCGGACGCGGCGCTGCGGGAAACGCTGTCGGTGATGTCGGCGCGCATCGTCGAACCCGCGTCGATCACGCTGCCGATTCTCGGGAGCCAGCTCGACGCGGCGGGCATCGCCGCGCATCCGCCGTTCGCGTCGGCGCTGGCCGACGCGTTGCACGCGCTGCGCGCGGCGATCCACGAAGCGGAGCCGGGCCGGTAGCACCCTGCGTGCGTTCGTGAACGCGCGTCGCGTTACCGTGCCTTGGCGCGCGTCACCTTCTTCGCCGGTTTGGCCACCTTCGCGCGCGGCGCTTCCTTCTCGGGCTGCGCGCCGCCGCCGGCGAGATCCTCGAGCCACGCGAGCGCGTCGACATACGACAGGAACTGCTGCAGATAGGCCGGCGACAATTCGCGCATCGTCGCGAGCGACCGGTGCACGAGGCTGTTCGAATTGAGCGGCCCCGCGTTGCGCGGCACTTGGTCGAGCGACTGGCGGTACTGCTGCTCCGTGCGGACTTTCGACCACATCGTGCGGAAGTAGTCGACCAGCTCGGGATCGAGCCCGCGACGGTCGGCCTGCGCATCGCGCGCGAGCCGCTCGACGAGTTCCGCCAGCGCGCCGCGTGCGGGCGCCCCTGTTGCGTCGCTCACGGCTGCCGCTTCACCAGCGCGCGCTACGACCTCCGCGAAACCTTCGAGCAGCGTTGCCAGCCGTGCGTCGAGCAACGCGCGCGCGTCGCCTCCGAGCGCGGCCGCGCGCCGTTCGAGCGCGTCGATCCGGTGAAAGCGCACCGGATCGAGCCGGTCGGCGCCCTGCTCGCGCCATGCGTCGAGCGTCGCGCGAACATGCGTCGCGTCGCCGGTCACTGCGCCTTCCCTCCGTTCGAGGCCGACTTGCGCGGCACCGGCGCAATCTCCACGCGACGGTTCTTTGCGCGGCCTTCATCATCCGCATTCGAGCTGACCGGCTGTTCGGAGCCGAACGCGGCCGCGAACACCGACGACGCCGGCACGCCGGCGTCGATCAGCTCACGCGTGACCGTCAACGCGCGCTTGGCCGACAGCTCCCAGTTGTCCGCGAACTGGCGGTTGCCGGCGTGCACCTGCTGGTCGTCGGCGAAGCCGCTGATCATCAGGATCTCGTCGCGCGTCTTCAGATACGCACCCAGCGGCGCGGCCAGCGTCTTCAGCAGGTCACGGCCCGCGGGCTGCAACTGGTCGGAGTTCAATGCGAACAGCACGTTGCCGCTGATACCGATGCGACCGTTCACGAGCGTCACGCGGCCGGCCGCGAGCGGCCCGGCGAGCGCCTGCTCGAGCGACTTGCGCTGCTGCGCTTCCTGCTGGCGCGCGCGCACGGCTTCCTCGAGCTTCGACGTGAGCTGCAGCTGCATCCCGATCACGCCGACGAGGATCAGCACGAATGCGCCGAGCAGCACCGACATCAGGTCGGCGAACGCGGGCCACACCGGCGCGGAGGACGCGTCGCCGTCGATTTCGTCGTGCATGCGTTACGCTCCGACGCTCGCCCGCCGGCCGGCGAGCTGCTGCAGGTCTTCGACGATCTGCTTCTGCGACATCATGCTCAGGTCGATCACCTCGCGCGCCTGCGCGACGTAATACTCGAGCTGCTCGTCGCTGCGCGCGAGCGATTTCTCGAGCGCGGCCTCGATGCGTTGCAGATGGGTCAGCAGCTTGTCGTTCGACTCGCCGAATACCTGCACGGCCATCCCGAATGCGTCGCCGAGGCTCGCGACCTCGACGGCACCCGCCGTGACTTGCGCGGCCACCGAGTCGAGCTTGCGCGTTTCGGCATCGACGGTGTCGTTGAAGCGCGCGCCGACGCGGTCGAGCAGGTCGGCCGACGTGCTGACGAGCGCGTCGATCGCGGTGCGCTGTTCGGTCGACGCGTGGTTGACCGCGCCGAGCAGCGTTTCGAGTGTCGCAAGCAGGCGGCTGCGTTCCTCGAGCATCGCGGTGTCGTGCACCAGGCTGTCGGACAGGCGCTGGCGCAGCTCGGCGACGACGTCGGCCGCGGCCTTCGGTGCCTCCGATGCGGCCTGCACGAGGCGCGCGATCTCGTTGATCGTATCGCTCGCATGCACCTGCGCCTGCGCGGTGATGTCGTTCGCGGTGCGGGCCAGCGTGTCGCAGATGTCCTGCTGGCGCGTCGCGGCCTGCGCGCTCGTGTGCGCCCATTCGTCGCGCAGCGCGGCGGCCATCGCGGCGAGCGAGTCGTTCCATGCGGTGAGGCGCTGTTCGTCGCGCGCGGCCAGTTGCGTCTGCAGGCCCGCGTGCGACTCGCGGATCGTCGACAGCAGATCGTTCGAGCGCTGTTCGAAGGTCGACGCCTGCGTGGTCAGGTCGCGCGTCGTTTGTGCCAGTGCGTCGCAGATTTCCTGCTGGCGGCCGGCGCTGTGTACACCTGCGCGCTGCCATTCGTCACCGAGCTTCGTGGCCATCGCAGCCAGCGAGTCGTTCCATGCCGACAGGCGTTCTTCGTCGCGGGCAGCCAGTTGCGTCTGCAGGCCCGTATGCGAATCGCGAATCGTCGACAGCAGATCATTCGAGCGTTGTTCGAACGTCGATGCCTGCGTCGTGAGGTCACGCGTCGTTTGTGCGAGTGCGTCGCAGATTTCCTGCTGACGGCCCGCGCTATGCACGCCCGCGCGCTGCCATTCGTCGCCGAGCTTCGTGGCCATCGCGGCCAGCGAGTCGTTCCATGCCGACAGGCGTTCTTCGTCGCGTGCAGCCAGTTGCGTCTGCAGGCCCGTGTGCGAATCGCGGATCGTCGACAGCAGATCGTTCGAGCGTTGTTCGAACGTCGATGCTTGCGCGGTCAGATCGCGCGTCGTGTGTGCGAGCGCATCGCAGATTTCCTGCTGGCGGCCAGCACTGTGTACACCCGCGCGCTGCCATTCGTCGCCGAGCTTCGCGGCCAGCGCGGCCAGCGAGTCGTGCCATGCGGCGAGGCGCTGTTCGTCGCGCGCCGCCAGGTCGGTCTGCAGCCCCGCGTGCGACTCGCGCATCGCGGCAAGCGCGACGCCCGAATGGCGTTCGAACGTCGCGGCGGCCTCGCCCAGCGCACGCGCATGCTGGCCGGCCAGCGTCTCGCCGACCTGCTCCTGGCGCGACAGCGCATCGCGCCACGCGTCCGACAGGCGGCTTTCAGTCGACTCGAGGCGCGTCGCCACGCCGTCGAGCAGATCCGTCGAACGCTGCGTGAAGGTGTCGGTGAACTGGCCGAGCGTCGTCTGCAACTGCTGCGCGACGGCATCGCCCGCGCGGCGCTGTTCGTCGAGCGCGCGGTTCCAGACGGCCGTCACGTTGCCGGTGCTCTTCTCGAAACCGTCCGTCAGCCCGTCGAGCTGACGCTGCACGGCGCCCGTCACGGTGTCGCGCAACGCGGCCATCTCCTGCGCGAGCCCCGTCATCGTCGCGGCGACGACCGGCTGCAGCGCGGCACCCGCCACGCGCGCGCTTTCGACGGCGCTTTCCTTCAGCGCATCGCCGACATTCGACGCGAGGCCCGCATACGCGCGCTCGGTCCGCTCGAAAAACGCCTGCTGGCTTTCGATCTGGCGATCGTGCAGCGCGACGCTGCGCGCCTCGAGCGTCGTCATCATCGTCTGCAGCCGGTCGACCAGCGCCGGCATCACGTCGGCCTGGCGCTGCAGCAGCCGGAACGATTCGTCGCGCTGGTGCGCGGACGAATGCACGCGCAACGTCGTCGCGATCTTCGCGTCGAGCTGCTGGGCCGCGTCGATCCGCTCGCGGCGCACGAGCGCGGACAGCAGCCCGAGCATCGCGGACGTCGCGACGCCGGCGATCGACGTACCGAACGCGAACCCGAGGCCCTTCACCGGCGCGATCAGCGATGCGCGGATCGCGTCGAGATCGGCCGCACTTTCGAGTGCGGCGCCCGTGCCCTTCAGCGTGACGACCATCCCGAGCAGCGTGCCGAGCATGCCGAGCAGCACGAGCAGGCCGACCAGGTAAGGCGTGAGCGACGGGCCCGGCAGCGCGACACGC
>NZ_CAJNKE010000216.1 GCF_905232215.1 Burkholderia sp. LMG 13014
GGCTACCCCGCCGAGCGCGCCGCCAAGCGCGTTGTTCATGTCACCTGCCATGGCCGGCAGTGCAGTCGCGCCGGTCAACGCGGCGACGACGAGAGCGGGGGCGATTTTCTTCCACATTCCCGTATTCTTCCTTGTTCGCAATCTGGTTATTGAAGGTCCGCTCGGTACGACGATCTGAATCGATCGACGTCGGGTCAGGCATTGTGCCGAACCGCGGACCAATTCATTTCAATGAGCTTGCGGCGAAGAATAGCACCGGTCCCACGTCCTTGCCGTGGACATTCTGGTAACAAGTTGTTTACGAATAAGCGATCTCGGACGCACGCCCCGGAATGCCCGAAAACCCGCGCCGGCATTGGCTCTGGCGAGGGTCCGGCCCTGCGGAAAAGCAGGCCGGCCACGCGCGGCGTCGCACGTTTGCGACACACGTGGCAACACATCGGGCACGTATCGTGAGCCGGCCCCGAAACGACGGCCGCAGAGAAATGAAGGGGGTCAGTACACGCCGGGCAGCAACCGCCAGGTCCGCGCGCAATACGCGTCGTATTCGGCGCCGAATTGCGCACGCAGCAGCGCCTCCTCGGAACGGATACGCGCGACGAGCGGCACCATCGTCAACACGACCAGCAGCACGCCGACGCCCGAGCGGAACGCGAGCGCCCAGCCGAGTGAATTGACGAGCAGGCCGAGATAGCTCGGATTGCGGATGCGGCGATAGATGCCGTCGGTCACGAGCGTGTGGCCGGGCTGGATCGCGACGAGCCCGCTGAAGCGCTTGCCGAGCACGAATACGGGCCAGATGCGCAGCACGCCGCCCGCGATGTACAGCGCGACGCCGCTCCAGCGAACCGCATCGCCGCCGAAGGTCCAGAAGTCGAGCCGGTCGGTCAGCGCGGGCAGGTACGCGAGCAGCAACCCGATCACCCCGAATGCCGCGAGCACCCAGCGGTTGTCGCGGTTCTCGCGCTCGCCGGTGCTCAGGTTGCCCTCGGTGAACATTGCGACGACGGCCATCGCGAGCGTCGCGACGACGGCGACGGTCAGCGGCGGATGCGAGAAGAAGGCCGCGAACCCGCCGCTGCCGAGCACCGCGAGCCCGAGATAGACGAGCGTGGAGATGCCCGACAGGGCGGCGACCTTGCGGGTGACTGTCATGGCGGCCTCACCGGAATGCGCTTTCCTGTGAAGTATAGGAAGCGCGCACACGTCGTGCGGCGCACCGCGGTCATGCGGTGCGCGAATCCGCGCGAGTCATCCGGCGCCACGCGCGGGCGCTGACCGATGCGGCCAGCGCCCGCGCCCGGTGCCGGATCAGCGGATGCGGAAGTTGCCGCCGATCCCGACGCTGACGGGTGGCGCGTAATACGCCGGCGCATAGCCGTAGTAGCCCGGCGCAGGCGCGTAACCGTAAGGCGGCGCGACGTAGCAGCCGGACAGGCCGCCGATCAGGGCAAGCGTGATGAGAAGTCTGGACATGGCTCGATTCCCGGCGCGAAAGACGAATGGCACCTCGCGAAAGCCGCGCCGCCGCGGGGGGCGGCGGACGGCACGAAGAGGCGATCCGCCCTTCCTGTCGCTCGATGAAGCAATGCGCGGAGTCTAGCGCCGGGTGGGCCGGGCCGAGTTTCGCCGGCGGTTACACGTGTTACCTCGCGTGACCGCTGAAACAGGCGATGGCGCGGCGGCCGGCCAGTGCGCCGTGCCATGCCACGCCTGGTGCAATCGATGTGTTACACGAAACGCGCGCGAATGCGCTGCGCGAGCGCTTCGAGTGTCGCCGCGTCGGCGATCTCGCGCGCATGCATCCGCAGCTCGGCGCCTTCCCAGCGCGGGATCACGTGGAAGTGCACATGCGGAACCGTCTGGCCGGCTGCCGCGCCGTTGAACTGGCCGATGAACACGCCGTCCGGCTCGAGCGCCGCGCGCACCGCCGCCGCGACGCGCTGCGTCATGCGGATGCCGGCCGCGGCGGCGTCGCCGGACAACTCGAAGATCTGCGCGGCCGGCTCCTTCGGGATCACGAGCACGTGGCCGTCGGCCTGCGGCATCAGATCCATGATCGCGAGGGTCGCGTCGTCTTCCGCGACCTTCACGCACGGCAGTTCGCCGCGCAGGATTTTGGCGAACGGGTTGTTGTTGTCGTAGGACATGGCGTTTTCCGATAACGGTTGGACTGGGAAAGTGGGAAAGCAATGCCGGACGATTATCGGCCGACGGCGGGTCGGATTTCAACTTGTCAGGCCGAGTCGCCCTTTCTGCGAACAATGGACGCCGCCCGCATGCAACGCGGCGTAACAGATTGGAATATCCGGCCATCGCCGTCCGTTTATTTCGAGCGTGGGTTCACGTGGCAAGCGCATGAGTACGATCGCGAACCCGCGCCGGACACCCGTCGGCTGCGCAGGCCGGCAGCCGGGATGACTGATCGTGATCATCAACCGGAGTCATGCCATGGACCCTCTCCCCTCCTGTCGTTCACCCGCCCCGCCCGTCTTCGCAGTTGATCCGCCGGTCTACGCGCGCGTCCGGCGCACGCTTGCACACTCGCTATGCCGCGCAGCTTGCGGCGCCGGGCTGGTCGCGTTGTCGTCGGCTTTCGCGTGGGCCGGTGGCAGCGACGTCATCCTGCCGATTCCATCGTTCACCGCATCGACGGTGCCCACCAACGGCGATGTCAATCCATACGGCATCGCGTTCGTGCCGCACGGCGTGCCGAACTGGAGCACGCTGAAACCGGGCGACGTCGTCGTGTCCAACTTCAACGCGGCGTCGAACGCGCAAGGCACCGGCACGACGATCGTGAAGCTGACACCCGGCAAGACGCCGGCGACGACCTTCTTCCAGGGCAGCAATCTCGGCCTGACGACCGCGCTCGTGGTGCTGCGCAGCGGCTTCGTGCTGGTCGGCAACGTCCCGACGCCGGACGGCAAGACCATCGAGCCGCCGGGTTCGCTGCTCGTCATCGGTCCACAAGGCAATCTCGTCACGCAACTCGCCAGCGCCACGCTGCTCGACGGGCCGTGGGACATGACCGTGATCGATCGCGGCCAGCGCGTAACCGCGTTCGTGTCGAACGTGCTGAACGGGACGGTCTCGCGCATCGAACTCGCGATCGGCGACAACGGCGTCACGATGCTGCCGGGCTCGCGCGTCATCGCGTCGGGCTACGTGAATCGACCCGATCTCAATGCGCTCGTCGTCGGCCCGACCGGCCTCGCGTACGACCCGAACATCGACGTGCTGTATGTCGCCTCCACCGGCGACAACGCGGTGTTCGCGATCCAGAACGCCGCGTCGACGAACCGCAACGGCGGCGTCGGACGGATGATCTACTTCGACGCGGCGCACCTGCACGGCCCGCTTGCGCTGGCGCTCGCACCGAACGGCCATCTCGTGACCGCGAACGGCGACGCGGTCAACGCCGATCCGCTGCAGTCGAGCGAGATCGTCGAATTCACGGTGAACGGGCGCTTCGTCGCGCAGATGCAGGTCGACACCGTTGCGGGGGCGGCATTCGGCCTGGCGTTCGGGCGCGGCAGCAACGGCCAGCTGGAATTCGCGGCCGTCGACGACAACACGAATACCGCGACGGTCTGGACCCTGCGGCCCGACAGCAACGCGCAATGACGTGCCACCTGGGCGGGCCGCGCGTGGCCCGTTCGACCTGGCCGATCGACACCCACGATTCGCACACGCCGGGCAGCATGCACCCTGTCGACGCCGCCCGGCGTCTCAAGTCCTCGCGATTGCCACCGCCGGCCCGAACCTGCGACACTGCCGGTTCATGTTCCGCCTGCAGACAACCGAGGACGCTCGCGCATGACGATCCCCTTCAAGAAGCTGATCCTGCGCGGCGTCGCGCTCGCGGCCGTCGTCGCGATCGGCTACACGGGCACCATGCTGTCCCGGCTCGCGCCGATCGCGACCGGCTATGCGGCGAAGGCGCTGTGTTCCGGCGTGTACGTATCGGGCCGCCCGGCCGCGTCCGTGATCGACGTCGACATCATGGCCGGCGTGCATCCGCTGCTGAAACTGGTGCACCCGTCGATCGATCCCGACCGTCATCGCGCCATAGCGACCTTCGCCGGCTTCGCCGAACGCGAAGCCGACTTCCGGCCGGGGCTCGGCTGCACGCTCGCGCTCGGACCGTCGCCCGGCACGTTGCCGGCCGCGCTGCCGCCCCTCCCCGATCCGCCGTCCACGCCGCCAGCACCGGCCACGCCGCCGGCCGGCATCGACGCACAGAAGCTGCAGACCGCGCTCGACCGAGCATTCGACGAGCCCGATCCGGCACGGCCGCGACGCACGCGCGCGGTCGTCGTGATGTGGCGCGGCCAGGTGATCGCCGAACGCTATGCGCCCGGCTTCACGGCCGACACGCCGCTGCCCGGCTGGTCGATGACGAAGACCGTCACCGCCGCGCTGGTCGGCATGCTCGTCGCGCAGCACAAGCTGTCGCCCGATACGTCGGCGCTGCTGCCCGAATGGCGCGGCAGCGGCGATCCGCGCGCGGCCATCACGCTCGACGCGCTGCTGCGGATGACGAGCGGCCTGCAATTCAACGAGGACTACGACGACCCGCTGTCCGACGTCGCATTGATGCTGTACGCGCAGCCCGATACCGCGCGGTTCGCGTCGGCGAAGCCGCTCGCCGCGCCACCCGGCACGCGGTGGTCCTACTCGAGCGGCACGAGCGCGATCGTCGCGCGCGTGATGCGCGAAGCGCTGGGCGGCAGCGAAGACGACTACCTCGCGTTTCCGCGCCGCGCGCTGTTCGCGCCGCTCGGGATGCGCAGCGCGGTGTTCGAGCCCGATGCGTCCGGCACGCTCGTCAGCCCGTCGTACATGTATGCGAGCGCGCGCGACTGGGCGCGCTTTGGGCAACTGCTGCTGCAGGACGGCGTGTGGGACGGGCAGCGGCTGCTGCCGGAAGGCTGGGTACGCTACCTGACGCGCACGACGCCGCAGTCGGAGCGCCAGGAGTACGGCGCGCAGCTGTGGGTCAAGGTACCGGAGCCATTCAACGATCGCGATCCGCATGCGGTCGCGATGCCGGCCGACGCGTTTCATGCGGTCGGCCATGAAGGCCAGTTCGTGAGCGTGGTGCCGAGCCGGCAACTGGTGGTCGTGCGGCTCGGGCTGTCGCGGCCGGAAGCCGCGTGGAACCACGAGGCGTTTCTCGCGCGCGTGCTCGACGCGGTGCCGGCGCCCGGCGCGTAAAAACGGGCCCGCGGGCCCGTGCATGCCGGTCATGACGCGGACGCGGCGACGATTGCCACGCCACCGCGCCGTGCGCTACCGGTGCTGGATCACGGGTTCGGGCTGCCCGCGTATTTCTGGAAGCCTTCGCGCGTCGCGAGACGTTCGATATAGCGCGACACCGCCGGGAAATCCGGATGCTCGAACGGCGTGCCGAACCAGCGGTTCACCGACAGGCCGATCGGAATGTCCGCGAGCGTGAAGCCGTTGCCGGCCACGTACGCTCCGGTTGCTTCAAGCTGTGCGTTCAACACCTGCATGTGCTTCGTCCAGCCCGCGATCGACTGCGCGATGCCGGCCGGATCCTGGTGATCGGGCGATTTGCGCACGAGGCCGAGGAACGCGCCGACCCACGAGCGGTTCAGGTCGGCGCCCTGCCAGTCGATCCACTGATCGACCCGCGCGCGCGCCTGCGGCTCGGCCGGATACAGCGCGTCGCCGCCATAGCGGTTCGCGAGGTAGCGGATGATCGTGTTCGATTCCCAGAGCACGAAATCGTCGTCCTTGATGACGGGCACGAGACCGTTCGGATTCAGCGCGAGATAGGCCGGATCGTTGGTCGTGCGGAAGCCCGCACCCCAGTCTTCCTGTTCGAACGGCAGGTTCAGCTCGGTGCACAGCCACAGCACCTTGCGAACGTTGATGGACGGGATCTTGCCGAGGATGTGCAGCATGCAGTCTCCTTGTGAGGTCGGATGCGGAGCGCCCGGGACACACGACACGTCCCGAACGCGTTCACGCCGAGTTTATACGCGACCGCGCGGCAAACGACAGGCCGTGCGCGGAAAATCCGCGTGCGGCCGATTCGTCAGGTCACGCAGCGCGTGCTCGGCCGTCGGGAACCGGAACATGAATCCGTCCTGATGCAGCCTTGCCGGCATCACCCGCTGCCCGTCCAGCAGCAGTTCGGCCATTTCGCCCATCGCGACGCGCAGCGGCGCGGCCGGCACGTGCAGCCAGGCCGGGCGGTGCAACACCTTCGACACGACCTGCACGAACTCGCGCTGGGTCAAGGGCGCGGGCGCGACCGCGTTGTAGATGCCATGCATGCCGGGATTCGCCATCGCGCGCGCGACGATCCGCAGCACGTCGTCCCGGTGGATCCAGCTCATCACCTGCGTGCCGTCGCCGAATCGCCCGCCCATCCCGAAGTAATGCGGCAACAGCATCGAGCGCAACGCGCCGCCGGGGCCGAACACGACGCCCAGCCGCAGCACCACCGAGCGAATGCCGTGGCGCTCGAGCGGCTGTGCGGACTGCTCCCACTGCCGGCACAGTTCGGACATGAAGCCGGTGCCGGCGCTGCTGCGCTCGTCGAGCCGCTCGTCGGCAGCCCGCACGCCGTAGTAACCGATCGCCGACGCCTGGATCCACGTGCGCGGCTTGACCTCGGCGGTCTCGACCCAGCGCATCAGCGATTCCGTGACGCCGACCCGGCTGGCGAGCAGCACCGCCTGCCGGTGCTTGCTCCAGCGCGCGCCCAGCACCGGCGCCCCCGCGAGATTGATGACCGTGTCGAAACGCTCGTGCGGCTGCAGCTGTTCGATGGATGTCACGCTGCGCACGCGGCCGTGAAACTGATAGGCCGCACGCAGCGGATCGCGCGCCAGCAACGTGACCGTATGCCCCGCATCGAGCAGCCCGTTCACGAGGGTTTCGCCGATGAAGCCGGTTCCGCCGGTCACGAGCACGTTCCCGGGCGGCTGCCCCGCGAACGGATTGGCGACCGGCGCGCGTCGCGCGATCCGGCAGGCCGCGATCCCGTCGCGGATTCCCGATACCGTCACGCCGACGGCAAACAGGCTCAGCACCCAGCCTCGCCAGCCAAGATCGAGCGCCTGCAGCGCGGTCGGCTCCTGCACCCACGCGGCCAGCTGCATCGCGATCATCCCGAACAGCGCGCCGCCGTTGACGGCCAGCAGCGTGTGCAGCACGCGCTCGGTCGCCGGCAGCTTGCGGCTCTGGTCCTCGACGACGAAATCCCACAACGTCAGCACCACTTCGACTACGACCACCACTGCGAGGGCCGCGACCCACGCGCCGTGAAAGGCGACGTTCGCGATCGACGCGAACACGAGACCGTAAAGCACGGAACGCACCGCATGAATCGCCAGTTCGAGCCGCGCGCGCGGGCTGTGCGGCAGATCCTGCGTGAGTTCATGGTGATAGAGCGTATCGAATGCGCCCATCGCGCCCTGCGCGATCAGCAGGTTGAGCGCCCAGTCGTAAGCAGGCAAGGTGTTCATACGGTGTCCCTCCTCCAAAGCCAGACAAGCGGTGGCACCATCGCGACGAGTGCCGCCGCGTCGATCGCCACGTGGCCCGATACATGGGCCTGCAATGAAAACAGCGTGTCCTGCGGCGCCCAGATCAGCAGGCCGGCCAGCAGCCATCCCCACACTTCGCGGCGACGCAGCCGATTGCCGAGGTGGACGAGCGCCAGCATCCAGACCGACGCGCATTGCACCGTCGCGCCGATCAGCGACATCCACCAGATCTGCTGCGCGCGCGCCGGTTCGGGTGCCGTTCCCGCCCAGAAATGCAGCTCGATCACGCGGTGATACGCGTCGAGCCACGGCGCGCCAGCAATCCATGGAACGGCCATGCCGACGAGCAGATGTGCGATCGCCGCGCCATACATCCAGGTCACGACGATGCGGCGCGCAGCGTCACCCACCGGACGATCCGCCGTCGATTCGGCGGCTCGGCCGCGACCGCTACTGCACGCCGCCCCGTCGCACTGCGCTTCGCCGTGGTAGCCGAGCCAACGCGACACGGCATGCCGGTTGTGCGCGAAGCGGCGATACAGCGGCGCCAGCACACGGCGCACGACCGGCACGCGAAGCAGCCGGACGAGCCAGCGGCGCCCGGTCAGCGCATGGGCGGCCAGGATGCTGTCCACGCCGGTCAGCATGCGTCCGTCGGGCAGACGCGCGTGCAGCTCGCGATTCAGCGCGGGCAGGTCGACGCCCAGCGGCGCGGGATCGAAGCCCGGCGCGGCGATATCGACGAAGGCCAGCCGCTGTCGCGCGTCGCGGGCCCCGAGACGCTTGATCTCCGCCACGCATAACGGACATCGTCCGTCGAAGTACAGCACCAGTTCACTTGAGTCCATGATTCGCATTCCTTCTTTTTGTCTGCCGCATGCCTCATGAATCGATCGACTGCTTTCCGCCACGCCCTACCGCCGCCCCCGAGCGGCGGACGACGCGCTTACATCGGCTTGAGCACCATCAGGAAGTAGACGGTCAGCATCGCGAAGAACGCCGGATAGCCGAGCAGTTCCCAGCGCTTCGCATAGCGCCAGTACCGTTCCGGCAGCGCGGCATCGCCGTTCACGTGCGCGAGCTTCGCCATCGCGGCCAGTTCGACCTGCAGCCACACGACCGGCAGCCAGCAGGCGCCGGCGATCGCATACAGCACGATCGACGCGACGAGCCACGGCGTATGCCACGGCCAGCCGGCCGTGTGCGCGAGCCAGAGCCCCGAAGCCGGCTGGAAGATCACGGCCGGCGTCGTGAACCACCAGTCCGCACGCACCACGAGACGCGACACGGCCGCGATCGCGGGCACCGAGCGCGTGCGGTTCGCGAAGAACAGGTAGAACGCGGTGCCGAACCCCGTGCCGACCAGCAGCACCGAGGACAGGATGTGAAGCGCCTTGATGACGAGATAGGTATTCATGCGTGTTCTTCTTCTGAAAAAAGGATCAACAGGATGGCGAGAATCGGTACGTTCTTGAGCACGGGGCCGAACGGTTCGGCGAGCAGGCGCGGCATCGTGACCGCGATGACCGCCGAATACGCGACGATCAGCGCGGCTTGCGCGACCCACAGGCGGCGCGACGGCGCGACGACAGTCGCGATGCCGAACCCGAAGTCCAGCGCGCTGGCCGCATAGAGCGCGATCAGCGCAGGCAGCCCGGTCAGGTGCGCGGGCGCAAGCAGCGCGAGGCTCGCGTGCAGCGGATGGATGAACGCGCTGGCGATGGCCGTCCAGATCCACACGATCGCCAGCGCGCCGCGCAGCAGCGGACGACGCCACATCGCGAGCGCGTCGCGACGCAGCGCGGCCGCTTGCGCGCCGATGAAGCCGTCGATCCCGCGCGGCGGCCGACCGAGCAGGGCCGTAGCCGCTGCCGGATCGCCGGTGTTCCCGCCGCGCAGCATCGTCCACGTG
>NZ_CAJNKE010000217.1 GCF_905232215.1 Burkholderia sp. LMG 13014
CGTCAGTACCGAGAAGCTGATCATCATCGGCGCATCGACGGGCGGCACCGAGGCGATCCGCGAAGTGCTGACGCCGCTGCCGCCGGATGCGCCGGCCGTGCTGATCGCGCAGCACATGCCGCCGGGCTTCACGAAATCGTTCGCGCAGCGGCTGAACGGCCTGTGCCGGATCGCGGTGAAGGAAGCCGAGCACGGCGAGCGCGTGCTGCCGGGCCACGCGTATATCGCGCCGGGCCACGCGCACCTGTTGCTCGCGAGAAGCGGGGCGAACTATATTGCGCAACTGTCGGACGAGCCGCCGGTGAACCGGCACCGTCCGTCGGTCGACGTGCTGTTCCGCTCGGCGGCGACCCACGCGGGCAAGAACGCGATCGGGGTGATCCTGACCGGGATGGGCCGCGACGGCGCGGCCGGCCTGCTGGAAATGAAACGCGCGGGCGCTCACACGTTCGCGCAGGATGAAGCAAGCTGCATCGTGTTCGGGATGCCGCGCGAGGCGATCGCGCTCGGCGGCGCGGACGAGATCGTGCCGCTCGCCGAGATGAGCCGCCGCGTGATGGCGCGCCTGGCGACGATGGGCGACCGCGTGCAGCGCGTTTGAATGGAATGTCACGGGGCGCGTGCCACGATACGCGTCCCGACGGAAACGAATCTGGAAAGGAACGACGATGGACAAGAGCATGAAAATCCTGGTGGTGGACGATTTCCCGACGATGCGCCGGATCGTCCGCAACCTGCTCAAGGAACTGGGCTACTCGAACGTCGACGAAGCCGAGGACGGTCTCGCCGGCCTTGCGCGGCTGCGCGGCGGCGGCTACGACTTCGTGATCTCGGACTGGAACATGCCGAACCTCGACGGCCTCGCGATGCTGAAGGAAATCCGCGCGGACGCGACGCTCACGCACCTGCCGGTGCTGATGGTCACGGCCGAGTCGAAGAAGGAGAACATCATCGCGGCCGCGCAAGCCGGCGCGAGCGGCTACGTCGTGAAACCGTTCACGGCCGCGACGCTCGACGAGAAGCTGAACAAGATCATCGACAAGATGGCGAAGGCCGGGAGCTGACGTGAACGAGCCGATCCATGCCGCACTGACCGGCGCCGGGTTCAGCGCCGACGGCCAGGCCGAAGGCGCCGATTTCGCGAGCGACCGCATCCTCGCGCGCATCGGCCATGTCACGCGCACGCTGCGCGACTCGATGCGCGAGCTCGGGCTCGACAAGCATGTCGAGCGTGCGGCGGAAGCCGTGCCCGATGCACGCGACCGGCTGCGCTACGTCGCGACGATGACCGAGCAGGCCGCCGTGCGCGTGCTGAATGCGATCGAGGTCGCGAAGCCGATGCAGGAGCGCATCCAGAACGAGGCCGAGGCACTCGATACGCGTTGGGCGCAGTGGTATGCGGCGCCGATCGAGCACGCGGAAGTGCGCGAGCTGATGGACGATACGCGCACGTTCCTGCGCACGCTGCCGGAATCGACGTCGGCGACCAGCGCGCAACTGCTCGAGATCATGCTCGCGCAGGATTTCCAGGACCTGACCGGGCAGGTGATCAAGAAGATCATGGACATGGTCTACCTGATCGAGCAGCAGCTCCTCACCGTGCTCGTCGAGAACATCGCGCCCGAGCGGCGCGAGCAGTTCGCGGCCACCGCGGCCGCGCTCGCGGCCGTGCAGATGAGCTCGACCGGCAGCCCCGAGTCGCTGCTGAACGGCCCGCAGATCGCGCCGGAAGGCAAATCCGACGTGGTCCAGGACCAGGGGCAGGTCGACGACCTGCTCGCCAGCCTGGGCTTCTGACTCTGCCGCATGCATCGGCGCGCCATGTTTCGCGAGGGCGCCCGATGCGCGCGTCACCGCGCCACCCTATCGTTTCCCCCCATCCGCCGCACATGTGCGGCCCGGCGATCCTGTGTCAAATTGACACTTCGACACACTCAGCAGGCATACTACGCGTCAGCAGCAACGTAGCGTCATTCGTACGATTTCATATGTTGGGAGGCGGCGCGGGCCCGATGGCCGCACCGTCGGCAACGAAGCCAGTCCCTTGGGGGGGAACGTGAAGCTGAAACGCTTGGGCTGGGCCGTCGCGCACGCGGCGGCTGCAATGGGTGTGCTGTGGAGCGTCCACGCACACGCGGAACTGGGCGGCGCGCCGATGTCGCCGCCGGCGGACGATCAGGCCGCAACCGTGCGCGCATTGCAGCGCGCGATGCGTCCGGCAGACGGCGTGCAGACGAGCACGGCCACCTATACCGTCCGCGAGATCACGCTCGGATCGGGCACCGTCATCCACGAATACACGTCGGCCGCCGGCAGCGTGTTCGGCCTCGCGTGGCGAGGGCCGACGATGCCGGATCTCGCGTCGCTGCTCGGCAGCTATTTCCCGGAGTACACCGCTGGCGTCCAGGCGGCGCACCAGGCGCGCGGCTGGCGCGCGCCCGTGTCCGTCAATACGAGCGGCCTCGTGATCCGGACGGGCGGCCACATGGGCGCCTTCTCGGGCCAGGCGTGGCTGCCGGCGGCGCTGCCTGCCGGCCTGGCCGGCACCGATATCCAGTGACAGCGGGAGAGCGATCTTGAGCATTCCTCGTACATTCAAGCGCTGGCTCGGCGTGCTGGGCCTCGCGGCGGCAACGGCCGTACTCGTGACGGCATGCGGCGGCGGCGACGGCGGCGGCAGCAACTCGGGCAACAACGGCAACAACGGTTCGGGCGGCTCGGACGGCAATTCCGGGAACAAGGCGGTCATCACCGTCAACGCCGGCGTTGCGAACGTGATCAACATCCCGACCGTCAGCGTGAAGGTCTGCGCGCCGGGCACGTCGAACTGCCAGGTGGTCAACAACGTGCTCGTCGATACCGCGTCCTACGGGCTGCGGCTCGTCGGCAGCGCGGTGTCGGGCGTGCTCGCCAGCTTCCCGCAAGTGACGAGCGGCGGCGCGCCGGTCGCCGAGTGCGGCAAGTTCGTGTCGAGCTATACGTGGGGGTCGGTGCGCACGGTCGACCTGTCGATCGGTTCCGAGCAGGCGAGCTCGCTACCCGTGCAGATCATCGGCGACCTCGGCACGACGAACGTGCCGAGCTCGTGCACGAACGGCGGTGCGTCGGCCAACTCGGCGAGCGCGCTCGGCGCGAACGGGATCCTCGGCATCGGGCCGGCGCCGGTCGACTGCGGCACGACCTGCGCGACGTCGACGTCGACGAACAACAACTACTACGCGTGCCCGAACGGCAACAACGCGAACTGCACGGTCGCGCTCGTGCCGATTGCGCAGCAGGTGGCCAACCCGGTTCATCGTTTCGCCGACAGCAGCGGGGTGAGCGTGACGATGCCGAGCATCTCGGATAGCGGGCAGGGCAGCGCAACCGGGACGCTGACGTTCGGCCTGCCCGACCTGACCGGGAAGACCGTGATGACGTCGACCACGACGGGCGATGTCAGCGCAACGTTCCAGGGGCGCAACGTGACTGCGTTCTTCGATACGGGTTCGAACGCGTATTTCTTCAACGATTTGACGAACACGTCGACGACCTGCCCGAAGAACACGCAGTTCTACTGCCCGGCATCGCCGCCGGCCAGCTACTCGGCGACGCTGAGTGGCCAGAACGGTGTGGCCGCCACCGTGTCGATGTCCGTCGCGAACGCGGATGCGCTGTTCTCGAACCCGTCGACGTTCGCATTCGACGACATCGCGGGCCCGTTCGGTTCGTCCAGCTGGCTCGACATCGGCATGCCGTACTTCTACAACCGGACGATCTTCTTCGGGATGGACAAGACGGCGAGCGGCGGTGCGCAGCCTTTCGTCGCGTTCTGACGCGGTACGGCCGGACACGGAAGCAGGGGGCGAGCGATCGCCCCCTTTTTTTATCCGGCGGCCGCGCGCGGCACGACGGGTCGGACCGGATCGCCGCCGCGCGCGGGCCCAGCGCCTACGATGTAATACCGGCACTCGTCCGGCACGATATCGAGGAGGCAGCGCCATGAACCCGCGCATACAACGCATCACGCCATTCCTGTGGTTCGACCGCGACGCCGAGGCGGCGGCCGGCTTCTATGTGTCGGTGTTCGACAACGCGCGCATCGTGCACGTCGCGCGCTACGGCAAGGCCGGCGCACACGTAGCCGGCAGCGCGGAGGGCGCGGTGATGACCGTCGTGTTCGAGCTCGACGGGCTGGCGTTCGTCGCGCTGAACGGCGGCCCGGTATTCCAGATCACGCCGGCCGTGTCGTTCGTCGTCAACTGCCGGGACCAGGCCGAAATCGACCGCTACTGGGCGCGCCTGTCCGAAGGCGGCGACGAGCGCGCGCAGCAGTGCGGCTGGTTGCGCGACCGGTTCGGCGTGTCGTGGCAGGTCGTGCCGGTGCAGATGGCCGAACTGATGACGGGCGATCCGGCGCGCGCGGAGCGCGTGATGGCGCAGGTGATGACGATGAAGAAGCTCGATCTCGGCGCGCTGCAGCGTGCGGCGGCGGGCCAGGGCGCGGGCCCGTGACCGGCGCGAACGGGCGCTAGACCGGTGGCCGGCCGTTGCGCATCAGGCGCGTGTGGTCGAGGAAGCGGTGGCGTGGCCCGTACGTGGTGCTCTCGATCTGGACGGCATCGGCCGGCGCGGCCAGGTGCCCGGCGCCATCGACCGACACCGATTCGATCTCGACGACCGGCACGCACCAGGCCGCGCGGGCGCGTTCCGCCGGTTCGCCGCGCGCGTCTGCGCAGCGGAACACGAAGCTGGCGGGGAAATCCTGTGCGCGCAGGGTTTGCGTCGACCCGTTCCACGCGTGGTGCAGGGCGATCGTGCCGGGGTGCGGCGCGTCAGGCGCCTGCGCACCGGGCGGCAGGGCCGGCGTATGCGCGCAGCCGGCGGCCAGCGCGCAGGCGAGCGACAGCGACGGGACGAGCGGATGACGGCGCATGGTGCGGTTCGACCGGAATCGGGATTGGCGAAGGGTAGCGCGCTTTGCACGCCTGCGTCATGCCGGCCGGTTAATCGAATGCGGCACCTTCGCGCCGATTATCGAACGCGCTCGATTTCATTTGGTTGTAATCAAATTCTGGATTATCTCGAGCTGTAATTTCCGTCACGTTTTCAAGATTATTAAAATGACGCGGCATGCAAGCCTGCGGCGCGGCGTTACGCTATTGCGGCCGTTCTCGCGTTGTATCGGCAGGCCGGGTGAGCGGGCGGGCGCGCCGGCCAGCATGCGAAAAGAGATGGAGCACGTCGAAATTCAAACATATAATGCCGGCGTTGTTTCCGAGGTGCCAATATAAAACAGGAGGGTAATAAAATGAATTTTTCAGAAGCCGTTCGTTCCGTACTCAATAAATACGCGACATTCGAAGGCCGTGCGCGTCGTGCCGAATACTGGTATTTCGTGCTGCTGAGCTTCATTCTTTCGATCGCCGCCCAGGTCATCGGCGTGGCGGGCCGTCACGCGGGCCTGATCACGCTGCTGCTGCTCGGCGTGCTCTCCCTGGTTTCGCTGGCGCTGATCATTCCGGGCATCGCGGTCAGCGTCCGCCGCCTGCACGATACGGGCCGCTCGGGCTGGTTCCTGCTGATCGCGCTGATTCCGATCGTCGGCAGCATCCTGCTGCTCGTGTGGACGTGCTCGCGCGGCACCGAAGGTCCGAACCGCTTCGGCGCGGATCCGATTCCGGTGGCCTGACCGACGCCTGCCCCGACGCGCGACGCCGTCGCGTCGGGGCCTGATTTCGCGTCGCACTCGCGGCGTCGTTACGCTGCTTCACGCTTTCCGCCCCTTTTCCTCGCTTCGCGCGGTCGCCGCTCCGTCCGGAGCCCAGCCCCGTCATTGCGCCGGCCGGCACGTTGTTCCGCCGCGCCGCACACCGTTCCGTCCCCCTGTCGAGCCCCGTTCGCACCGGCTCGCCCGATTCTTCGAAATACCCCCCTTTCCCGGCTTTGCTCGACCGATCGGCGTTTGACGCCTCCATGAATAATCGGTGTCACTGGAAAGCGGCATTCCGCCGTACCCGACTGGAGGCCCCGTGGCAGACGAGAGCGATCTCGACAAGACCGAAGCCGCCACTCCCAGGCGCCGCGAGAAGGCGCGCGAGGAGGGGCAGGTCGCGCGTTCGCGCGAACTGGCTTCGTTCGCGCTGCTCGCGGCCGGGTTCTACGGCGCGTGGCTGCTCGCAGGCCCGTCGGGCGGGCATCTGCAGGCGATGCTGCGCGGCGCGTTCACGTTCGATCGCGCGACCGCGTTCGACACCAACCGGATGCTGTCGGCGGCCGGCAGCGCGAGCCTCGAAGGCTTCGCCGCGCTGCTGCCGCTCCTCGCGCTCACCGGCCTTGCCGCGCTGCTCGCGCCGATGGCGCTCGGCGGCTGGCTGATCTCGCAGAAGACGTTCGAGCTGAAGTTCGACCGGCTGAACCCGATTTCGGGCCTCGGCCGGATCTTCTCGATCCAGGGGCCGATCCAGCTCGGGATGTCGCTCGCGAAGACGCTGGTCGTCGGCGGGATCGGCGGCATCGCGATCTGGCGCAGCAAGGACGAGTTGCTTGGTCTCGCGACCCAGCCGCTCGGCGTCGCGCTGCCCGATGCGCTGCACCTGGTCGCCGTGTGCTGCGGCACGACGGTCGCCGGGATGCTGGTGGTCGCCGCGCTCGATGTGCCTTACCAACTCTGGCAGTACAACAAGAAGTTGCGCATGACGAAGGAAGAAGTGAAGCGCGAGCATCGCGAGAACGAAGGCGATCCGCACGTGAAGGGGCGGATCCGCCAGCAGCAGCGCGCGATCGCGCGCCGCCGGATGATGGCGGCCGTGCCGAAGGCCGACGTGGTCGTCACGAACCCGACGCACTTCGCCGTCGCGCTGCAATACACGGACGGCGAGATGCGCGCGCCGAAGGTCGTCGCGAAGGGCGTGAACCTCGTCGCCGCGCGCATCCGCGAACTCGCGGCCGAACACAACGTGCCGCTGCTCGAAGCGCCGCCGCTCGCGCGTGCGCTGTATCACAACGTCGAACTCGAGCGCGAGATTCCCGGCTCGCTGTACTCGGCCGTCGCCGAAGTGCTCGCGTGGGTCTACCAGCTCAAGCGCTTCCGTTCGGAAGGCGGTGCGTTCCCGGCGGTGCCGGTCGATCTGGATGTGCCGGCCGACCTCGACAAGGTCGCGTCGGTGTCCGCCGACGACGAGCGCGAGGAGCAGGAAGACAGCCTCGGTAAGGCGGGTACGGCATGAGCACCCCGACCAGCCTGTTCGCGAAGCGCCCGAACCTGCTCGCGGGGACCAACCTGCGCGCGCTCGCGGGCCCGATCCTCATCTGCATGATTTTGGGGATGATGATCCTGCCGCTGCCGCCGATGCTGCTGGATCTGCTGTTCACGTTCAACATCGCGCTGTCCGTGATGGTGCTGCTCGTCAGCATGTACACGATGAAGCCGCTCGACTTCGCGGCGTTCCCGAGCGTGCTGCTGTTTTCCACGCTGTTGCGCCTGTCGCTGAACGTCGCGTCGACGCGCGTCGTGCTGCTCGAAGGCCACACGGGCCCCGACGCGGCCGGCCAGGTGATCGAGGCGTTCGGCCACTTTCTCGTCGGCGGCAACTTCGCGGTCGGTATCGTCGTGTTCGTGATCCTGATGATCATCAACTTCATGGTGATCACGAAGGGCGCGGGGCGGATCGCCGAAGTGTCCGCGCGCTTCACGCTCGACGCGATGCCCGGCAAGCAGATGGCGATCGACGCCGACCTGAACGCGGGCCTCATCAACGAAGAGCAGGCGCGCAAGCGCCGCCAGGCCGTGTCGCAGGAAGCCGAGTTCTACGGGTCGATGGACGGCGCTTCGAAGTTCGTGCGCGGCGACGCGATCGCCGGCCTGATCATCATGGCGATCAACGTGATCGGCGGGCTGATCGTCGGGATGGTCCAGCACGACATGACGTTCGCCGCGGCCGGCACGAACTACACGCTGCTGACGATCGGCGACGGCCTCGTCGCGCAGATCCCGTCGCTCGTGATCTCGACCGCGGCCGGCGTGATCGTGTCGCGCGTCGCGACCGACGAAGACATCGGCACCCAGATCACCGGCCAGCTGTTCACGAACCCGCGCGTGCTGAACATCACCGGCGCGATCATCGTGTTGATGGGGCTGATCCCCGGCATGCCGCACTTCGCGTTCCTCGCACTCGGCGGCGGCGCGATCTGGCTGGCCCGCACGCAGACCAAGCGCGCGGCGGCCCGCAAGGCAGCCGGCGACGTGACCGACATCGCGCCGCCCGCCGTGCTGCCGTCGGACAGCCACGAGGCGACCTGGGACGACGTGCAGCTGATCGATCCGCTCGGGCTGGAAGTCGGCTACCGGCTGATTCCGCTCGTCGACAAGAACAGCGACGGCGAGCTGCTCAAGCGCATCAAGAGCATCCGCAAGAAATTCGCGCAGGAAATCGGCTTCCTGCCGCCGGTGATCCATATCCGCGACAACCTCGAACTGCGGCCGAACGCATACCGGATCGCGCTGAAGGGCGTCGAGATCGGCGTCGGCGAAGTGTTCCCGGGCCAGTGGCTCGCGATCAACCCCGGCCAGGTGACGGCCGCGCTGCCGGGCGCCGTCACGCAGGACCCGGCGTTCGGGCTGCCGGCCGTGTGGATCGACGTCGCGATGCGCGAACAGGCGCAGGTGTACGGCTACACGGTGGTCGACGCGAGCACGGTCGTCGCGACGCACCTGAACCATCTGGTCGTCCAGCACGCGGCCGAGCTGCTCGGCCGCCAGGAAGTGCAGGCGCTCGTCGAGCGCACCGGCAAGGACGCGCCGTCGCTCGTCGAGGACCTCGTGCCGAAGACGATCTCGCTGACGACGCTGCAGAAGGTGCTGCAGAACCTGCTCGAGGAAGGCGTGCCGATCCGCGACATGCGCACGATCCTCGAAGCCGTGTCCGAACACGCGGGCCGCGGCGACGCGTTCGAGATCACGGCCGCGGTGCGGCTCGCGCTCGGCCGCGCGATCACGCAGCAGTGGTATCCGGGCGCGGGCGAGATGCAGGTGATGGGCCTCGACTCGAATCTCGAGCGCGTGCTGTCGCAGGCGCTCGCCACCGGCGCGAACCCGGGCCTCGAGCCCGGCCTCGCGCACAACCTTCTGACCGGCACGCAGCAGGCGATGCTGCGTCAACAGAATCTCGGGCTGCCGCCCGTGCTGCTCGTGCAGCACGCGCTGCGCGCGATGCTCGCGCGTTTCCTGCGCCGCAGCCTGCCGCAATTGAAAGTGCTGTCGTATGCCGAAGTGCCGGACACACGCACGATCAAAGTCGTTAACGTCATCGGGGGTTCCGCTTGAACATTCGCAAATTCACCGGCGCAACGAGCCGCGACGCACTTCGTCTCGTGCGCGAGGCACTCGGCGCCGACGCGGTCGTGCTGTCGAACCGCACGCTCGATGACGGCAGCGTCGAAATCGTTGCACTCGCCGA
>NZ_CAJNKE010000218.1 GCF_905232215.1 Burkholderia sp. LMG 13014
CGCTGGGTGCCGATGGCGCGCGGCGAGGACAGCGCCAGCATGGCCGAGTTGGTGGGCAAGCTGACGACGCCCTACGCGGCCTTCGAGGGCCGCATCCAGTGGGCCGACGCCGAGCGGTGCGTCGATTACATGATTGAAACCTCGCAGTCGCTGGACATTCCCGACTGGCTGCGCGGTGCGATGACCGAAATCCGGCACCTGAAGGACGAAGGCGACCGCGCTCAGTTCTGGAACGCCGGCATCGTGGGCATGGCGGCCGCGCAGGTGCTGCAAGAGCGCCTGGGCGAGGAAACCGGCGTGAACTTCGCCGAGGAATATCCGGCGCTGACCGATGCCATGCAGCGCGTCGCCACCACGGCGAAGAAGCGGCCGGCGGCCCTGGGCGGCAAGCTGCGCGATGGCTTGGTGCTCATCGGCAACCACTACCAGAAGAAGACGGGCCTTTCGGCCGTCTGGCGCGGCGACGTGCAGCAGCAGGCCCCGACGGTCGAAATCACGGCCGACGCCAGTTTCGAGGGCCTGCGCTACAAGACGAAATCCGCCTGGGTGAGCCTGGAGGACGCCAAGGGCATCTACGGCGATGGCTTCGACCCCTACGCAGACCCGGCCTGGTGCCTGTCGCCGGACGGCAAGAGCGTCACGCGCGCCGACGACTACTACGTGGGCAACTACGCCGAGTTCCTGCGGCGCGTGGATGCGGACATTGCCAGCGCGGCCAGCGACGACATCCGGGCCAAGCTGTTGCGCCAGAAGCTCGACGCCGGCGCGCGCATCGACAAGGTGGATGTGTCGAAGCTGACCTTCAACCTGTTCAGCCCGCATGTCACCCTGGAGGAAAAGGCCGAGTTTCTGCGCCGGTTCGTGCATCCATCGGCCGCCGTCATCTACGACGAGCGCACGGGCGAGAAGCGCGTGGACATCGACGTGCCGGGCAGCAACCTAACCGACCGCGAGAAGCTGCTGAACCGCATCGGCGACTACCTGAAGAATGGCACGATCACGCTGGGCGGCGTGAAGCTGGGCATGGACGACGCCAAGGCGCTTCAAGAGCTGCGCCGGATGGTGAATACCGCCAACGAGCAGTTCAACGGCTGGGTGCGCGGCAATCGTCCCATCGTCGCGCGCCTGGAGGCAGTGGCGGCCGACCCAGCGAAGCTGCGTTTCCGCCAGGTCGAGGATGAGGCACCCATGCCCATCCCTGGCATGAACGACGGCCTGACGCTGCACGGCTACCAGAACGCCTACGTGCGTAAGACCAGCCGCGAGTTCGGCGGCATCAACGGCTTCGGCGTGGGCCTGGGCAAGACCTTCACGGCCCTGGCGGCCACCCAGTACGCCCAGAGCATCGGCGTCAAGTCCAAGACCTTTTTTGTGGTGCCCAATTCGGTGCTGTCGAACTGGCGCAAGGAAGCTGCCCGCGCCTACGCGAGCACGGACGATTGCCTGTTCGTAGGGCTGCGCGTGGGCAAGGATGGCAAGGCCACCATCAGCGCCACCAACTTCGACGCCGACCTGACGGCCGTGATGGAGAACCGGCACAGCAAGGTGTTCATGACGCTGGAAGCCTTCGAGCGCATCCGTTTGCGCGACGAAACCATCGGTGCCTACGAGGCGTTCATGCGCCAGGCGGACGCCAGTTTCGCCGAGAGCATGGACAAGAAGGAGGACGAACGGGCCAAGAGCAAGCAGGCCGGCCTGCTGTCCGTGCTGTCCAACAAGCGCGGCGGCGCGCCGTACCTGGAGGACATGGGCGTCGATAGCATCGTTTTCGACGAGGGGCACGTCTTCAAGAACTCCGCCCAGACGGTGGATTTCAAGGGCGCCAAGTTCCTGTCCCTGTCGCCGGCATCCCGGCGCGGCATCGACGCCCAGGCCAAGGCGTGGTTCATCCGGGGCAAGTCCGAGCTGAAAGACGGCGTGATGGTGCTGACCGCCACGCCGATCACCAATAGCCCGCTGGAAATCTACGCGATGCTGTCGCTGGCCGTCGGCCATGAGCGCGTGAATGACGTTTGCCTGGGCATCCGTGGCGCCGACGACTTCATGGAGATGATGTGCGCCAAGGAGAACCAGGACGACGTGACGATGGACGGCGTGGCGCGCACCACGGACGTGTTCGTCGGCCTGAACAACGTCGGCGTGCTGCGCAAGGCCATCGGCGAGGTGGCGACGATCAAGAGCGCCGAGGACGTGGGCGAGCAGATCGCGGTGCCCGACCGCGAGGAAAAGGCCGCGCCCGTGGCGCTGCCGCCCGACGTGGTGGAGCGCCTGAAGCTCTACAAGAGCGCGTTCCGCTACGCCATCGACGAGATTTCGGAGAAGTCGCCGAACCGTGGCGACCCGGAAGCCTACGCGCAGGTGGCGCAGCACTTCGGCGAGGAACTGAACCTCATCGGGCACCCGTTCAACCTCATCAACAAGATGACGCTGCTGATCGCCGACCCCGAACTCGACCAGCGCGCCACCTTCTACAGCTACCTTCCCACCCAGGCCGACAAGGCCAAGGCGGCCATCGAGCAGTTCAACGCCCGGAAATTCACGGAAGAACGCCCTCGGCCCGGCCCCATGACCGACGAGGCGGCCATCGTCGGCCACAAGACGGTCAAGGATTCCGGCGGCAACGAAACCGAGTTGCTGAAGATCGAGGTGCGCGCCAAGGCCATCGACGGCGGCCGCGTGGTGATCGACACCATCGACCCGGACGTGCAGAGCGCATTCGAGGCCATCGCGGAGAAATTGGGCCTTGATCTGGACGTGTCCGTGCCGCCGAAGCTGGCCGCCATGCTCGAAAACTTCCAGCATGAGCAGGCCAGCCCGCGCGGCATCGACGCCGACGGCCAGCGTTCGCCCATCGTCAAGCAGATCGTGTTCTGCGACATCCTGCCGCTGCACAACAAGATCAAGCGCCTGCTGACCCGCCGCGCCGGCGTGCCGTCGGCCGCCATCGCCATCATCACGGGCCGCACCAACAACACGCCCGACGAAATCCTGGCCGTGCAGGATGGGTTCAACGGCACCGGCGAGGACAACAAGTACCAGACCGTCATCGCCAACGAGAAGGCCGAGGTGGGCATCAACCTCCAGAAGGGAACCCAGGCCATCCACCACCTGACCATCGGCTGGACGCCGGACAGCCTGGAGCAGCGCAACGGGCGCGGCGTGCGCCAGGGCAACCTGACCGCGCGCGTGAGCCTCTACTACTACGACGCCGACGGCACTTTCGACACCAGCAAGCGGGCGATGGTGAACAAGAAGGCCGATTGGATTGGGCAGGTCATGGACGTGAATGGCTCCGACAGCGTGGCCGTCACCGGTGGGCTGTCCAAGGAGCAGATGGAGGCCCTGATCGACGTGGTGGGCGACGCCGACGCCATGCGCCGGATGCAGGAAACCATCGCCGCCAAGGAAGCCGCCTCGCGCGCGTCGAGCAACCGCGACAGGCAGATGATTAACCTGGACACGATTCGCAAGCAAAACGCCTTCCTGAACGACAACCAGACGGCGGCCAGTTTCGTCATCCGCAAGATCATCGGCCTGTGGGGGCTGGAGAAGCAGGCCGAGAAGCTGCGCGACCGCATCAGCAATCCGAAGGCCACGGCAACCGCCGTCGCCAAGAACGAAAGCCTGCTGGCCGAGCTGATGGCGAGCGTCGGCGGCCTGCGCCGGCAGATCGAGCAGTCCGCAACCCTGTTCCGCACGGAATGGCGCGCCGGCGGCTCGACCTCGGAGCCGGCCACCTTGGACAGCTTCTTTGCCGCAGTGCGCGGCGGGAAGAAGCAGAAGGACGACGACATCGAATCCATGCTGTTGGGCCGGTCGTATCCGTCCTTCGGGCTGAACGTCATCGAGGGCGGCCCCATCGGCAACGAATGGCAGGCCGAGGTGGATATGGCCCGGTCGATGATCGACGAGGCCAAGGCCGCGTTCGCGCGTCAAGCCGGGGAGTCCGGCGGCTACCCAGCCGGCGTGGCTGATGCCATCGCGCGCGGCGAGGGAATCATCTACAACGGCAAGCCGCTCATCCACGGAACCTTCGTGCGCGTGCCCGACGGCTTGGCGGTGCTGAAGCTGGAAAGCGGCCGTCCTGGCGCCTTCGGCCGCAGCCTCGACGGCACCCCGCTGGCCGCGAACACGGCCGCCGTCATGGCCGGCGAGTGGTTCTACCAGGGCACGGCCGGCTACGACGCCTGCCTGACGGACGCGGCCCAGATCGAGGACACCATCAACGCCTCTGGCACCGTCGAAAACGGCTTCAGCTCGGTAGTGCCCGAGGTGGCGCAGCGCCGCAAGGTGGAAGCCCTGGCGGCATACAGCACCCACGATTACCGGCTGCCGCAGCCGCATTTCCCCTTCGCTATCTCGCCGACGGACGCGGGCAAGTCCGAAGTGAAGCGCCGCATCTTCGATGCCCAGAAGGCCATCATCCGGTCGTTCGACGATGGGAAGTTTGTGGTGCCCAGCGACACGCCGGTGACGCGCCGAGCCAGCAACGAGGATTCCACCGCTCGGCATGACGCCCTGCGAGAGTTCGCCACGGCCAACGGCCTGAAGCTGACCGTGGCCGACCTCGACGACTTCGACCTCTGGGTGCAGAAGCAGATCGAGAAGACGGTTTCGCTGGATGACCTGAAGGCGGCGCTGACCGGCAGCACCGAGCCGGAGGTGATCGAACAGGCCACCGCGTTCATGCGCGCGGCCTCGCCGTGGTTCGACTGGCAGGAGAAAGACCCGGCCAGCGACTACCTGCCGTATGGCTTCAAGGCCGCTATCGCCGCCGCCGTGCGCCAGGTCGTGGCCGGTGACGACCGTTCGGCCGGGCCTTCGCCGTCGGACGTGGTGGGCATCCGGGGCAACACCAAGGTGTGGAAGGAAACCATCAAGCGGTGCGCGAACATGGCCGGCTTCGGCAAATACAAGTGGGACGGGGATGCCCTGGCGTGGAACGTGTACCGTTCCACCTGGGACTACCTCATCGCCAACTATCCCCAGGCGGCCGATCAGCTCGAACTGACCGCCGCGACCCGCTCCCTGTAAGGAAGGAAACATGGCCTACACCGAATACAAGTTCGACAAGGACGCCATCAAGGCCCTGGTGTCCGAGCGCGCGGCCGCGCTGCGCGCCAACCGGGGGTTCTCGAACCTGCTGGCCTTCGGCCTGGGCGTGGTGGCCGAGCGGCTGGGCAAAGACCCGCGCCGCTACCGCGACTACGGCCCGTACTGGTGGGCGCTGAAGGACGCTATGATCGCCGGCGGCTACAACCTGGGCAGCCAGACCGACCCGTTGGTGAAGAAGGCGTACCGGGGCGACAGCGAAGTGGAAACCCTCATCATGGCCGACGAGTTCCGCACGGCCTACTTGAAGGCGAACATGATCTACACCAACCAGTTCCTGCTGGATGCGGCCAGCCCGGACTTCTGGGTGCTGTACGACGCGGACATGGAGTTTCCCGCCGCGTAGCGCGGGCGCGCCCTATAGCGGAAAACTGCCCAGAGGGGGCCATATCGGGAAGCCTACCCTTCCCGTATGGCCGACACTCCCAACATCCCCGCTCCGACCAAGCCAGGCTTCCTGGCCCGATTCGGCTTGTCCCGCAAGCGATGGGCTTCTACGCACGTCGCGCCGGTCAAGGAAATCGACCAGTCCGACACCTATCTGTACGGTGCCGGCACCACCACCGTTGCCTCGCTGCTGGGTTCCGGCAGCCGGGGTGCTCGCTCGCGCCAGATCATCTACGAGAAGTGGATGCGGATGGAGGGCGACCCGATCATCTCCAGCGCGCTCCAGCTTCTGGTGACTTCGGCCCTGGGCGGGCACGAAACCAGCGGCGACTTGGTGTTCGTCGAAAAGACGGCCGAGGCGAAGAAGGACAAGCGCCTCGCGGCCATCGCCGATGAAATCGCCGCCGACCTGGCGCCGCTGTTCAACCGCGTGGCGTTCCAGATGGCCTACACCGGGGCCGCCTACGGCGACTCCTACGCGCGCATCTACACCGACGCGCGCGGCGTGGTCGATCTTCACTCCGACGAGATGGTGCGCCCGCAACTGGTGCAGCCTTTCGAGCGCGGCAGCCGCACGATCGGGTTTGCCGTCTCCCTCGGGGAACGCAACTTCGAGCGCCTGGACGTGTCGCAGCTCGCCCGGCTGAAGATGCCGCGCACGCAATGGATTCCGCAGTTCGGCGTGGTCGAGAAGTCCTTGAAGGGTGCGATCACCGAAAACGACATCGACAACCTGCCGATCATGCCCAGCATGGTGGGCGGTTCGCTGCTCTACAACGCCGAGGAACCCTACGACAACCTCACCGCCTCTCTGCTGGGCCTGGTGGGCCAGCGGTGGATGGACTCCATCGACGAGCAGATGGTGGCCGTCAATCTGGAGTCGATGACGCTGGAGCAGCAGGAGCGGTTCGTCGAGTCCGTCAAGGGGATGCTGCTGGCGTCGAAGAACTACGCCGAGCAGGCCGTCAAGCGCGGGCGCCCGATCATGGAGCGCATCCGGCACATCATCCCGGTCTTCAACGAGAAGCAACTGACCAACATCGGCCCCGGCAACGGCGGCCAGACCGGCCGGGCCGCGACCATCAGCATTGAGGACGTGCTGCTGCACGCTCGGTTGCTGTCCGGCGCGCTGGGCGTCGATCTTTCCATGCTGGGCTTCGCCGATCAGCTCTCGGGCGGCCTGGGCGAAGGCGGGTTCTTCCGCGTGTCGGCGCAGGCCGCCGAGCGTGCGCGCGTCATTCGCGTGGCCCTGGCCGAGTTCTTCAACCACGTCATCGACATCCACACCTACCGCCGCTACGGCATCGTGTTCAACGTCAAGGAGCGCCCCTGGGAAATCAACTTCTTCGGGTCGATTTCTGCGCTGGAAGCGGAGAAGCAGCGCACGCGCGCCGATTCGATGAACGGCGGGATGCTGCTGGTGCAGGCCATGCAAATGCTCAAGGAGATGGGCGCCAGCAAGGACATCATGACCGAGTTCCTCGCCAAGACGATGATGCTGGACGAAGACCAGGCGAAGCTGTACGCGGCCATCGTCGATGCCAAGCCGCAGGACGATGGCGGCGGCTTCGGTGGTGGTGGCGGGTTTGGCGGCGGCGGCTTCGGCGGGGGTGGAACCGGCGGCGGGCTGGATAGCGTGCTCGACGCAGCCGCGCTCGACGGCGTGGGCCAGATGGTTCCCGTGCCCATCCCCCGGCGCACCGTGGAGTGGCTGGGCTTCGATGGCGCCATGACCATGCGCGCCGACTTGCAGGCCCTGGCCGAGCGGCACCCCGAGTATTACCACGGCGACGCCGACGAGGTACTGGCCGACATCCAGTTCGTGCTGGAGCGCCCGGACGACTGGTTCATCCATAGCGGGGCGCGCGTGGCGATCTTCAGGGAGCGCGTGGGAAGCGGGTCTATCCCGCTGGTGCGCATCGAGCTGGACGTGGTGGGCGGCGCCCTTGTGGCGCGCTCCGTCTATGAAAGCGGGAAGCGGCAGATCGCCGGGAAGATGAAGGAGAAACAGAGGGTGGTTGCGCGCCTTGCGCCGGGAGCGATGCGCCCCGGAGTGCTGTCCGTTGCCGAGTATCTGCGGATGCTGGGCGACAGGTCATAGCTTCGCGCACTAAGCCAGACACGGAGCAAGCCGTTCATGGCCCGTGCAGTTCCAGGGAACCACATTACCCAACCCTCCGGCTGGGCCGCAAAGCGCACACAAGGATTTTATAGCGTATGAGCCTCTACAACAACATCGCCGAAAGCCTGTCAAGTAGCGGGCTGCTGGGTTCCATCCGCTCGGGGCTGAATGCGGCCCTGGGCGGCGTGACGGATTCGGCCACCCAGGCCCTGGGCGGCGGCAAGCTGGCCCAGACCGTGGTGGGCATGGGCAAGAGCGCAGCCGTCAATGCCGGCATGAACGCCGTGAACAAGCACATCCCCATCCAGGCGCAGCGTGCGATCAACGTGGGCGCGGGCGCCGTGGGCGACCTCATGAACGGGGATTGGAACTCGGCGGGCCTGCGCGTGCTGGATTCCGGCCTGCTGAACGAACTGCTGCCCGGCTTCGGTGGCGGCGTCGCCTCGCAGGTGGCGTACTGGGGCGCGGCCACGCCGCTGCTTGGCGGCATCAGCGCGAGCGAAGCCAAGCGCATCTATGACCAGGTGCGCAACGAACGCCTCGCCAAGAAAAACCTCTGGCTGCTGGAGGTGACGAGTCGGCTGGGCGGTGGGGGCATGAACATGCCCGACCGCTTCAACCTGTTCGCCACCGAGGTCGAGTACGCGCCCTTCATCGTCGCCGGGGACAAGCACCGCGTCGGCGGCGCGGTGATCGACGCGGTGCAGGGAGCGGAGCCGGTCGAGCTGCGCATGACGACGCTGGACGACCAGGCCGGCTCCCTGAAGAAGTGGTTTGCCGCGCACCACGGCGCCGCCGCGCCGCGCGATGGCACCGTCGGCGTGCCTGACAGCTTCGCCATCACCATCCGCGTGGTGCATTCGTTCATCACGGCAGAGAGCAACCGGGGCGGATACGAGGACATCGGCCTGTTCCGCCCGGTCAATCTCGACGTGAGCCTTTCCCGCCGTGAGGACGGCTTGCAAGAGGTGCAGATGACCTTTTCTCAACTAGACACTTTTATGAAGCCATGAGCGCAGGCATTTACATCATCAAGAACCTGGCGAACGGGAAAGTGTATGTGGGCAGTTCCGCCAACATTTCGGCGAGGTGGTGCAAGCACCGCATCGCACTTGAGGCCGGGACGCATCACAGCGTCAAGCTGCAACGCGCATGGGCGAAGTATGGGCGGGACGCTTTTTCGTTCGAGGTGGTCGCCATTGAGAAGAATCGTGAGAAGCGCCTTGCCTTGGAGCAGCAGTTCATTGACTCCCTTGGTGCAGCCGCCAGCGGGTACAACATATTCCCGGTAGCCGGTAGCCCGTCCGGCTACCGGCACACCGCTGAGGCGATTGCAAAAATATCGGCCACCCAGCGCGGCAAGAAGAAGCCGGCTGGGCACGGGGAAAGGGTGTCTGCCGCTAGGAAGGCGATGGCCGTAAGTGCGGAAGAGATTGCCCGCCTGGCGGAGGTTCGACCCAAGCAACACACCGCAGAATCGCGCGCCCGCATGTCCGTGTCGCAACTGGGGAACACCAATCGGCGCGGATGCAAGGATTCCCCAGAAACAAGGGCGCGTAAATCGGCGGCATTGAAGGGGAGGCCCAAGTCCGATGAGGCGCGGAGGAACATCATCGCCGCCATCCATCGCCGATTCGGAAAGTCCGAAATTAACCCCGGCAGCACGGCGGAAAGTTGACTATGGCGCTGAAACATGACGCACAGGGGTTCCTGGTAGGCGACCCCATCGACCTGAGCAAGGCGGTTGCCGACTGGGCCGCCATCCGCGACGACGTGCGCGCGATTC
>NZ_CAJNKE010000219.1 GCF_905232215.1 Burkholderia sp. LMG 13014
CTCGAATGTCAGAAAGTGCTGTGGCGGGACAATTCAAGTTGAATTCGTTTTATTGCCGATCAACGTGAGCTTAAAACTCCTCGTTATGCGATATCTAAATCTAGGAGCTAGCGATTCATTCTAGTAACCGCAACTGAAATTGCAAGATCGGAAAATTATCAAGCATCGCAAATTTTATTCACCGACTGCCGTATCCGCGACGTCAGTCGCAACCGACGCAGGATGTTGTAGGCCGGCTGTGCGTGTGTGCGCTGCACAAGCTACCTCGTGTTACAGAGCCGCCTGCATCTGGGGGAAGCGTTTTGCGTGGCAACGCACAAAAATCTGAGGAAATCGCGCTCAAAACTGGGCTGGCGCATTCATCATTTGGGTCCTTCGAAAGCGGGCGAACGGTCCTTTTGATCTTATTCATTAGAAGAAATGTTGACGTTTACCTAGAATTGCCCCCCGTGGGTCAAGATTCGATGAACGCCAACATCCACGGGCGCAGCTCGAGTTCGTAGAGGATCGAATGGCGATCCTCGCCGGCAAAGGCCGCCGGACGACACAGCAACGAGGTCTCAGTCCGTCGGCCATTAAGAGACGGGGCCATCTCAGCAGTTGTAAGGACGAGCATCTTGCTGTAAAAAATCCGGCCCCCCCTTAGGCCGGTATAGCAACCAAGTAAACAGATCAATCTGTGAACCGTCCGGTCCGCCATTCTTGAAAAAACCACGATTTGCGAAACGCCGATACATCAACTTCTTCCCGGTAACTTCCAGGTACTGGTTTAAGCTGGAACGGCGAATAAACAGTGCATTGCGCCGCTTTGTGTCCGACTCGAAAGCCACTAACTCGCCGCCGGAATCAACCCAGCCCCTCTGCCTGTCCCATTGCAGCCCCAAGAGCCTGACCAGATCTTGGCACGGTACGCTGAGATGCTCTTGCCGCTCAGGCGTCGTATAGGAGTAGTCGTACTCCCACTCGCCTCGGCGTGCCAGGGTTACCGCTGAAAACAGCATACCCTTTGGCCCCCGATAGAAAGAACCCTCATCTGCAACTTGGTCGAACACTGGACCATCTGGATACTCAGCGAGATAGCCGCGATAGCAACTAGCCCCTTGGCTATCAAAAGCGTCTCTCCCGGCGCCCCTCCCACCAAGAGCTGGGATAGCCCCATCGACGAAGATGCTGGTGTAAAACAAGCGTACCCCTAGGTGCGGCTTGCTCCACGAGTCCTCTCCAGGCGACCTGTCATCATCGCTAGCACTAAGCGAAAGTGCCACCCATTCATCACCTGTTCGCGCCGTGCGGACAATGCATTCTGCATACGGCGTAAAGTCGTCGGTGCGCACCCAGAGCTTGATGTCGCCGGTAGATTGGTCGGGGAACACATACCGTGGCCCCTGTAGCAGTTCATCCGGATAATCAATTTGCGGACTGATGTCCCGCACATCTGTGAGATCTACTTTCCGGACATCCACGGACCATAGATGCTCTTCGCCCGGCGCCCAGTCGGAGAACGAATCTTGCCTCGGAGGGACGTTGTCTGCGAGGATTCCGACGAGGCGATGCAACAGTATCCAGTAGTATTTTTTGCCCAACCGATCTGCGTAGCCCTTGCGGCTACGACCGGTTCCGAACTGGCCGCTAATCGCCCGATCCGTATGCAACGCGCACTCTTTGTAGCCGGGATATCCCAATCTCAAGAGCCCGACCATGAGCCAGCACGCGATGTTCTCGCGACTGATTCCGGCACCTTCCAAGTCGAACCCGTGGATCTTCGACTCAACCTGATATCGCCAGAAATCGGGACCAATATGCGGGTCCCACAGGTTCATATTTGACGGCAGGCCATCAAGTGCGAGCAATGGCTGCGCATCATCTAGTGTCGGCCATGTAAGAGGAGCGGTAGCCCTCCCTGGGAATGTGTCCAAACGACGCGCCAGTTGCTCTGGCAGACCAACATCCTTTAGGAGACGCCCTAGCAGACGCACGGAGTCGCGCACCAAGATGTTCGGTACGGCGAAGGCTGGGCTCAACAGTCCATCAAGCGCGGGAATAAACTCAATCCTTCTTCCACGCTCCAGCAGACACGCACTATAGACAGCAAGCGAGATGCTCTCGAGGATGTAGTCGTCGTCGCAATCCCGAAACTCTTCAGCAAGTGCGCGCCCCAATTCAGGTTGGCTTGCCACAAGCCGAGTCAACCCTTTGGCGGACAAGTCCCTGACGCGTCGGTCAGCGCAGGAGGTCAACCAAGCAAGCGCGACGGTCGCCAGACGCCGGCTTTCCTCTGGCCACCGATCAATGTCGGCACGCAGAACCGCATTGATGAGAGACCAAACGGCACCTTTGGCGTCGAACGATTTGAACGCGGCAACCGAAAGATAAGCATCGCGGTCCACCATCGACGACTGTCGCAGGAAAGGACCAAGCCAGTTTGATGCATTCAAGCGGTGGCCGGGCACCAAGCTTAGGCGAAAGAAGACTTCGTAGACCTGTTGCCACAAGTGCGGTGTAAACAGTGCTCCACGTACATGGTCATCTATCCCATACGTGATGCTTGCGCGTGAGCGCCAAGGCAGTCCGTTGATGAAAAGACGATGTGCTAACTCTGAATCCAGTTCCAGTGCGCTAGAAGTTATCTCTACACCTGTCTTCTCGGGAAGCACAGCGGCCAACGCCTCAAGCAATCCACCATCATCAGCAGCAGACAGCGAGCCGAGTTTCTTTGCGAGCGCTTCGATATCCACGCCTGACGGCTGCATCACCCCGTCAATCAAACTTATTGCGCGAAGCATGTCGCCGTACCTCTGATACCCGAGTCGCACGAACCAGGTATCTCCCTCCTCCGACGAAAGAATGACCAGTCCCTCGTATTCCAACTCCTTGAGTAAGGCTTCTGGGGCGAGCTCTGCTCCAACAAGGTTCAGCAACGCAGCAATACAAGCATCCCAAGTTCGCTCTTGCGGCAGATTGTGAGTCAAGGTTTCAGCCAAGCGCATCATGGCAGCTCGAACCAAGTTCCGAGGGTTCGAGTATTTCAGTCTCCCTCGAACGAGGGCATCACAGTACTTGAGGTGGCTCTCCAGCAGTGCTGTAAAGCCTGGCAGGGATACATCGAGTGAATCACGCCCTTCCTCCTTGAGCGTCTGGCACGCCAGTCGCAGGAACAGTGGGTTGCTGAGTTCCGGCGAGAACAGCGGTGTAATCTCGGCGTCAAGCCCGTAGTAGGCGGCGAACGCCTGCACCGCCTCAAACTCTTGGCCGGAAAACCCTACGTGTTCAAACGCAAAGCCGGGAAACCGCGAGTCGACAACCAGATCACGATAGGTATCCCGAGCAGAGACGCATACCTTGACGTCTGCATAAGGTTTGCACTGGGTCAAGAATTCCGGAAGTTTGTCCTTCCAGCGGGCGTTGCGCGGACTCTCGTTTAATGCGTCGATATAGATAACAAACGGCAGTCCTGTGTGTTCTGCGCACGCCTGAAGGCTCTCCAGTAAGGTCTCTCTCCCCACGGAGGCACCAAATCCCAATTTGCTGCGAATGACTTCCCAGGGCTCTGCTTTGCCGAAATCGTCGCCAAAGACGACTAAGGATTGCCCGCCTCGGGCCTGTCGCCGAAGTGCGGCACTTACGATCGCATGGGTCTTGCCGATACCGGCAGGGCCAACCAACAATAGAGAATGCGTTGTCGCGGCACCGATCTCCTGCGAGGCCAGCACGCTTTGCAACCGCAGTATCGAATCCCCCCAATCGCGCGCGGCGTCCATGTTTCCCGCAGGGAAATCACACATGTATTCTGCATGAAACTGTCGGAAGCCCGGGGTATCGCACTCCCGACCGTGCTTCTTGTAGAAGTCTTGTTCTTGAGCATCTCGAGCCTTCTCAAGGAGCGGTAGCAGGGCTGAGATAGCACGGATTGCCTCGACGACTTCCGCGCTGGCAACAGAAACGCTGGTGATCCTCTCGCTCGCCGCCATGACCTGGCCAATCAGCTTTCGAGCCTTTGTGGCGAGTGGTTCATTGAGGATGCTTAGGGCCTCATTACCCCACCCCTTGAGAGCGCGCAGCCCAACCATGACAGGCGCCAAAGACTCGTCGCGCCAAGCTTGAAAATTACCTATCCCACCGAAGAAGTCCAAGCCGGTGTGCGCGCTTGTAACGATATCAAGCGCAGCCGTATACCTTGGACCCGCGAAGGCGATTGCTTGATCGAGGCAATGCTGAATCTGCGAGGCCGTAAGAATCGAATCATCGAACCAGTACCTGCGCATCCCGCCATGAGGGTCAAGGTCAAGCAACTGGCTACGGATGATTGCGGCAGCGCATAGCGTGATGGAAAGCGTAGAGCCACGGTTGGCTGCCTCGGCCTCCACCTTGCGCTTCCATTCCTCGAATCGCTCCGCTTGGCTCTTGCCTCGTTTTCCAGCGGCTACCCTTCCCGTGAGGTCAAAGGGGATGTACACCCAGTATTCCGATAGATTCGGGTGATTATCGAGCGCGGCTTGCAACGAGCCGTCGATCTGGTCAAGCTCGGCTGATCCAAGCTGAAAGAAATACTTGGCTTGAATACCAAGAACGGCACCACTAGGCGTGCGAAAGTATGCTTCGACACCACCATCGCCGCCGTCCCCTCTAAGGCTAACGAAGGTAGAGCCCGTAGGCACCTTGCACGTACTACGGAAGAGTTGAACGGCGAGCGCCTCGAAGCTGTCGTTGCGGCTCTTTGGGTTGCTCCGAATCCGAGTGAAATCAATTGCTGTCACTAGCCCCCTCCCTCCTAGCAATTCAGTCAATGTACCGCCTGCAGCGGCGCTCGCCCTCGCAACGATTGGCGACCAGACGATTCAGCAGGATTCTAGAATTTTTTTGATCCATATCACTCCCCTGAACACGGCCAACGCAGGCCGCTCCGTCCGCGCACTTGGCAAACGTCGCCTTTGCGTCATTATTGGCACGCAGGTCCAGCCAGTTCTTAATCTCAAAATTGAGATCTTCACGGGGATCGATTAGCAAATCGGCCAGACGTTCACGTCAAAACGCCTCTGGCATCGCAACTCCTCATGCTTATTGATCAATAGATCGGACCGGTAGACTCACGGAGGACACGTCTTGCGCTAATCCTGGAATCTCAGGAACTTGCCGACCTCCGGTCGCTGCGTGACGCAGTGAAAACGGCCGTCACAATCGTCGCGCCTTCCATTCAAGTGTCGACGAGCGATCATAACCGCATCTCGATCGAGGTAGGGATGCGATCGACGCGCACGAGCGCTGTCGAGGCTTCTACGCAAACCGATGATTCGGCTATGATCGATCAAACAGCAAAATCTGGAGAACAATTGGCAACGCGTGTACGTGGTGAAACCGCCCCCCGTGCGCTGGAATCCGACGTCGTGGCTCGATTTTCGGCCCAGCTCGACCGGCGTTTCTGCGCGCTTTACGCCGGACAGCCTCAGACAGCTGAAGCACTAAGTGCGACCGCGCTCGGTGGCCAAGACAAGGCATTGGCCGACTATATCGTTGCGCGACGCGGCCGCTACTGTCTAATTGAATTCAAGGCCAACGAAGCCGCGTTTCAGTCCGAAGCACGAAAGGAATTGCGTGTTGCCCTTTGTAGGACGCTCTCCAGTCAAATGAATCCACTCCGTTGGGCGCGATCTGCGCACTTTATAGGCTGGGGAACGAAGACCACAACGTCACTTCGCGGGATCGGCCAGGCGGAGGTCGAATCAATCGCATTCGCAAATTATCCCGGCGCCATCTGCCCGCTACTCGGCTTTCCCGTTCCGGCACCAGCAGACCAAATCGATGTAGATCGATTCATCGAGATGTTTCTCGAAAACAAGCTGATTGGCTCAACCGCAGCCAGATTTGAGAAGTACCTGGCTTTGCTTTTCACGCTTGCCGGCTCTTGCCCGGGAGACGAACTCAAATCGATTGAAGGCTCCGTCTATGTGTACATCCCAAGCGATGGGCAAAGTCCAGCAGAACATTGCTCGGTTCGGTTCCGCGGTCTGGCGCATCTCTTCGCGCTCACACTAGGCAAGGAATTGCCTGCGCGGGCAGTCGACAGGCAAGGTCCCGAACTAGAACGAGACCGCAGCATCGGGCGCGGCGGGATGCGCCCTTGACGTCTCACGATGGCAACTTCGCAGCCGCCCGGTTATACAATTGCTCGAGCTTCTTCTTGTCGTTTGCTGACCCTTCCTGATACATCTTCTCGAGCGCCGCGCCCTTGTAAAGCAGCGTCGCGCTGCGTTCCGCCGTTGGCTCCGCATGACGCGCAATTTCATCGCTGACGCCCTTTCTGTAAGCCACGTAAGAGCATGCAATGCAGACGATGATCAATAGCAGAAAATATCCCATGAGAATGGCACGACTGAAAGAGACAGTTCTCTTCAAGATCGTAGTAACTTCCGTGGCATTCTTCGTCGCTTGCTCCAAGGACGACACCATGCCATTGGTCGCAGTCGCCACCGCCGATGTCGCTGAGGACGCGGCAGTTAAACCAACTGATTCTGCGACGTCCTCAGCCTTGTCCCAGGCGTCTTGCGCCAGCCCAACCTGAGATCGAATTGTCTCGGCCACTTGGGACATGGACTGTGCGCTTTTTCGCGCAGCCGCAACTTCTTCCCTCACCTTTGGCAAGTCGTCGGTGATGGCTTCAACCAGCTCTTGTAGCGCTTCTGTATTTTGCCGGTACCAATCGTAGAGCTTTGCCCAGTCGGCAGGCGAGCTTCCGCCGTCACTCATTCAATTCCCCTTCAAGACTTGATGCCTCTTATTCTACGGCGGCAACCAGTCTCCACCGTCGACTGCGCATCGTCGCCAGTCAGGGTTGCGGCCGTTCGTGCTGCCGAACCGACCTCGGTGGTCGCCTCACACGCGGTCGAGGACTCAAACTGATTTCCGAATTCCATCATGCAGCCCTCCGGTTCTGGACGCCGCCAAAGCGCTCCTGATACGGGCGGTTGAGCCGACCGGCCTTCGGTTGACGGCAGCGCAGAAGCTTACGAACGGAATCTTGGGTCGGATCGAGCGTGCCGGCCACAACCGCGTCATGAATTTTTTCCAGCAGCCGTTCATCCGCGGATATGGTCGGCTGACGTGGTTGCTCACGACGAAGGCAAAAGCACACATGATGTCGACTGACTACTTCACCGAGCTCGAACTGTTCGGCAATCTGCCCCGCTGGCTGCGGGAACTCACCACGAAGATCGAAAACCATGCGGAGCTGCGCATCGAAGCGGTGCTCAAAGACCAGAAGGGCATGACACGCGAGTTCGGCAAAGGCAAGGCGCGCATCCAGCTGCCTGTCGGCGGTCCTCCGCGCCACAACGTGTCGGTCTACGACGAGTTGCTGCACCTGGAACGGTATTTCGTAGACGGTGTGCCGAAACTTGTCTGCGACGACGAGCACGAATTCGAGGGCGACGCCGACGCGCGGCTGCCGCAACTGTTTGCCCGCCTCGACAAGCAGATCGAGTACCTGTTCATCGTGCCACGCGAGCTGGCACGGTACCAGGGCGCACGGAGGTACTGGGAAGAACGGATTGGTGCGTTGCTCAATGAGCCGATGCTCCCTGATGACGGTGCACTCATAGCGTGGGCATTCGTCCATCGAGTCTTGAGGGGTGAGCGTCGATGACGAAGACTGACAGGGGCACGAAAGCGCCGCAAGCCCACGCTTCGTGTCCTTACCAGCGCGGATAGATCCGCAGCTGCTATTACATGCGTATTTATTGTCATGAGCATTCGGCCTTGGCATACTTGGCCACATGCTCATCGAACAAGCGTTCTTCTCACTGCCTGAAGTGCTTCACGGCAGCGGCTACCTTCAGCAAGACTACGAGGCAGGCGTCGTTGCTGCGTTCTCGATGTCGTTGCTTCAAGTTCTGAACGGGCGAAACGTGCCCAATCCGATCAGCTGCCTGCAGTCGGAGAAGATGTTTCGAGCGCAAGGGGATTTTCGTGGAGCTAACGGGCCGCGCTACTTCCGCACCGACCTGTTCATGAACATTCATAGCATGACAGTGGGCAACAAGCGACTGGCGCAGTATGGCTGGCGCCACAACGCTTGGCTCGAAGGAAAGTTTTTTCGGCGTCCAAGCGCTCCCCCCGAGACGCACAGTACCGCCAAGACGCAGGCCGTCGCAGGAATGATGGCGGACTTGATTCGGCTGGCCGTGTTCGTACCGGAGCGGATCGACAAGCAGTCACGCGCCGGTCGCTACATGCTGCATGTCTACGACCAGCCTCCGGAGTACTACCTGACCCACCAGAAGCGAGCTTGGACGAAGAAGCTCTGCGCTGACGGCAGCCAAGATATCGTGATCACGGGACTCGGAGCTGAGGGTGCCTCCTTCAAACGGATACTGGGAGATATGCCGGACCTTCAGTTGACTCTGAAAGTCACGAACTTCGTGGCGAAACCGGTTCACACCGAGCACCTCCCAGTCTACTGGTGCCATCTAAGCCGCATCGACGCAGTCCTCGCACGCGTTGGCACCCATTCTTTTGAGCTGAAGGCGGACCGAAACATCGTGGTAAGTTCGCCAGATGCGCTAGATCAGATTGCGGCGTACGTGGCCGACCGCCTACACATCGCGGCGGATTCGCCGGAGGCCCAGCCTGTACCGGAGGTCGACGCCGAGGCCGAGGCCGACGAGGACGAGCAGCAAGCCGGCGATGCTGCGGTGGCAGGGGTGCCGGAGGCGCCTTGACGGCTCATATCCTCTAGCGTTCCACCGCCAGAGACGTACGACGCCCATCTTTCGATCGCCGCCCGTCAATAGTCGGCCAAGTCAAAGTCGTTCTCATCAGAGCGGCACGAGTTGTTTCGAAAACGTAGGACCCGCCAACTAAGCGTTGGCAGCACAAATCTTGTTGCTCTCTCGCGACACTTACGTCTGCCCCGAAAAATTGTTAGCTCGCTCAAGTCGTTGAAATTAAACAGAAACGATATATCTAACTGTTACTAACACCCCTAAAGATTCGACCTGCCGATCGCGCTCGGCATCCTCGCCGCGAACGGCCAGATCCCGGCCGACGCGCTGGCTGGCCGCGAATTCGCGGGTGAGCTGTCGCTGACGGGCGCGCTGCGGCCGATGCGCGGCGCGTTCGCGATGGCGTGCGGGGTGGCGCGGGACTGGCAGGCCGCGGAATGCGGCGCGGCTTCCGGTTTGCGCTCCGGCGCGCTTTCCGATTCGGGCAACGGTGGCGGGGTGTCGGGTCCGGGTTCGAGCGACACCGCCACGTCGAGCGTCCCCGAGCTGTACCTGCCGCTCGCCAGCGCCGCCGAGGCCGCGCTCGTGCCGGTCGAATTCCGGGAGTTCGTCGAGAAACAGCACGCCGAGGTGCGCGAGCGTGATCTCGCCCGGTTGCGGCGGGTTGCGGCCGCCGACCA
>NZ_CAJNKE010000220.1 GCF_905232215.1 Burkholderia sp. LMG 13014
AGATCAGCGCGGGCGACACCGCGTGGATGCTGACCTCCACCGCGCTCGTGCTGTTCATGACGATCCCGGGCCTCGCGCTGTTCTACGCGGGCATGGTCCGCAAGAAGAACGTGCTGGCGACGGTGATGCAGAGCTTCGCGATCACCGCGGTGATCACGGTGCTGTGGACGGTGATCGGCTACAGCCTCGCGTTCACGCCGGGCAACGGCTTCATCGGCGGCCTGTCGCGCGCGTTCCTGCACGGGATGAACTACATCCACGGCGACAAGGCGACGACGCTGACCGTCAGCCACCTCGCGCCGACGATTCCGGAATCGGTCTACTTCGTCTACCAGATGACGTTCGCGATCATCACGCCGGCGCTGATCTGCGGCGCGTTCGCCGACCGCATGAAGTTCTCGGCGATGCTCGTGTTCATGACGCTCTGGTCGCTGATCGTCTATGTGCCGATCGCGCACATGGTGTGGGAGCCGACCGGCTGGCTGTCGTCGGACGGCGTGCTCGACTTCGCGGGCGGCACGGTGGTGCACATCAACGCCGGTATCGCGGGCCTCGTGTCGTGCCTGATGCTCGGCAAGCGCGTCGGCTTCGGCCGCGAATCGATGGCGCCGCACAACCTCGTGCTGACGATGATCGGCGGCTCGATGCTGTGGGTCGGCTGGTTCGGCTTCAACGCGGGTTCGGCGGTTGCGGCCGACGGCCGTGCCGGCTTCGCGATGCTGACGACGCAAGTCGCGACGGCCTGCGCGGCGCTCGGCTGGATGTTTGCCGAGTGGATCTCGCACGGCAAGCCGTCGGTGCTCGGCATCGTGTCGGGTGCGGTCGCGGGTCTCGTCGCGATCACGCCGGCGGCCGGCTTCGTCGGCGTGACGGGTGCGCTTGCGATCGGTATCGCCGCGGGTGTCGTGTGCTTCTGGTCGGCCACGTGGCTCAAGTCGAAGCTCGGCTATGACGATTCGCTCGACGCGTTCGGCGTGCACGGCGTGGGCGGGATTCTCGGCGCGTTGCTGACGGGCGTGTTCGCGGTGAAGGACATCGGCGGCGCCGACGGCAGCCTGCTGCTGCAGGCCAAGGGCGTGCTGATCACGCTGGTCTACAGCGGCGTGCTGAGCTTCGTGCTGCTGAAGCTGATCGACCTGACGATCGGCCTGCGCGTGTCGGAAGAGGAAGAGCGCGAAGGCCTCGACGTGGTCCTGCACGGCGAGCATGTCGAATAAGTCACACGATTGACCGGCGGGCCGCCGCGACGACGGCGCCCGCGATGAATGAGCGCAGCGACTTCGGCCCGCCCCACCCGGCGGGCTTTTTTTCTCCTGTCACCCGCTGCCGTAGCGCATAACCCTTCGCGCTATCGGGTCAATAGCCGAAAACTTCCTCCAAACCCTTGCGAAGCCGGGAACAATCCCCAAATGGGCAGGGCAATTGCTCTACAATCTTCATTCTCCCGCTCGCGAGTGATTCATGGTTCCCCACCTCGTTACCGCGTTGAACGGTCCACTGCTCGAACTCGAGCAGAAGATCCTCGACGCGACGCCTGCGATCGAACGCTGGTTCAGGCTCGAATGGCAGGAACATACCCCGCCGTTCTATTGTTCGGTGGACCTGCGCAACGCCGGCTTCAAGCTGGCGCCCGTCGACGCGAACCTGTTTCCCGGCGCATTCAACAATCTGCCGTCCGAAGTGCTGCCGCTCGCCGTGCAGGCCGCGATGGCCGCGATCGAGAAGATCTGCCCGGACGCGAAGAACCTGCTCGTGATTCCCGAGCTGCCGACCCGCAACGCGTTCTACCTCGAAAACGTCGCACGCCTCGCGACGATCATGCGCCAGGCTGGCCTGAACGTGCGTTTCGGCTCGCTCGACCCGAGCATCACCGACATGACGCCGATCACGCTGGCCGACGGCCAGAAGATCGTGCTCGAACCGCTCGAGCGTTCGCAGCGTCGCCTCGGCCTGAAGAATTTCGATCCGTGCTCGATCCTGCTGAACAACGACCTGTCGGCCGGCATCCCGGGCGTGCTGGAAAACCTGCACGAGCAGTACCTGCTGCCGCCGCTGCATGCGGGCTGGGCCGTGCGCCGCAAGTCGACGCACTTCTCGTGCTACGACGACGTCGCGAAGAAGTTCGCGAAGATGGTCGGCGTCGATCCGTGGATGGTGAATCCGTATTTCGCGCACGTGGAAGGGGTCGACTGGCAGGCGCATGAAGGCGAGCAGGCGCTCGCCGACGCGATCGACGGCGTGCTGAAGAAGATCGCGCGCAAGTACCGCGAATACGGGATCAGCGAGAAGCCGTACGTCGTCGTGAAGGCCGACGCGGGCACGGCGGGGCGCGGCGTGATGACCGTGCACGACGCGGCCGAGATCGGCCGGATGTCGAAAGCCGAGCGCGCGCAGATGGCCGAGTCGAAGGCCGGCCTCGCGGTGCGCGACGTGATCGTGCAGGAAGGCGTCTATACGTTCGAGCGCGTCGGCGACGAAGTCGCGGAGCCCGTCGTGTACATGATCGACCGCTACGTGGTCGGCGGCTTCTACCGTACGCACGCCGGCCGCGAGCGCGACCAGAACCTGAACGCGCCCGGCATGCACTACGTGCCGCTCGGCTTCGAGCACACCGCGCTGCCGGATGCGGGCGCGAAGCCGGGTGCCGCGCCGCCGAACCGTTTCTACATGTACGGCGTCGTCGCGCGGCTGTCGCTGATCGCGTCGTCGATCGAACTGGAAAAGACCGATCCCGAAGCCATCCAGGTGTAACGGACCTTCGCCAAGTACAGGACCTCATGGACATTCTCTTTATCGCCGACCCGCTCGAGCGCTTCAAGATCTACAAGGATTCGACCTACGCGATGATGGCGGAGGCGGCGCGGCGCGGGCATGCGATCTACGCGTGCGAGCCGCGCCACCTTGCGTGGACGGGTTCGGCCGTCGAGGCCGACGTGCGGCGCGTCACGTTCGTCGGCGAGCTGGACGACCTGCATCGCGACACCTGGTTCGAAGAAGGGCCCGTCGACGCGCGCCGCCTCGAATCGTTCGGCGCGGTGCTGATGCGCAAGGATCCGCCGTTCGACATGGAATACGTGACGTCGACCTGGCTGCTGGAGCTGGCCGAGCGCGCCGGCGCGCGCGTGTTCAACAAGGCGCAGTCGATCCGCGACCATTCGGAAAAGCTCGCGATCGGCGAGTTTCCGCAGTTCGTCGCACCGACGCTCGTCACGCGCGACGCGAAACGGCTGCGCGCGTTCCACGCCGAGCACGGCGACGTGATCCTGAAACCGCTCGACGGGATGGGCGGGATGGGCGTGTTCCGCGTGAAGCCGGACGGCATGAACCTCGGTTCGATCATCGAGATGCTGAGCCACGACGGCACGCGTTCGGTGATGGCGCAGAAATTCATTCCCGAGATCAAGGCCGGCGACAAGCGCATCCTGCTGATCGGCGGCGAGCCGGTGCCGTTTTCGCTCGCCCGGATTCCGCAGGGCAGCGAGGTGCGCGGCAATCTCGCGGCGGGCGGGCTCGGTGTCGCACAGCCGCTGACCGCGCGCGATCGCGAGATCGCCGAAACGCTTGGGCCCGTGCTCGCGGCACGCGGGCTGCTGCTGGTCGGCCTCGATGCGATCGGCGACTGGCTGACCGAGGTGAACGTCACGAGTCCGACGTGTTTCCGCGAGATCATGGAGCAAACCGGCTTCGACGTCGCCGCGATGTTCATCGACGCGCTGGAGCGTGCGGCCGCGTAGGCCGTCTCCCGCGCAACCCCGGCGGCGGCCGCGCAGGTCCCCCGTCGCCGGAGCCGTTCGACCGGCCTGCTACAATGCCCGCTTGCCCGGTGCCGCGATCGCGCACCGAAGGCCCGGCGGTCGGGCCGATACTGTTGCAAGGCTGATCATGAAACGTTTCCCACACTCGCTACGCTCATTGCCCCGCCGCGGGGTGTCGGCCCGCCAGGGGCGGCCGGGAGCGATCTGACATGGCCGGGATTCTGATCATCGCGCACGCCCCGCTCGCCACCGCGCTGCGGGACTGCATCGCGCACATCTACGGCGGCGTGCCCGCCCGCATCGGTTGTATCGACGTGATGGCGGACAGCGATCCGACCCAGGTGATGGCGTTCGCGCACGCGGAACTCGCGCGGCTCAGGGAAGAGAACGGCGTGGTCGTGCTGACCGACATGTACGGCGCGACGCCTGCGAACATTGCGGGCCAGCTCGCGAAGCTCGACAACGTGCGCGTGCTCGCGGGCGTGAACCTGCCGATGCTCGTGCGGGTCGTCTGCTACCGCACCGTGCCGCTCGACAAGCTGGTGGACAAGGCGCTGTCCGGCGGCGCGAAGGGCGTCCACGAGGTGTCGGCCGGCACACCGCCGCCGCCGACGGAAACCGGCTGTGGCCAGTGCGCGCCGATTCCGCCCGAACCGCAGCCGCGCACCGAATCGCACTGATTTCCCGTTTTCCGTTTTAGACAGCACCGCCGACGCGCGCCGCCGGCGGCCCCGACCGACCCGACCGAGAATCATGCTTCAACAAGAAACCACCATCGTCAATAAATTGGGGCTCCATGCGCGCGCATCGGCCAAGCTTACGCAACTGGCCGGCAACTTCCAGTCGGAAGTCTGGATGACACGCAACGGGCGCAAGATCAACGCGAAGAGCATCATGGGCGTGATGATGCTGGCGGCCGGCATCGGCAGCACCGTGACGATCGAGACCGAAGGGTCCGACGAGCAGGAAGCGATGGACGCGCTGCTGAAACTGATCGCCGACAAGTTCGGCGAAGGCCAGTGATCGCCACGCGGGATCGTTGCCGTTTCCAGCCAGAATGCCGCGGATTCCGCGGCATTTTTTTCGTCGGAAGCATTGATGCGGAATGCGCAATGCTGCGGTGCATGCAGTCAGCGGGGAGTCGCGGAATTTATAATCGCTAACCGGGGTCATAAGCGCATCGCAGCAGTGTGCCGCGGCTTTACTTGTACAGAGGAGGTGCGCGTGTCCTTCACGCTGCATGGCATTCCCGTCTCACGTGGTATCGCGATCGGGCGAGCGTATCTGATCGCGCCGGCGGCGCTCGACGTCGCCCATTACCTGGTCGAGGCAAACCTGATCGATGCGGAGGTCGAGCGCTTCCGCACGGCGCTCGAGGTCGTGCATCACGAACTCGAAGCGCTGCGCGCCGATCTGACCGACGACACGCCGAGCGAAGTCGGCGCATTCATCGACGTGCACGCGATGATCCTGAGCGACGAGATGCTCGTGCAGGAAACCATCGACCTGATCCGCACGCGCCGCTACAACGTCGAGTGGGCGCTGACCGAGCAGCTCGAGCTGCTCACGCGCCACTTCGACGACATCGAGGACGAATACCTGCGCGAGCGCAAGGCCGACATCGAGCAGGTGGTCGAGCGCGTGCTGAAGGCGCTCGCCGGCGCGCCGTCCGCGTCGCAGGCACTGGACCGCGCGGCCAAGAACGGCACGAACGAGATGATCGTCGTCGCGCACGACATCGCGCCGGCCGACATGATGCAGTTCAAGTCGCAGTCGTTCCAGGCGTTCGTCACCGACCTCGGCGGGCGCACGTCGCACACGGCGATCGTCGCGCGCAGCCTCGGCATACCGGCCGCGGTCGGCGTGCAGCATGCGAGCGCGCTGATCCGCCAGGACGACCTGATCATCGTCGACGGCGACCAGGGCATCGTGATCGTCGATCCGGCGCCGATCGTCCTCGAGGAATATTCGTACCGGCAGTCCGAGAAGTTGCTGGAGCAACGCAAGCTGCAGCGTTTGAAATTCTCGCCGACGCAAACGTTATGCGGCACCAAGATCGAGCTGTACGCGAACATCGAGCTGCCCGACGACGCGAAGGCGGCCGTCGAGGCCGGCGCGGTCGGCGTCGGGCTGTTCCGTTCCGAGTTCCTGTTCATGCATCAGAAGGAGATGCCGGAGGAGGAGGAGCAGTTCGCCGCGTACAAGCGGGCCGTCGAGTGGATGAAGGGCATGCCGGTGACGATCCGCACGATCGACGTCGGCGCGGACAAGCCGCTCGAGGCGCTCGACGAAGGCTACGAGACGGCACCGAACCCCGCGCTCGGCCTGCGCGCGATTCGCTGGAGCCTGTCCGAGCCGCAGATGTTCCTCACGCAGTTGCGTGCGATCCTGCGCGCGTCCGCGTTCGGCCAGGTGAAGATCCTGATCCCGATGCTCGCGCACGCGCAGGAGATCGACCAGACGCTCGACCTGATCCGCGAGGCGAAGCGCCAGCTCGACGACGCGGGGCTCGCGTACGATCCGAACGTGCGGATCGGCGCGATGATCGAGATTCCGGCCGCGGCGATTGCGTTGCCGCTGTTCCTGAAGCGCTTCGATTTCCTGTCGATCGGCACGAACGACCTGATCCAGTACACGCTCGCGATCGACCGCGCCGATAACGCGGTCGCGCACCTGTACGACCCGCTGCATCCGGCCGTGCTGCACCTGATCGCCTATACGTTGCGCGAAGCGAAGCGCGCGGGCGTGTCGGTGTCGGTATGCGGGGAGATGGCCGGCGATCCGGCGCTCACGCGCCTGTTGCTCGGGATGGGGCTCACCGAGTTCTCGATGCACCCGAGCCAGCTGCTGGTCGTGAAGCAGGAGATCCTGCGCGCACACCTGAAGGCGCTCGAGAAGCCGACGGCCGACGTGCTGGCCGCGTTCGAGCCGGAGGAAGTGCAGGCCGCGCTGCAGCGCCTGTCGGTTGCCGAACCGCGTGCGGACGCGGCTGCTTAGGCGTTCCCGCCGCCGCTAACTGTAGCGGAGTGTCACGCATGCGCCGTTCGGCGCATGCCCGTCGCGCGTCAGTGCCGGCCCCCGCACACGGGGCAGTCGGCCTGGCGCGCGATTTTCATCGTCGTCCATTCCATCCGCAGCGAATCGAGCATCATCAGCCGCCCGTTGAGCGTCTTGCCGATCTCGCCGATCACGCGCAGTGCCTCGGCGGCCTGCATCGCGCCAATGATCCCGACCGTCGGCGCGAACACGCCCATCGTCGCGCACGCGACTTCCTCGAACGGCTGGTCTTCCGGGAACACGCACGCATAGCAGGGCGCGGACGGGTCGCGGAAATCGAACGTGCTGATCTGGCCGTCGAAGCGCAGCGCGGCGCCCGACACGAGCGGCACGCCGTGCGCGACGCACGCGCGGTTGATCGCGTGTCGCGTCGCGAAGTTGTCGGTGCAGTCGAGCACGACGGTCGCGCGCGGCACGTGCGCGTCGAGCCACGCGTCGTCGACGCGCTCGGCGACCGCGTGCACCTTCACCTCGGGGTTCAGCTGTGCGATGGCGTCGCGCCCCGATTCGACCTTGCTGCGGCCGACCGATGCCGTCACGTGCAGGATTTGCCGCTGCAGGTTCGTCAGGTCGACCGTATCGGCGTCGACGAGCGTGATCGTGCCGACGCCCGATGCCGCGAGATACATCGCGGCGGGCGAGCCGAGACCACCCGCGCCGACGACGATCGCGTGCGCATCGAGAAAGCGCTGCTGCGCCTCGATGCCGATTTCGTCGACGAGGATGTGACGGGAATAGCGAAGGAGTTGATCGTCGTTCATGGGGAGTCGTGGGCGAGGCGGCGGACGTGTCGTTATTTTAGGCGCGCATGAAAAACGGGCCATCGCGGTCTTCCCGCGATGGCCCGTCGGATGCCGGCCGGCGCTTACTGCGGCGCCGACGCGGGCTTCGGTGCGGCCGCCGGCTTCACGCTTGCCGATGCCTTCGAGCCCGCCGCAGCCTTGCCGGCCGGGCTCTTCGCGCTCTCGGCGAGCAGCGACTTCGATTCCTGGACCGGCTTGCCTTCGAGCTTGTTGAGCGCCTGCTGCATCATGAAGTCGTCGGCGCTGCCGAACTCGATCGGCTTGCGATCGCGATCCTTCTGGCGCTGCTCCGGCGTCTTCTTGTCGTTCTGCTCTTCGAGGATGCGCAGCTGATCCATCCGGCGCTGCTCGCGGTCTTCCTGTTCCTTCTTCTCGTTCGGATCCTGCGTGTTCGCGAGGTGGTTCGAGTAGTCGACTTCGCGCGTCACGAGCACGTCGTCCGGATCGCCGTCCGCGTACTGATCGACCGGCACGTCCGGCGTGATGCCCTTGTTCTGGATCGAACGACCGCTCGGCGTGTAGTAGTACGCGGTGGTCAGGCGCAGCGCGGTGTCGGCCGTCATCGGGCGAACCGTCTGCACCGAACCCTTGCCGAACGTCGTCTTGCCCATGATCTGCGCGCGCTTCGAATCCTGCAGCGCGCCGGCGACGATCTCCGACGCGGACGCCGAATAGGCGTTCGTCAGCACGATCATCGGGACGGTCTTGAAGACCGGCGGCAGGTTCTTCAGCGGATCGCCATCGAAGGACGGCAGGCGATAGTTGTCGTAGGTATCGCGGTAGACCTGCTTCGAATCGGCGATCTGGCCGTTGGTCGACACGACGACGGAGTCGGGCGGCAGGAACGCGCCGGCCACGCCGACCGCGCTCTGCAGCAGGCCGCCGCCGTTGTTGCGCAGGTCGAGGACGAGGCCCTTCAGGTTCGGCTGCTGGCGCGCGATGTCCTGCAGCTTCTGGGCGAGATCGGGCGTCGTGCGCTCCTGGAAGCTCGTGATGCGGACATACGCGTAGCCCGGATCGAGGATCTTCATCTTCACGCTCTGGACCTTGATGATCGCGCGCGTGACGGTGACCGGGAACGTGCGGTCGTCGCTCTTGCGGAAGATCGTCAGCGTGACCTTGGTGCCCGGCTCGCCGCGCATCTGCTTCACGGCCTTGTCGAGCGTCATGCCGCGCACCGGCTTGTCGTTGATGCGCGTGATCAGGTCGCCCGGACGGATGCCGGCGCGGAACGCGGGCGTATCTTCGATCGGCGAGATCACCTTGACGAGACCGTCTTCCTGCGAGATCTCGATGCCGAGACCCGCGAAGCGGCCCTTCGTCTGCTCCTGCAGCTCGTCATAGTCGGTCTTGTCGAGGAACGACGAGTGCGGGTCGAGGCTCGACACCATGCCCTTGATCGCGGCCGTCAGCAGCTTCTTGTCGTCGACCGGTTCGACGTACTCGCGCTTGATCTGTCCGAAGACTTCCGCGAACAGGCGGAGCTGGTCGAGGGGAAGCGGCGCCGTGGCGGTCTGCTCGGCCGATGCGGAAACCTGCAGCGTGGCGAACACGCCCGTGGCGAGGCCCGCGGCAATCAGGCCGATGTTCTTCAATTTCATTCGCATAGAGATCTGGTGCGGTCGGGAAGCGCGTGGCGGTAGCGGGGATGATGTAGCGGACAAGTATAACTGTTCGTCCGATAACTCAGTGGAACGGCGCGAAAAGCGTCGAAAAGGGCCCGGGGCCTGCCCGGCGGGGCACCGCCGGATGCGCTGCGGGTTCGAAAGCGG
>NZ_CAJNKE010000221.1 GCF_905232215.1 Burkholderia sp. LMG 13014
GCGTTGCCGCCCTTCCACAGCATCCGCAGGCCGGCCTGCGCGGCGAGCGGGTGCGACGTCGACACGACGTTGCGCGCGAACACCGGAATGCGGGTCGTCGGATACGGGTTGTGCCAGTTGAAGCCAGTCATCGGTTCCACCTCGTCGAAAGCTGAATGAACGCGCCGAACGCGCACCCGCGTGCGCGCGCAATCCGCCATTGCAGCGCGATCGGCGCAATCGCACAAATTCATTTGTCACATTAATCCATGCAATTTCCGCATGAATATCCGGCGACCAGGCCGGCCTAACGCCGTTGCCGCCCTTACAATACCCGCTCCGTCTCACGACACGACCATCGAGCCATGACCCGAGATCCCCGCCTCACCCTCAACGCGCGCCAGCAGGAATTGCTCGAATGGGTGCAGCGCGACGGTTTCGTGACCGTCGACGATCTCGCCGCGCACTTCGCGGTGACGCCGCAGACGATCCGCCGCGACGTGAACTGGCTCGCCGACCTGAACCTGCTGCGCCGCTACCACGGCGGCGCGAGCCTGCCGACCAGCTCGGAGAACGTGTCTTACACGGCGCGCCAGCGGATGTTCCACGACGAGAAGCGGCGCATCGCGGCGCTCGCGGCGTCGCACATTCCCGACCAGGCATCGCTGTTCATCAATCTCGGCACGACCACCGAGGAAGTCGCGCGCGCGCTGAACCGTCACCACGGGCTGCACGTGATCACGAACAACCTGAACGTCGCGTCGATGATGAGTGGCTACCCCGACTGCGAGGTGCTGATCACGGGGGGCATCGTGCGGCCGTGGGACAAGGGGATCGTCGGCGAACTCGCGATCGACTTCATCCGCCAGTTCAAGGTCGACTACGCGATCATCGGCACGTCGGCGATCGAGACCGACGGCACGCTGCGCGACTTCGACACGCGCGAGGTGCGCGTGGCCGAGGCGATCATGCAGCATGCGCGCACCGTCTATCTCGTGACCGACCATTCGAAGGTCGGCCGCCCCGCGCTGGTGCGCCAGGGCCATTTGAGCCAGGTGCACGCACTTTTCACCGACAAGCCGCTGCCGCCCGAGATGGCCGATACCGTGGCGGCCGCGGGCACCCAGGTGTACGTCGCGGAGTAACGGTTCCGATGCTGCACCGCACCTGAAACTTCAAGTGAAATCAAGAAGTTGGCGTCGCAAGCAAACCGCTTGCACGCGGCCGGACTGTCAAACGGAAAATTAACGGGGCACGATTTGTCGTTGCCTGCGCGCTCGACTAGACTCCAGTTCCCCGGCCCGTTCGGCCGTTCCGCCTGTGCCAGGGCGCGGACGAATGACATGGCCGGCGAATGCAGCTTTTCCCCCCAAGCCATACCCCGCTGGGTATCGCGCGTCGGCTTTTACGCCGGCCGCGCGGGCTGACTGGTCGCCATGGAGAGAACGATGCTGAGTCCGCATGAATTCGCCACGCTATTGCTTGTGAAGGACGCTCCCGATCAAACCCATATGGATCGGGACGAAATCGACGCACTGCTGGAACAGCAGCTCGTTCGCCTGGAAGGGCTCGGATCGGGGCGCAAATACTGCGTAACCGAAACCGGCGACGCCGCGCTGCGATCCATCAAATACCGCTATTCGTAAAACCACACCGCTCGTCACCTGACCGCGCCGCCCGCATTCCGGGCCGCGCGGCCATTCCCGCTTCCCGCTCACCGCCCCGCCGCAGCCTGCTTCAGCCGCCGCGCAGCGTCGGATCGACCGCCGCCCGCCAGCTGATGGCCTGCGCGCGCGCACCGTTGAAATACGCGATCCAGCCGGCACGCGCCGCCGCGTCGGGCGCCGCATAGTGCGTCGAAAGTTCGTTTACGAACGCACAATAGTTCGCTTCGGTCAGCCCGCGATACCGTTTCGCCACGTACGCGTCGTACAACGTCGAATAGACCGGCTGCGCGTCCGCGCCCCAGTCGCGCGCCGTGCCGCCGCACGACGTCTGCAGGTCGACGAACGACGGCGCCCGCCAGTTGCCGGCAAGCGGCGGCGTGCCGGCACTGCACCCCGCCAGAAGGACAGCGCACATGCCGGCCCACATCCCAATACGCATGATTCACCTCGCGAAACGGTCGATTCCGCCAGTATCGTCCGGGATCGCGCCGTGCGCTACTGGCCCCGCTTTTTCGAACTTTACTTTTTCGATTTCGTTCGTTAAATTTCGAATTCGAACATTTTCTGTTCACCCATTTCCCTCAGACGATAAGGACAGCAGGTGACCCAACCGAATCGCTACGATCTGCTCGTCGTCGGCGGCGGCATCAACGGCGCGGGCATCGCGCGCGATGCGGCCGGCCGCGGCCTGTCGGTCATGCTCTGCGAGCAGGACGATCTCGCGTCGCACACGTCGTCGTCCAGCACGAAGCTGATTCACGGCGGCCTGCGTTACCTCGAGTACAACGAGTTCGGCCTCGTGCGCAAGGCGCTGCAGGAGCGCGAGACGCTGCTGCGCGCGGCGCCGCACATCATGTGGCCGCTGCGCTTCGTGATGCCGCACATGCCGAACCTGCGTCCGGCCTGGCTGATCCGCATCGGCCTGTTCCTTTACGATCACCTCGCGAAACGCGAACTGCTGCCCGGCTCGCGCGGCATCGACATGCGCCGCCATGCGGCCGGCGCGCCGCTGATCGATTCGATCAAGCGCGGCTTCGTCTATTCGGACGGCTGGGTCGACGACGCGCGCCTCGTCGTGCTGAACGCGATGGATGCGAAGGAACGTGGCGCCGAGATCCTGACGCGCACGAAGCTGGTGTCCGCCGAACGTCGCGGCGACGAATGGGAAGCGCGGCTGCAGCACGCCGACGGTTCGATCCGCGTCGTGCATGCGCGCGCGATCGCGAACGCGGCCGGCCCGTGGGTCGGCGAAGTGCTGAAAGGCGCGCTCGGTCGCGGCGCGCACCACAGCGTGCGGCTCGTGAAGGGCAGCCACATCATCACGCGGCGCCTGTTCGATCACGACCACGCGTACATCTTCCAGAACCCGGACAAGCGGATCATCTTCGCGATTCCGTACGAACACGATTTCACGCTGATCGGCACGACCGACGTCGAATACACGAACGATCCCGCGAAGGTCGCGATCGATCGCGACGAAACGCAGTACCTGTGCGACTCGATCAACCGCTACTTCAAGCGCAAGATCTCGCCGGCCGACGTGCACTGGACCTACTCGGGCGTGCGCCCGCTGCTGGAAGACGAAAACGCCGCGAACGCATCGGCCGTCACGCGCGACTACCGCCTCGAGCTGGACGACGGCGCGGGCGCCCCGCTGCTGTCGGTGTTCGGCGGCAAGATCACGACCTTCCGCAAGCTCGCGGAAGAAGCCGGCGACATGCTGTGCAGCGTGCTCGGCCGCGACGCGAAAACCTGGACGGCCGGCGTCGCGCTGCCGGGCGGCGACATCGCGAACGCGAAGTTCGACGCATTCGCCGATACGTTCGCCAAACGCCATGCGTGGCTGCCCGCCGCGCTCGCCCGCCGCTATGCCCGTGCATACGGCACGCGCGCGGAGCGCGTGATCGACGGTGCGAAGTCGCTCGCCGGTCTCGGCACCGAAATCGCGCCGGGCATCTACGACGCCGAACTGCGCTACCTGCGCGACGCCGAATGGGCAACCTGCGCGCAGGACGTGCTGTGGCGCCGCTCGAAGCTCGGCCTGCATGTGGCGCCCGGCACGCTCGATGCGGTGACCGCCGCGGTCGATGCGTGGTTTGCCGCCGCACACGCGCCGCAGGCCTGATCCGAATGCAGTTGCAGTTGCCGTACCGACGTTGACTCACCGACGCGCCGCCCCACGCGGCGCGCATCACAACTAAGCCAAATCCACGGATGGAGATGAGAGACATGCAGGATCAGTACATCCTCGCGCTTGACCAGGGCACCACGAGTTCCCGCGCGATGCTGTTCGATCGCCAGGGCAATATCGTTTCGATCGCCCAGAAGGAATTCGAGCAGATCTACCCGCAACCCGGCTGGGTCGAGCACGACCCGCAGGAAATCTGGTCGACGCAAGCCGGCGTCGCCGCCGAAGCCGTCACGCGCACGGGCCTGAACGGCACGTCGATCGCCGCGATCGGCATCACCAACCAGCGTGAAACCACGATCGTCTGGGATCGCGAGACGGGCCAGCCCGTCTACAACGCGATCGTCTGGCAGGATCGCCGCACCGCCGACTTCTGCGATTCGCTGAAAGCCCAGGGCCTCGAGGCGAAGGTGCGCGCGAAGACCGGCCTGCCGATCGATTCGTACTTCTCAGGGACCAAGATCCGCTGGATTCTCGACAACGTGCCGGGCGCACGCGAGAAGGCCAAACAAGGCAAGCTCGCGTTCGGCACCGTCGACAGCTGGCTCGTGTGGAACTTCACGAAGCACGAACTGCACGTGACCGACGTGACGAACGCGTCGCGCACGATGCTGTTCAACATCCACACGCGCGAGTGGGACAACGAACTGCTCGAGCTGCTCGACATCCCGCGCAGCATGCTGCCGGAAGTGAAGGCATCGTCGGAAATCTACGGCCACACGAAGACCACCGTGTTCGCGTCGAAGATCCCGCTCGCGGGTATCGCAGGCGACCAGCAGGCGGCGCTGTTCGGCCAGATGTGCACGCAGTCCGGCATGGTGAAGAACACCTACGGCACCGGTTGCTTCCTGATGATGAACACCGGCGACAAGCCGATCGAATCGAAGAACAACCTCGTCACGACGATCGCCTGGCAGATCGGCGACAACGTGCAGTACGCGCTGGAAGGCAGCATCTTCATCGCGGGTGCGGTGGTGCAGTGGCTGCGCGACGGCGTCGGCATCATCAAGTCGGCCGCTGAAATCGAAGCGCTCGCCGCGAGCGTGCCGCATACCGACGGCGTCTATCTCGTGCCGGCCTTCGCGGGCCTCGGCGCACCGCACTGGAACGCGCGGGCGCGCGGCTCGGTGTTCGGCGTCACGCGCGGCACGACCTCCGCGCACCTCGCACGCGCGGCGCTCGATTCGATCGCGTACCAGTCGCTCGACGTGCTGGCCGCGATGGAAGCCGATTCGGGCATCAGCATCGGCGAGCTGCGCGTGGACGGCGGCGCGAGCGCGAACGACCTGCTGATGCAGTTCCAGGCGGACCTGCTCGGCGTCGACGCGGTGCGTCCGCAGATCACCGAGACGACCGCGCTCGGCGCGGCCTATCTCGCGGGCCTCGCGATCGGCTACTGGAAGAACCTCGACGAAGTGCGCGACCAGTGGCAGCTCGATCGCCGCTTCTCGCCGTCGATGCCGAAGGAGCAGGTCGAACGCTGCATGTCGGGCTGGCAGCGTGCGGTGCGTGCCGCGAAGGCATGGGCCGACGACGCCCAGTAATCCTCAGACATCCAGACGAAATACAACAACACCGGCGGACCGCGCAATGCGCGAGTCCGCGATGACATACGAGAGACAACCATGTCACCTTATATTGCAGAGTTCATCGGCACAGCGATCCTCGTGCTGCTCGGCAACGGCGCGGTCGCAAACGTGCTGCTTGCAAAGACCAAGGGCAAAGGCGCGGACCTGATCGTGATCGTGATGGGCTGGGCGATGGCCGTTTTCGTCGCCGTCTACGTGACCGCGTCGTTCAGCGGCGCACACCTGAACCCGATCGTCACCATCAGTCTCGCGCTCGCGGGCAAGTTCGCGTGGTCGAAAGTCGGCGGCTACATCCTCGCGCAGATGCTCGGCGGGATGGCGGGCGCCTTGCTCGTGTGGCTCGCGTATCGCCAGCACTTCGCGAAGGAAGCCGATGCGGACCTGAAGCTCGCGGTGTTCTGCACGGCGCCCGCGATCCGCAGCGTCACGCACAACGTGCTGACCGAAGCGATCTGCACGTTCGTGCTGATCCTCGGCGTGCTGTATCTCGCGTCGCCGCAGGTCGGCCTCGGCGCGCTCGACGCACTGCCCGTCGGCCTGCTCGTGCTCGGCATCGGCATCTCGCTCGGCGGCCCGACCGGCTATGCGATGAGCCCCGCACGCGACCTGTCGCCGCGCATCATGCATGCGCTGCTGCCGATCCCCGGCAAGCGCGACAGCGACTGGCGCTACGCATGGGTGCCCGTCGTCGGCCCGCTGCTGGGCGGCGCCGCGGCGGCCGGCCTGTACCTGCGCCTGCACGCGATGGCCTGAACGCGGGCCTGTGACGAAGCGCGTGGCAATCGACCCGCGCGCGCTTCGGGAACAGGCTCTTGCGCGTGACCGCCGGCACGCCGGCATGGCGGCACGGGTATCGCACCCGTGCCGCTTCTCCCCTCCTTCGTACTCGTTCCCCCGGCCCGTGGCTCGCGCCCGTTGCGCATTGCTCACATTGCTCGCATCGTTTCGCTACCTGCCGCCCGCCTCTCCGATCAGCGATTTCAGCTTCACGTTCACGTCCGCCACTGCGGTCGGCGTCACGTCCGCCGCACGCTCGACCAGCATCCGCGCAACCCGCATCTCCTTGACGAAACCCGACGCGCGGCCGAAGCCGCTCGCCGCGACGAGCCGCCCATCCGTATCGAAATGGAAGTGGATTTCCGCATCGTCGCCGAGCACGCGCGCGACCGACCGCTCGCCCAGCGCCGGCTCCCCGGCCACTTGCAGCTGCGCGTCGTATTGATCCGACCAGAACCACGGCATCGCGCGGTACGGTTCGTCGGCGCCGAGCATGTTGTGCGCGACGACGCGCGCCTGGGTCTCGGCGCCGTGCCACGTTTCCTGACGCACAAGCCGCCCCGACCGGTGGCTCGGAAACACCGCGACGTCGCCGGCCGCGTAGATGCCGCGCGCAGAAGTCTCGAGCCGCGCGTTCACGACGATGCCGCGCTCGACGGCGAGGCCCGCATCGCGCGCCAGCTCGTCGGCCGGCTCGATGCCGATGCCGGCGACGACCGTGTCGGCGATCAGCGTGTCGCCATCGTCGAGCACGACGGCCAGCGCGCCGCTCGCCGTGCGCTCGATCGCAACCGGCTTCCGGTTCACACGAATCGCCACGCCCTGCCGTTCGTGAAGCGCGTGCACGCGCGCCGCGATCGTCTCCGGCACCGCGCGCCCGAGCAGGTGCGACGCCGCATCGAGCACCGTCACGCGGCAGCCGCGCAGTCGAGCCGACGCCGCGACTTCGAGACCGATGAAGCCGCCGCCGATCAGTACGACCCGCGCATCGGGCACGAGCCGCGCGCCGAGCGCCGCCGCGTCGTCTAGCGTGCGCAACGCAAACACACCGTCGAGCGTCGCACCCGGGATCGCCAGGCGACGCGCGCGGCCGCCGGTCGCGAGCAGCAGCGCGTCGTAGCCGAATACGCGATCGCCCGACACGCGCACTTCGCGTGCGCAAGGATCGATGCGCTCGACCGTCGCGACGACCGGCTCGATGCGATCGGCCGCCCACGCTTCCGGATCGCGCAACCTGCACTGCGCCGCGCTGCGTTCGCCGGTCAGCACGCCCTTCGACAACGGCGGCCGCTCATAAGGCAGGTGCGCTTCCGCGCCGATCAGCACGATCCGCCCGCCCCAGCCGGATTCGCGCAGCACCTGCGCTGCGCGGCCGCCCGCGTGGCCCGCACCGACGATCGCCATCACCCGGTCGTTCGTCATCGCGTCACACCTCGATCAGGATGCGGCCGTCTTCGATCTTCGCGCGGTACGTGCGCAGCTTCTCGCATGCGGGTGCGGACAGCGGCCGGCCGTCGCGTATGTCGAAGCGCCCATTGTGCTTCGGGCATTCGATCACGTGGTCGATCACGAGCCCGTCCGCGAGATGCACGCGCTCGTGCGTGCACAGGCCGTCGCTCGCATAGACTTCGCCGTCGATGCGGTAGATCGCGTAAGTGTGGCCGGCATGATCGAAGCGCGCGACGTCTTCGTCGTCGATGTCGTCGAGCGCGCCGGTGTCGATCCATTGCGTCATGTTGCGTGTCTCCTGGGTGTGAAGGGTCGATATCGGTCACGCACGCGCGGCATCCGGCACGGGCCGCACGACGTAATCGGTCGGGTCGCGTGTCTGCCGGACCAGCGCCGGCACGATCTCCGCATACGCGGCCAGCGTGCTGCGGTACGGCGGCGGCATGTCGGCCTTCACGGCCTCGTGCAGCTTCGGCAGCGCGTGGAACGGCACCATCGGGAACATGTGGTGTTCGACGTGATAGTTCATGTTCCAGTACAGGAAGCGAAACACGGGATTCATCATCACGGTCCGGCAGTTGCGCCGGTGATCGAGCACGTTCTCGGGCATGCCCGCGTGCTGCGTAAGGCCGAAATACAGGTACAGCCACGCGCCGTAGAGGCTCGGCAGCCCGATGTAGAGCAGTGGCAGGACCGTGTGCCAGTACCACGACGCACCGACCACAATTGCATAGACCGCGAGATGGATGCGAGACTCACGCACCACCTTCGGCCGTTCCGATTCAGGCACGTAGGTACGCTCCTCGTCGTCGAGCCGGCCAGTAAGCGCAATCGCGATCATCTTGCGCAGCTCGCCGGCCACATGCTTCAGCGCGACGATGTTCAGCGCGAGCGAGCGCCAGTCGGTCGGCTTCGGCGCGGCGATTTCCGGATCGCGCCCGACGACCAGCGTATCGGTGTGATGGCGCGCATGGCTCCAGCGCCACGCCGTCGCGCGGCGGAACACCTGGAACGACGCGACTTGGTACAGCACGTCGTTCATCCAGCGCGTGCGGAACGCGGTACCGTGCCCGCATTCGTGCCAGCGCGAGTCGGCCGGGCTGCAGTAGAGCGTGCCGTACACGAAGAATGCGGGGATCGCCCACGCCGAATGCGCGCGCCACGCCAGCCACGCGAGCACGCCGCTGATCGCGATCGCCGCGTACCAGAGCAGCGTGTCGCGGATCGCGCGCGCGTCGCCGCGCTGCATCAACTGCTTCATCAGCGGCCGCGGCACCGCGCACCGGTACCACTCGGCGTTGACGAGCCCGGCCGCGTGCGCGCGCTCGCCGGCGCCACCGATCATCCGGTATTCCTGACGGCGCGCCGCCGTGCGATCGTGCGCGGGGTTGTCGAGATGAGCCACGTGCGTCTCCTTGATTCCTTGTCCGTAGGAAGCGCGGCAAGCGCTTCGGCATGGAATCAAAATTAGGCCCGCGGCCGCCCCCGCTCAATCGAAACGTTGACGAAATTTCGTCATCGCTTTAGCGTTCCTCGCATCGCCACGCATCGATGGCGACACCACGATGGAGACAACCATGGCAGGCGAATCCGGGCCGCGCTGGCGCAAGCGCACCGCGCGCTTCGACGAGATCGCGGCGCTCGCC
>NZ_CAJNKE010000222.1 GCF_905232215.1 Burkholderia sp. LMG 13014
CGTCGTCGCGATACGTTGCACGACCTTCGGCAAGCGGGTGAACCGGGACGTACAATTCTCTTCTATCCCCTCGACGCGCTAGCGGCGCGAAACGTCATGGAGCAGATGGATTGTGTCGTGATCGGCGCGGGCGTCGTCGGTCTGGCGATTGCGCGCGAACTGGCCGCGCGCGGGCGTGAAACGCTCGTGCTCGAGGCCGCCGATGCGATCGGCACGGGTACGAGTTCACGCAACAGCGAAGTGATCCATGCGGGGCTCTACTATCCGCGCGGGTCGCTGAAGGCGATGTCGTGCGTACACGGGCGCGACCTGCTGTACGAATTCTGCGAGACGCATCACGTGCCGCACCGGCGTGCCGGCAAGCTGCTCGTCGCGACGAGCGCCGCGCAGGTGAAGCAGCTGAAGGCGATCGCCGCGCGCGCGATCGAAAACGGCGTGCTCGACCTGATGCCGCTCACGCGCGCCGACGCGCAGACGCTCGAACCCGCGCTCGAATGCGTCGAGGCGCTGTACTCGCCGTCCACCGGCATCGTCGACAGCCACCAGCTGATGCTCGCGCTGCTCGGCGACGCGGAGCGCGACGGCGCGGTGTGCGCGCTGAAATCCCCGGTCGAATCGATCGACGTGCTGCGCGGCGGGCGCTTCGTCGTGCGCACGGGCGGCGACGCGCCCGCCGAGATCGAGGCCGCCTGCGTGATCAACAGCGCGGGCCTCGGCGCGCAGGCGCTGGCGCGTCGCACGCGCGGCCTCGACCCGCGCTGGGTGCCGCCGCTCTATCTTGCACGTGGCAACTATTTCAGCCTGTCGGGGCGTGCACCGTTCTCGCACCTGATCTACCCGATGCCCGACCGCGCGGGGCTCGGCGTGCACCTGACGCTCGATCTCGGCGGACAGGCGCGCTTCGGCCCGGACGTCGAATGGGTCGATGCGCTGCGCTACGAAGTCGATCCCGCGCGCGCGACCGCGTTCTACGCGTCGATTCGCGCGTTCTGGCCGGACTTGCCCGACGACGCGCTGCAGCCGGCGTACGCGGGCATTAGGCCGAAGGTCGCGGGGCCCGGCGAGCCGCCGGCCGATTTCATCGTGCAGGGCGTCGCGCAGCATGGCGTGCGCGGGCTCGTGAACCTGTTCGGCATCGAGTCGCCGGGGCTCACCGCGTCGCTTGCGCTCGCGCAGCGCGTGGGCGACATGGCGGCTTACCGCTGACGTGGCGAGGGTGTGGCGGGTGTGTGGCGGGTGCGTATCGGCCGTGTGGCGGCCGTGCGAAATTCCTTATCTCTGGAATTTCGGCGCGCACATTTATTCGCTTGAGCGTTATTCTGTCGAACGGCTGTCGCCAGAACAGCTTTCAAACCGATAACGTTGGAGCGAGTCCCCCATGAAAACATCCCGTCGGAGTTTCCTGATTACGAGCATTGGTGCCGTGTCCGCGCTGGCGCTGTCGCGCGAAGCGCTGGCCGATGCGCCGATGCTGTCGGAAACCGATCCGACCGCCGTGGCGCTCGGCTACAAGGCCGATGCCACCAAGGTCGACAAGACGAAGTACCCGAAATACGCAGCAGGCCAGGATTGCGCGGCCTGCATGCTGTATCAGGGCAAGAAGGGCTCGGCCTCGGGCCCGTGCGGCGCCTTCCCCGGCAAGCAGGTGTCGGCGAAGGGCTGGTGCAGCGCCTTCTCGAAGATGGGTTGAGGCCCGTGCGGCATCGTGCGATGCCGCATTGTGGCGAAAACCGCAAAACGCCCGCCGTCGTTCGATGGCGGGCGTTTTTTATTGCTTGAAAACGGTTCCGTCGCTTTCTACACTCGCTGCAAACCAGCGCGCCGCGGGCACCCCGCGCGCCGCGCCGCCCGACACGGCGAACTGACGAGGACGAGGCACGCATGGCGACGATTGCGAATTCAACGAAAACGATCCGGCCCGAGCGTGCGCTGAACCGGCGCGCCGTCGCGGCCGCCGTGATCGGCAATGCGCTCGAGTGGTACGACTTCACGGTGTTCGGCTTCATGACGGTCGTGATCGCCGAGCTGTTCTTCCCGACTTCCAGCGAATACTCGTCGCTGCTGCTGACCACCGCGACGTTCGGCGTCGCGTTCTTCATGCGCCCGATCGGCGGCATCGTGTTCGGGCTGTACGCGGATCGCGCGGGCCGCAAGGCCGCGCTGTCGCTCGTGATCCTGCTGATGACGGCCGGCATCTTCCTGCTCGCGATCGCGCCGCCCTATGCGGCGATCGGCATCGGCGGCCCGCTCCTGATCGTGCTCGGCCGGCTGCTGCAGGGCTTCTCCGCGGGCGGCGAATTCGGCAGTGCGACGGCGCTGCTGATCGAAGCCGCGCCGTTCTCGAAACGCGGCTTCTACGGCAGCTGGCAGATGGCGAGCCAGGCGGCCGCGCTGCTGATCGGCGCGCTCGTCGGCGCGGCCGTCACGCGCGGGCTGTCACACGATGCGCTGCGCAACTGGGGCTGGCGCGTGCCGTTCATCCTCGGGCTCGTGATCGGCCCGATCGGTTTCTACATCCGCCGCCATCTCGCCGATTCCGAAGCCTTCCTGCATGCGCAGCAGAACGCACGCCGCGCGACGCTTCGCGACGTGTTCACGCGCCACCCGCGCGAGGTGCTGTGCGGGCTCGGCTCGGTGATCGCGCTGACGGTGACGATCTACGTGCTGATCAGCTATCTGCCGACCTTCGCGGTGAAGCAGCTGAAGCTGCCCTACGCGGAATCGTTCTACGCGGTGATCGTCGGCAACCTGCTGCTGATGGTGCTGTCGCCGATCGCGGGTGCGTGGTCGGACCGCATCGGCCGCAAGGGGCTGTCGCTATGGTCGCTGGTGCTGACCCTCGTGCTGATGTATCCGCTGTTCGCGTGGCTCGATGCCGCGCCGAGCATCGCGCGGCTGATCGCGGTGCAGGCCGTGCTGTCGGTCACGCTCGCGGGCTACTACGGGCCGTTCGGCGCGATGATCGCCGAGCTGTTTCCGGCCAACGTGCGCTCGACCGGGTTGTCGATCGCGTACAACGTCGCGGTGATGCTGTTCGGCGGCTTCGGGCAGTTCATCGTCACGTGGCTGATCAAGGTCACGGGCACGCCGCTCGCGCCGACCTACTATGTGATGGCCGGGATCGCGCTGTCGATCGTCGCGGTCGCGTTCGTGCCCGCGCGCAGCGCCGACCTCGACGCACCGGCGTGACGACATGACGATTTGAAGGCAGTCATCGGATCGTTTCGCAAAACGCAATGATGTGCTGCAGAACACGATAAACGGTGCGTCGACCCTTCGCGTTCGCGCCCGAATTGTTTAGTCGTCGAACGAAACTTGCGCGAGATGAACGAAATTGTCGCTCGCGCGCGTTATCGCATTTTTTTACCCCCACTAAACATCGGCAAAAACCCGGCGGGCATCCAGAAGAGTTTTTTCTCCAGCTTGTTGCCACATCGTTAGCTCAAGTAATATCCGCGTACACCGGCCCCTGGCGGGGTTCGGTTCCGATCTGGAGACCTGGAGGAAACATGGAATACAACCGTCTGTTGCACACCCTGCGTGTTACCGCCATTGCAGGCGTGGCAGCGGCATCGCTCGGCGTCACGGGCTCTGCATTCGCACAGATCCCGAACAAGACACTCGTCTACTGCTCAGAAGGCAGCCCGGCGGGTTTCGATTCCGCGCAATTTACGACCGGCGTCGATTTCACCGCCGCCACGTTCACCGTCTACAACCGCCTCGTCGAATTCGAGCGCGGCGGCACGAAGGTCGAGCCGGGCCTCGCCGAGAAGTGGGATGTGTCGTCAGACGGCAAGGTGTACACGTTCCACCTGCGCCACGGCGTGAAGTTCCACACGACCGACTTCTTCAAGCCGACGCGTGAATTCAACGCGGACGACGTGCTGTTCACGTTCGAGCGCATGCTCGACCCGAACCAGGCGTTCCGCAAGGCGTACCCGGTGTCGTTCCCGTACTTCACCGACATGGGCCTCGACAAGCTGATCACGAAGGTCGAGAAGGTCGATCCGTACACCGTGAAGTTCACGCTCGCCGAGCCGAATGCGCCGTTCATCCAGAACATGGCGATGGAATTCGCATCGATCCTGTCGGCCGAATACGGCGACCAGCTGATGAAGGCAGGCAAGGCCGCCGACATCAACCAGAAGCCGATCGGCACGGGCCCGTTCATCTTCCGCAGCTACACGAAGGATGCGACGATCCGATTCGACGGCAATCCTGATTACTGGAAGAAGGGCGAAGTGAAGCTCTCGAAGCTGATCTTCTCGATCACGCCCGACCCGGGCGTGCGCGTGCAGAAGATCAAGCGCAACGAATGCCAGGTGATGAGCTATCCGCGTCCGGCCGACATCGCGACGCTGAAGGCCGATGCGGGCGTCGACATGCCGTCGCAGGCAGGCTTCAACCTCGGCTACCTCGCGTACAACGTCGAGCACAAGCCGGTCGACAAGCTCGAGGTGCGTCAGGCGCTCGACATGGCGATCAACAAGAAGGCGATCCTCGAGTCCGTCTACCAGGGCGCAGGCCAGGCTGCTTCCGCGCCGATGCCGCCGACCCAATGGTCGTACGACAAGAACCTGAAGATGGCGCCGAACGACACCGCGAAGGCGAAGGCGCTGCTCGCGAAGGCGGGCTATCCGAACGGTTTCGACATCACGCTGTGGGCGATGCCCGTGCAGCGCGCGTACAACCCGAACGCCCGCCTGATGGCCGAGATGATCCAGGCCGACTGGGCGAAGATCGGCGTGAAGGCGAAGATCGTCACGTACGAGTGGGGCGAGTACATCAAGCGCGCGCACTCGGGCGAGCAGGACACGATGCTGATCGGCTGGACGGGCGACAACGGCGACCCGGACAACTGGCTCGGCACGCTGCTCGGCTGCGAAGCGATCAAGGGCAACAACTTCTCGCACTGGTGCTACAAGCCGTTCGACGAGCTGATCCAGAAGGGTCGCACGACGACGGGCCAGGATGCGCGGACGAAGCTCTACACGCAGGCTCAGCAGATCTTCGCGCAACAGCTGCCGTTCTCGCCGATCGCGAACTCGACGGTCTACCAGCCGGTGCGCAAGAACGTGGTCGACATGCGTATCGAGCCGCTCGGCTATGTCCGCTTCGACGGTGTTGGCGTGAAGTAACACGCCTGTCGTAAGCTGTCGAGAAGACCGGCTAATTCATCCGGCGGCGGGAGGCCAAAAGCTTCCCGTCGCCGGTCGCACATTTCCCACAAGAAAATACGAGACGCATCATGTTCACATTCGTGTTGCGCCGCGTGGGCATGGTGATCCCGACTTTCATCGGCATCACCATCCTGGCGTTTGCGCTGATTCACCTGATACCGGGCGACCCCATCGAAGTGATGATGGGCGAGCGCGGCGTCGATCCCGCCATGCATGCGGAGGCGATGAAACGCCTCGGGCTCGACCAGCCGCTGCCCATGCAGTACCTCCACTACATCGGCCGTGCGATTCATGGCGATCTCGGCACGTCGATCATCACCAACACGAGCGTCGCGGGCGAGTTCTTCGCGCGCTTCCCGGCGACCGTCGAACTGTCGCTGTGCGCACTCGTGTTCGCGCTCGCGGTCGGGCTGCCGGCCGGCGTGATCGCCGCGTTGCGGCGCGGCTCGGTCATCGACCATGGCGTGATGGGCACCGCGCTCACCGGCTACTCGATGCCGATCTTCTGGTGGGGGCTGATCCTCATCATGGTGTTTTCGTCGTACCTCGGCTGGACGCCCGTGTCGGGGCGCATCGCCGTCGAATACGACTTCCCGCACCCGACGGGCTTCATGCTGATCGACGCGCTGCTCGCGCCGGATGAAGGCTCGTTCAAGTCGGCGGTCAGCCACCTGATCCTGCCCGCGATCGTGCTCGGCACGATCCCGCTCGCGGTGATCGCGCGGATGACGCGTTCGTCGATGCTCGAAGTGCTGCGCGAGGACTACATCCGCACCGCACGCGCGAAGGGGCTGTCGCCCGCGCGCGTGGTGGTCGTGCATGCGCTGCGCAACGCGCTGATCCCGGTCGTCACCGTGATCGGCCTGCAGATCGGCACGCTGCTCGCGGGCGCCGTGCTGACCGAGACGCTCTTTTCGTGGCCCGGTGTCGGCAAGTGGCTGATCGATGCGATCGGCCGCCGCGACTATCCGGTCGTCCAGGGCGGCATCCTGTTGATCGCGACGCTCGTGATCGTCGTGAACCTGGTCGTCGACCTGCTGTACGGCGTGCTGAATCCGCGCATCCGCCACACGAGGTAATCCCATGAGCAATCTGCAAAATACCCTGCCGACCGAATCCGCGCCGGCCGGCGGCCGTGCGCTCGCGCTGCGCGAGTTCTGGGCCAATTTCTCGCGCAACCGCGGTGCGGTCGGTGCCGGCATCGTCGTGATCGTGCTGATCCTGGTCGCGCTGCTCGCCCCGCTGCTTGCGCCGCACAGCCCGGCCGAGCAATACCGCGACTTCGTGAAGATCCCGCCCGCCTGGCTCGACGGCGGCAACTGGAAATTCATCCTCGGCACCGACGAAGCAGGCCGCGACATTCTTTCGCGCCTGATGTACGGCGCACGGATGTCGTTCTGGATCGGCTTCGTGTCGGTCGTGCTCGCGCTGATCCCCGGCATCGTGCTCGGGCTCGTCGCCGCGTTCTTCCAGAAATGGGCCGACACGCCGGTGATGCGCATCATGGACGTGCTGCTCGCGCTGCCGTCGCTGCTGCTCGCGGTCGCGGTCGTCGCGATCATCGGCCCGGGCCTCACCAACACGATGTTCGCGATCGCGATCGTCGCGCTGCCGGCTTATGTGCGCCTCACGCGCGCATCGGCGCTCGGCGAGCTGCAGAAGGAGTACGTGACGGCGTCGCGCGTGGCCGGTGCCGGCACGCTGCGCCTGATGTTCTCGCAGGTGCTGCCGAACTGCACGGCGCCGCTGATCGTGCAGGCGACGCTCGGCTTCTCGTCGGCGATCCTCGATGCGGCCGCGCTCGGCTTCCTCGGCCTCGGCGTGCAACCGCCGACCGCCGAGTGGGGCGCGATGCTGGCCTCCGCGCGCGACTACATCGACAACGCATGGTGGATCGTGACGATGCCCGGCCTGTCGATCCTGATTTCGGTGCTCGCGATCAACCTGCTCGGCGACGGGCTGCGCGACGCGCTCGATCCCAAGCTGAAACGGATGGCATGACATGACACAAGATCTTCTGACCATCCGCAATCTCGCGGTGAACTTCAATGGCCTGCCCGCGGTCGACCGGATCAACCTGTCGATCGCGCCGGGCGAGGTGGTGGGCGTCGTCGGCGAATCGGGCTCGGGCAAGAGCGTGACGATGATGGCGCTGATGGGCCTGATCGATGCGCCGGGCAAGGTGACGGCCGATGAAGTCACGTTCAACGGCGTCGACCTGCTGAAGGCGTCGCCGAAGGCGCGCCGCAAGATCGTCGGCAAGGACATCGCGATGGTGTTCCAGGATGCGCTGACGAGCCTGAACCCGAGCTACACGGTCGGCTACCAGATCAAGGAGGTGCTGAAGCTGCACGAAGGGCTGCGCGGCGACGCGCTGCACCGGCGCGCGCTCGAGCTGCTCGACCAGGTCGGCATTCCCGATGCGAAGAACCGCATCGCGTCGTTCCCGCACCAGATGTCGGGCGGGATGAACCAGCGCGTGATGATCGCGATGGCGGTTGCGTGCAACCCGAAGCTGCTGATTGCGGACGAGCCGACCACCGCGCTCGACGTGACGATCCAGGCGCAGATCATGGATCTGCTCGTGAAGCTGCAGAAGGAGCGCGGGATGGCGCTCGTGCTGATCTCGCACGACCTGGCCGTGGTGTCGGAGGTCGCGCAGCGCGTCGCGGTGATGTACGCGGGCGAGGTGATCGAGACCAACCGCGTGCCCGACATCTTCCGCGCGCCGCACCATCCGTACACGGAAGCGCTGCTCGCGGCGATTCCCGAGCACAATAAGGGGGCGCGTCGCCTTGCCGCATTGCCCGGCATGGTGCCCGGCCGCGATGATCGCCCGTCCGGGTGCCTGTTCGCGCCGCGCTGCAAGTACGTCGTCGACGACTGCCGCAAGGCGCGGCCGGCGCTCGACACGCTGGTGTCCGGCAACGATGCGATGCGCGCACGCTGCATCAAGCCGCTCAACGTTTCCAACCTCGACCTGACGGGAGGTGCACGATGAATGCAGTCAATCAAGCGCGTGCCACGCCGCACGACGAGGAAGCCGTACTGGTGGCCGACGGCCTCGCGAAGCACTATTCGGTGAAGCGCGGGATGTTCGGGCAGGGCACGGTGAAGGCGCTGAACGGCGTGTCGTTCTCGCTGAAGCGCGGCAAGACGCTCGCCGTCGTCGGCGAATCGGGCTGCGGGAAGTCGACGCTCGCGCGCCAGCTCACGATGATCGAGACGCCCACTTCGGGCAGCCTGACGATCGACGGCAAGAACGTCGCCGGCGCAAGCCGCGAGACGGTCGCCGACTTGCGCCGCCGCGTGCAGATGGTGTTCCAGAACCCGTTCGCGTCGCTGAACCCGCGCAAGACCGTCGAGCAGACGCTTGCCGAGCCGCTCGAGATCAACGCGAACCTGACGGCCGCCGAACGCGCGCAGCGCATCGCGCAGATCATGCGCACGGTCGGCCTGCGGCCCGAGCACGCGAAGCGCTATCCGCACATGTTCTCGGGCGGCCAGCGCCAGCGCGTCGCGATTGCGCGCGCGATGATCCTCGATCCGCGCATCGTCGTCGCCGACGAGCCGGTGTCCGCGCTCGACGTGTCGATCCAGGCGCAGATCCTGAACCTGTTCATGGATCTGCAGGAGCAGTTCAAGACCAGCTACGTGTTCATCTCGCACAACCTCGCGGTGGTCGAGCACGTCGCGGACGACGTGATGGTGATGTATTTCGGCAGCGTCGCCGAGCTCGGCGACAAGGCGACGATCTACGCACGGCCGCGCCATCCGTACACGCGCGCGCTGATGTCGGCGACACCGGCGATCTTCGAGGAAGACCGCCGCGTGCAGATCAAGCTGCAGGGCGAACTGCCGTCGCCGCTCAATCCGCCGTCGGGCTGCGCGTTCCACCAGCGCTGCCCGTATGCGGTCGAGCGCTGCCGTGCGGAGGAGCCACAACTGCGTGAGGTCGACGGCCGGCGCGTGGCCTGCCATCGGGCCGAGGAGGTAGGGGAGGCGAATGCCTGAAGCGTTGGCGGCGCGCGCGTCCGGCGTGCGCCGTGCGGGGGCAAGCAGCGCGCGCGTGATGCGCGC
>NZ_CAJNKE010000223.1 GCF_905232215.1 Burkholderia sp. LMG 13014
TGCGCGAGCGCGTGCCACTGACCGACGCCGGCCGCGAGGCCAGCCATCCACGACAGAGAGCGATCATGCAAAACAAACCCACAACCCGACGCCAATTCCTCGCCGATGCGTTGAAGCTCGCCGGTGCCACCGCGATCACGGGCATGCTGCCCGAAAGCATCGCGCGCGCGCAGGCCATTCCGGCCGCCACCGTCACCGGCACGATCCAGGACGTGAAGCACGTCGTGATCCTGATGCAGGAAAACCGTTCGTTCGACCACTACCTCGGCACGCTGGGCGGCGCACGCGGCTTCGGCGATCCGCGCCCGGTCGTGATTTCGAGCGGGTATCCGGTGTGGCGCCAGCCCTGGCTGCTGTCCTACGTGTTCCCGTTCAACCCGTCGCCGCCGTCCGGCACGGCGAACGGCGACACCTACTACGGCGACCTCCCTCACGACTGGGGCACCACGCACAGCGCGTGGAACAACGGCCGCTACGACAACTGGACCGGCGCGAAGACCAGCGGCACGATGTACTACTTCACGCAGAACGACATCCCGTTCTACTACGCACTGGCGAGCGCGTTCACGGTATGCGACGACTACCACTGCTCGATGCTCGGCCCGACCGATCCGAACCGGCTGTATCTGTGGACCGGCTGCTGCGGCAACGTGCCGGGCTATTCGCCGTACACGGACAACACGATGACCGGCACCGGCTGGACGACCTTGCCGGAACGGCTGAACGCCGCCGGCGTCACGTGGAAGTTCTACCAGGACAAGGGCAACGGCCTGGATTCCGGCCACGCGTACGGCAATTCCAACAGCGCCGGCAGCACGCTGTGGTGGAACGGCAACTACGGCGACAACATCGTCCTCAACTTCAAGCAATACCAGAACCTCGGCGCCAACGATCCGCTCGCGCCCGCGCTCAACGGCACGCAGATCGACCCGAGCGGCGGCGGCAAGGAATACGACACGAACCTGTTCAGCCAGCTGCAGGCCGACGTCGCGAACGACACGCTGCCGCAAGTGTCGTGGATTGCCGCGCCTTACGCGTACTGCGAGCATCCGTCGTGGGCCGCGAGCGGCGGCGAATGGTACGTGAGCAACGTGCTGAACGCGCTGACGTCGAATCCGAAGGTTTGGGCCAGCACGGTGCTGCTCGTGATGTACGACGAGAACGACGGCCTGTTCGATCACGTGCCGCCCGCCGTGCCGGCCAGCGCCGCGGCCGGCACCGGGCAGTCGACCGTGTCGACGGCCGCGGAATTCGTCGCCAGCAGCGGCAGCGCTTCGGACGGCTCGGCCAGCGGCGACGTACCGATCGGGCTCGGGCCGCGCGTGCCAATGTTCGTGATCTCGCCGTGGTCGAAGGGCGGCAAGGTGAATTCGCAGGTCTTCGATCACACGTCGGTGGTGCGGTTCCTGGAAGCGCGATTCGGGTTTCAGGAGACCAATATCTCGCCGTGGCGACGCGCGGTGTGCGGCGACCTGACCTCGGCCTTCGATTTCTCGAACGCCGACCAGACCGTTCCCGCGATCCAGCCGCCGGCGAGCAACATGAACCCGAACGGCCCGGCCGTCCTGATCCCGTACCCGACCACCACCGCGGTGCCGGCGCAAACGGCCGGCCGCAGCACCGCCTGCCGCCTGCCGTACGAGTTCTTCGTGCAAGGCAAGGTCAACCGCGCCGGCAACGCGCTGGCGCTGACGATGACCAACACCGGCACCGCCGGCGTGCACCTGCAGGCGTGGGTCGACGGCACGAGCACGATCCCCCGGCATTACACGATCGCGGCCGGCGCAACCCAGTGCGCGAACCTGTCGGATTCGCTCGCGCTGAACAGCAACGGCAGCTACGACTATTCGGTCTACGGCCCGAACGGCTTCCTGCAGACGTTCCGCGGCAGCATCGGTTCATCCGGCAACACGGGATCGACCGCCGAAATCAGCCTGTGCTACGACGTCGCGAACGGCAACGTGCAGATCACGCTCGACAACTCTGCGGGTTCCAGCGCGACGACGTTCCAGCTCACCGACAACGCCTACGGGATGAACACGCGGCAGTCGTTCACCGTCGCCGCCGGCGCGACGCAGGCCGTCACGTGGTACGGCGACGGCGGCTGGTACGACGCCAGCATCCGCGACGCGAACGACCCGAACTTCCTGCGCCGGGTGGCCGGCTGCGTGCAGACGCAATCCGGCGCGCTGCTCACGGATTCGGCGATCGGCAATACCGGCAAGAAGTTCGTCGCGTCGCTCGCGTCGCAGGGCTCGACGTTCGGCACGCTGCGCTTCGACTACGTCGCGCCGCCGTGGAGCCATAGCCCGAAGAACTGGGTCGGCATCTTTGCGCATGGCGCGCAGCCGACCAAGGGCAGCTACAAGTCGTGGGCGTACCTGCCGAAGAGCACCGGATCACTGCTGTTCTCGTCCACGGCGAACAGCACGCTGGCGTCGGGGCAGTACGATGCGTGGTACCTGTTCGACGACGGCTACACGCCGCTCGCGGGCCCCGTCACGATCACCATCTGACGGCATGGCCAGACCGTGTCGGCCTTCTGCATGGGGCCGACATGCATTCGGGCGCGACGTACCACGTTGCGCCCGAATGCTTTTCCAGCCATGCAGCACGCGCTAGACGAGCAGATCTTCGTAGAACGCGCCGAACGGCCGCGTCGGGTGCGCGATCTGGATTTCGAGGATCCACAGTCCGGCCGCCGGCGCGGCATCGAAGTCGCCGAGATTGCCGGCCTTGTAGATCGCGTGCGGAAAATCGCTGACGCGATGCCCCTTGATGTCGACGTTCAGCCGGAAGCCGTGCGCGTCGGCGCGTTGCGCGGCGAATTCGTACAGCGCGATGCCTGCGCAGCCGGTGGTGCGCCAGTGATGTTCGACCTCGTCGTAGATCGCGCGCGCCGCTCGTGCACACGCATGCATGTCGGGATCGCCGCCGCACACGAAGGTCGCGCCCGCATCGCCTTCATGCTTCGCCCACACCGCGCCCAGGTCGATGAAGAAGATGTCGTCGTCCGCGAGGACGGGGTCCGCCACCGAGCGCTCCTTGAACGTGCGCAGCGTGTTTTCGCCGAAGCGGACGAGCACCGGATGCCAGATCCGGTCCATCCCGAGATCCTTCAGCACGCTCAACCCCAGCGCGTTGGCCTCCGATTCCCGCATGCCGGGCCGGATGCCCGCGGCGATCGCGTCGACGGCCTGCCATGTCATGGTTCTTGCGTGCTGCATCGCATCGAGCGAAAAGGCTTCGCCGACGGCTTCGCGTTGCGTCGAATTCAAGATGGTGCTCCCGTGCGGGTGAAAGGGGGGTGGGATCGAACGTTCGTCGTTTCGATATGCACATGAGAATATATCGATTCGCCAATCGATGCCGAACCGTGCTCCGTCGTATGCCACAGCAAAAACGAGCGCCCTTGATGGAGCGCCCGTTCGCGTGTGTGTGCGCTAGATCAGAACTTGTGACGCAGGCCGATCCGCGTGACGAACTGCGTGTTTGCGCCCGCGTTGCCGATGAACGACCCCGACGAGCCGATCTCTGCCTGCACCGGCACCACGCGGCCGTTGATCGTGTTGCTGCCCGACGCCTTCTGGTAGGCCGCGCTCACGTACACGTCCGTGCGCTTCGACAGCGCATAGTCGACTGCGGCATTGACCTGGTGCCACTTGCCGTCAAAGCGGCCGTCGAGCTTCGAGAACGTATAGCCGAGCCCACCGCTCAGGGCCGGCGTGAACGCATAGCGGCCGCCGACTTCGTAGTTGTTCAGCTTCGACGTTTCGCCCGACAGCGGCACGAACTTCGTATGCGTCCAGTTGGCCCACACAAGGGCCGACGCGATCGCATAGCGTGCGCCGACGCCGACCGTCTCGAGGTCGCGCAACCCTTGCGTGTTGATGTTCGCGATGCTCACGCCGAACGCAGGCTGCGCGCCGTTCGGGAAACGGATGTTCGTGTATGCGGCACCGATGCCGAACGGCCCTTGCGCGTAGTTCGCGCCGAGGCTGTACGCGCTCGACGAACCCTGCGAACCGTTCGCACCGGTCGTGGTCGGCGTGCCCGCGAACTGCGTCGAGTTCGAGAAGCCGTACATCGCGCCGAACGTGAGCCCCGCGAAGTTCGCGCTCTGGAACTTCACCGCGTTGTTGATGCGGCTCGACGTCAGCTGGTCGAGGTCGTTGATGTGATACGCGTAGTTGCCGGCCGGCGTCTGGCTGCCCATCGAATAGTTCGCGCCAATGTAGTCGGTGGAGAACGAGTACTGGCGGCCGAACGTCAGCGAGCCGATGCCGTTCTTCGACAGGCCGACGAACGCCTGCCGGCCGAAGATCGCGCCGCCCTGGCCGATCGAGCCGTCGCCGCTGCTGAAGCCGTTTTCCAGTACGAACAATGCCTTCAGCCCGCCGCCGAGATCCTCGGTGCCGCGGATGCCCCAGCGGCTGCCCGACGCGACGCCGTCACCGTACTTGACGAGCTTGCCGTGCCCGCCCGTCGTCGCGACCTTGTTCGAGTACGTGATACCCGCATCGATCAAACCGTAGAGCGTCACGCTGCTTTGTGCGTGCGCGACGGTGCCGAACATCCCGAGTGCGGCCGCGGCCACGATGGTCTTTTTCATGCTCACTTCCTTTTTTGTTGTTGACGCGCGCGCCTGCGTCGCAGCGTGACGCGCGGCGTGTTGACGAAGAACCGACTGATGAACGAGCGCAAGCCACCGGATCGCCGCACGCACGAACGCCTCATGCGCGTGCACGATGTTCCGTTTCGATGCCAGTGTGGGCTTGCTGAAGCGGCATGCCGCGGGGCGGCCGCTCGTGTTGCAGCGTCGAAAAGCGTGCGCTCCGGTAGCGCATGCCGCGACGACGCGTTGCTCCGGCGATGCAGGTCAGAATCTCTTCCGGCTTTCGTGGAGCGGGTGGACGACGTGGCGCCTGACGACGCCACGACCTTCGATGTATTTTTCGGAATATATCGAGTTGTCACCAAACGGTAAACAATTATTCGGGTTCCTGTCGTCTTTCATCCACATGCGATCGACGGCCATCCGGATCGACGACAAGACACGCGACGGCCGTCATCTCAGCGAGGCGAGTACGGGGGCAACGCCGAAATCCCGCATAATCAGTCGGTTGAACGAGCGCCTCAGCCGGCGCGCGAACCCCGCACACGTTTGCGCGGCCGTCCGGTCCATTGCCTGACCGCGTTCCGCCGTCACGGAAGCAGCCCGTCTGTGCCGGTCTCGCCCATGGCGAATTGTGCGGGCGCAAACAATCGAAGCAAGAACAAACGCGCGGCGGCGCACATCACGACGCCGGCAATCGCATCACGGACACCACCACGCATCCCGTAGAAGACAGGACACCGACACATGGACCGAGCCGAACACATCAGCATCGAACAGACGAGCGGGCTGCCCGCCGACGAACTGGACCGATGCGACTTCTCGTTCGACATCGCCTGGGAATTGAACGCACCGTATCAGGACTTGCTCGATCTCCGCGCGCTGCCGGCGCGCCGCAAGAATTACGGCTTCGATCCGGCCGGCTGGGCGGACGAGGCGACGGGCAAGACGGCGCTTTTTCGCGCAACGGCCGGCAGCCGGCTCGCCGGGTTCGTGGCCATCGGCCAGAGCTGGAACGGGATGGCCGAGATCGCGGAGCTGGCTGTCGACCGCCACTGCCGGCGGCAAGGCATCGGGCAGTTGCTGCTGGCGGCCGCCGAATCCTGGGCGCGCAGCCACGGGTTCGGCTTCATGCGGCTGGAGACGCAGTCGAACAATGTCGCCGCGTGCAGCACGTATGCGCGCGCGGGCTTCGTGCTGGGTGGACACGATCGCCTGCTGTACGCTGACGACGAGAACGACGGTGAAGTGGCGCTGTTCTGGTACAAGGACCTGCGCGACGGGCAGACCGCACGAATCCGCACGGTCGACCCGGAATCGATGCGGCCGGTGCGCTGACGCACCACCGCCCGCGCGTCACGGCCGAATCATGGCCGCGTCATGTCCGCGTCGCGACGATGAACAGCCGCGGGAATGGCAGCAGCACGGTGCCGTCGGCGAGCGCCGGGTAGCCGTCCGGGCCCGCGATCGCATCGCGATACCGTGCGAGAAACGCCGCGCGCTCGCCGTCGTCGAGTGCCGCGAGGAACGGCCGCAGCGCACTGCCCTTGAACCATTCGACGACCGCATCGGCACCGCCGCGCAGCGGGTGGTAGTAGGTCGTGCGCCACACGTCCACACGCGAGCACAGCGGCGACAGCAGCGCGTGGTAGTAACGTGCATCGAACCGCTCGGTGCGCGCTGCACCCTTCAGCTTGTCCGCCCACGGCCCGGCCGCGGCGACCTCGCGCATCAGCCGGTGCGCGGGTTCGTCGAGGTTGTCGGGCATCTGCACCGCAAGATGGCCACCCGGCGCGAGCCGGCCGACAAGCGACGGAAACAGCGTGTCGTGCGCGGGCACCCATTGCAGCACCGCATTTGCGAGAATCAGGTCGTAGCCGCCCGGATCGTCCCAGGTGGAGATATCCACGACATCGAAACGCAAGTCCGGCAGGCGCTTGCGCGCGGCGTCGATCATGTCCGCCGACGCGTCAATCCCGTGAACCGTGGCGTCCGGCGCACGCGCGATCAGCACCTCCGTCGAATTGCCGGGCCCGCAGCCGATGTCGATCGCGGTATGGATCGGCGTGTTCGGCACGGCGGCCAGCAGATCGCGGATCGGCCGCGTGCGTTCGTCCTCGAATTGCACGTACTGGGCAGCGTATCGATCGAGTGGGGTCGTCATGTCGTTTCTCCTGGTCGGCGTGGACGGCCTCGCCTTCTACGCGGATGGGATGCCGGTGGCCGTCGATGCACCGCATTCTGCGATCGTCACGACGTTCAGTAAAATGAATTTAATATCGTGATTGATTCAAATATCTGATGAAAATCGATACGCTCGGTGTCCAGGCCTTCGTCGCGATCGCCGACGGCGGCAGCTTCCGGCAGGCAGCCGACACGCTGCACGTCACGCAGACAGCCATCACGCAGCGGCTGCGCAAGCTCGAGACCTTTCTCGGCGTCGCGCTCGTCGAGCGCACCACACGCCGCACCACACTCACCGAAATCGGCCGCCGCTTCCTGCCGCAAGCACGCCGGCTGCTGAACGAGCTGTCCGACGCGCTCACCGAAATTCGCGAAACCGGCCTGAGCCAGCGCGGCGACGTCACGATCGCATGCGTGCCGACGGTCGGCGTGCAATACCTGCCGCGCATCCTGCGCGCGTTCTCCGCACACCGGCCGCACGATCGCGTGAAGATCCTCGATCACGCGTCGGCGTCGGTGCTGCAGGCCGTGCTGCATCGCGAGGCCGAGTTCGGCATCGGTATTGCCGGCGACCAGCATCCCGAGCTCGTCAATGTGCCGCTGACGAGCGATCCATACGTGCTCGTATGTCGCGACGATCATCCGCTCGCGAAGCGGCGGCGCATTCGCTGGGCGGCGCTACAGCCGCATCCGCTGATCTTCGCCGGAGAAGTGAGCGGCAATCGCGGGCTGCTCGACGGCGCACTGAAGACGAGCGGCGTATCGCTGCATTCGTTCTACGAAGTGCAGCGCAGTTCGACAGCGCTCGGGCTCGTCGCGGAAGGGCTCGGTGCGGCCGTGGTGCCGAAGCTCGCGATCCAGAAGAACGCGTATCCGATGATCCGCACGATCGAGCTCGCCGAGCCGGCGGTGTCGCGCACGCTCGTGCTCGTCACGCGCAAAAGCGCGCAACTGTCGCCGGCCGCGCGTGCGCTGTACGACATGATCGTCGAACAGGCGACACCCTGACGATCGTGTCAGGGGCGCGTCACGAAGCAGCGCCTTCGGGGTAGTATCGCCACACACGGTCGCGACGCCCGGTGCCTACCCGGCACCGCACGCGTCATGCCACCGCTGCAACGGCCGTCCCTCACCATCCCGCACGGAGCACTGCATGGCCTATCGCAACTATCACAAGCGCACGATTGCAGGCCGGGAACTCCATCCCGAAACCCAGATGATGTCGTACGGCTACGATCCGTTCCTGTCGGAAGGATCCGTGAAGCCACCCGTGTTCCTCACGTCGACCTTCGCGTTCCGCACGGCCGAGGACGGCGCCGAATTCTTCGACGTCGTGGCCGGGCGCAAGCCTTCGCCCGAAGGCGAAGGCGCGGGCCTCGTCTACAGCCGCTTCAATCACCCGAACCTGGAAATCGTCGAGGATCGCCTCGCCCTGCTCGACGATTCCGAAGCGGCCGTCGTGACGTCGAGCGGCATGTCGGCCATCGCCGCGATCCTGCTGACGTTCCTGCGGCCGGGCGACTGCGTCGTCCAGTCCGTGCCGCTGTATGGCGGCACCGAGACGCTGATTTCGAAGTTCCTGCCCGAGTGGGGCATTCGCGCCGAAGTGATTGCCGACGGGCTGTCCACCCACGCGATCCGCGCCGCGCTCGAAGCGGCCGCGCAAAAGGGCAACGTGCGGATGTGCTACATCGAGACGCCCGCCAACCCGACCAACGCGCTGTTCGACCTCGACGGGCTGCGCAGCGAGATCGATGCATTCGAGGCACGCCACGGCTATCGCCCGCTGTCGGTCTGCGACAACACGCTGCTCGGGCCGCTGTACCAGAAGCCGTCGCGGCAAGGCATCGACCTGAGCGTGTACTCGCTGACGAAATACATCGGCGGGCATAGCGACCTCGTCGCCGGCGGCGTCACGGGCACCCGCGACCTGATCACGAAGATCCGCTCGATCCGCAGCACGCTCGGCTCGCAGCTCGACCCGCATTCGTCGTGGATGATCACCCGCTCGATGGAAACGCTCGTGCTGCGCATGCAGCAGGCCGCCCGCAGCGGCAGCGCCGTCGCTCGCTGGCTCGCCGGCAATCCGCATCGGCCGGTGCGCGTGCTGCACCCCGAGCTCATCGACGATCCGGCCTACCAGGCCGTCTACCAGCGCCAGTGCACCGGGCCGGGTTCGACGTTCGCGTTCATCCTCGACGGCGGCCGCGAGCAAGCGTTCAGGTTCATCAACCACCTGACGCTCTTCAAGTCGGCCGTCAGCCTCGGCGGCACGGAGTCGCTGATCTGCCATCCCGCATCGACGACGCATTCGGGCGTGCCGGCCGATGCACGTGCTGCGGCGGGCGTGTCGGAAGGGTTGATTCGTGTGTCAGTCGGGCTCGAGCATCCGGACGACCTGATCGCCGACCTGTCGTACGCGCTGGAGCATTGCTGACGCGGGCGGCATGCGCTCCGT
>NZ_CAJNKE010000224.1 GCF_905232215.1 Burkholderia sp. LMG 13014
GGCAAAGATCTTCCTTCTGGCCATCGTGCCGTTCCTGCTCGCGATTGCCGGCATCGGCTTCGGCGTGCGCCAGCAGGCGACGTCCCTCGCGCGCACGCAGCACGCGACGATCCAGGCCGCGTACCTGTCGAGCAAGGAAGTCGAGCTGAAGCACTACGTCGAGCTCGCGACGAGCGCGATCATGCCGCTCTACGACGCGAGCGGCCGCAACGCGCGCGACGACGCGCTGCTGCGCACGCAGGCGCTCGCGATGCTGCAGAAGATGGATTTCGGCCCCGACGGCTATTTCTTCGTGTACGACCTGCACGGCAATGCGCTGATGCATCCGCGCGAGCCCGAGCGCGTCGGCCACAACTACTGGTCGATGCGCGACCCGCAGGGCGCGCTGACGATCCAGAAGCTGATCGGCACGGCGTCGAGCGGCGGCGGCTACGTGCGCTACGCGTGGCAGCGGCCGTCGACGGGCCGCGTCGCGCCGAAGCTCGGCTACGTCGTCGCGCTCGAACGCTGGGGCTGGATGGTCGGCACCGGCATCTATCTCGACGACGTCGACACCGCGCTGCAGCGCATCGACGCGCGCGCGTCCGCGAATATCGAGCGCACGATGAGCTGGCTCACCGCGATCGCGCTCACGGGCGCGGCGGCGATCGTCGTGTGCGCGCTGGTGCTGAACGTCAGCGAGTCGCGCAGTGCCGACGCGAAGCTCAAGCTGCTCGCGCAGCGCGTGGTCGAATCGCAGGAACAGGAGCGGGCGCGGCTGTCGCGCGAGCTGCATGACGGGATCAGCCAGATGATGGTGTCCGCGAAGCTGATGCTCGAATCCGCGCTCGCACGCTTCGAACGCGGCTCGGCGCGCATGCCCGAGGCCGAGCAGGCGCTGACATCGGGCGTCGTGCGGCTCGGCGACACGCTGCGCGAAGTGCGGCGCATCTCGCATGCGCTGCGTCCCGCGATGCTCGACGATCTCGGCCTCGCGGCGGCACTCGAGCAGCTGGTGCGCGAGCTCGGCGCCGAAAGCGGCATCGACATCGGCTATACGCAGGTCGCGCACAGCGGCGCCCGGCCGCTGCCCGCGGCGGTCAACACCGCGCTGTTCCGGATCGCGCAGGAAGCGCTCAGCAACATCGTGCATCATGCGCAGGCGTCGCGCGCGGCCGTCACGCTCGACGTCGGCGCGCAATCCGTCACGCTGACCATCGCCGACAACGGCTGCGGCTTCGACGCCGAACGCTCGCAGGCCGACGCGCGCCGCGGCATCGGCCTGCGCAACATGCGCGAGCGCCTCGACGCGCTCGGCGGCATGCTGACGATCACGTCGCAGGTCGGCCACACGATCGTCGCCGCGCGCGTGCCGCTGCCGGGCACCGCGTAACGACGCCCCCATCACAGGAGACCTTTCGCCCATGAGCGCCCCCGACACCGCCCGGCCCGTCGCCCGACTGCTGCTCGTCGACGATCACCCGCTCGTGCGCGACGGCTTGCGGATGCGGCTCGAAGCGGCCGACCTGTCCGTGGTCGGCGAAGCCGGCAACGCCGACGAGGCGCTCGCGCTCGCCGCGTCGCTCGAACCCGATCTCGCGCTGATGGACGTCGGCATGAACGGGATGAACGGCATCACGCTCGCGGGCGTGTTCCACGAGCGCTTTCCGGGCATCCGCGTGCTGATGCTGTCGATGCACGACAACATCGAATACGTGACGCAGGCCGTGCGCGCCGGCGCGAGCGGCTACCTGCTGAAGGATTCGCCCGCGAGCGAGATCGTGCGCGCGATCGGCGCGGTGCTGGCCGGCCAGACGTTCTTCAGCGAAGGGCTCGCCGCGCGGATGATCCACGCGCGCGCGATCGCATCGCCGCTCGACCGGCTCACGCCGCGCGAACGCGACATCCTCGATGCGCTGGCCGAGGGACTGTCGAGCAAGCAAATCGCGCTACAGACAGGGCTGTCGGTACGCACGGTCGAGACGCACCGGCTCAATTTGAAGCGCAAGCTCGAGATCGAAGGGCAGGCCGAGCTGATCAAGTTCGCCGTGGAGCATCGGCGAAGGTAGGCACACCCGACGCGGCGATCCGCTGCGAAAGGCTCGACCTGCCGGTACGCCACATCATTCCGGCTGTGAAGACGTCACGCACGCCGCCGCGCGTCCCGGTTGCTTCTCCGATTCGCGCCGCACCACCAGCATCGCCACAATCGCAATACTCAGGATTCCAGAGCACAAAACCGCAATCGAAAACCCGTGCGCCATCGCATCCCGATACGCACCGAGCAATTCCGGCCGGCCAGCAGCGAACACATGCTCCATCACCGCTTGCCGCGCGAGCGTATCCGCCTGTGCGCTACCCGCCGCCTGCATCGCGGCCGTCATCCGGTGCAGCGCACCGATGCTCATCATGCTGCCGAGCACCGCGATACCCATGCTCATCCCGGTCTGACGCAACGCGTTCATCGTCGCCGACGCCATGCCCGCGCGTTCGGCCGGCGCCAGTTCCATCACGGTCATGCCGGTCGCGGGCACCGCGAGCCCCATGCCGACCCCGAGCACCGCCAGCGCGACACCGACCGGCACATACGGCGTGCCCGCGCCGAAACCGGCCATGACCGCGAGCATCGCACCGATCAAACCGTACCCGGCCACCATCAGCGCGTGCAACGGAATGCGCGCCGCGATGCGCCCGAACAGCATCGACGTGATCGCCGTCATCACGAACTGCGGCATCAGTTGCCAGCCGGCCTCAGCCGGCGTGCGCCCCAGCGCCTGCTGCAAGAACAGCGACAGGAAGAACAGGCTGCTGTACCCCGAGAACCCGAGCACGAACGACGCGAGATTGGCGCGCACCAGCCGCCGGTCGCGAAACAGCCAGACCGGCAGCAGCGGCCGCTCGACACGCGTCTCGACACGCACGAACACGACGAACGCCACCGCGGCGCCCACCAGCGGCGCGAGCACCTTCACGTGCGACGCGCCGGCTTCGCCGATGCCGATCAGCCCGTACGTGAGCAACCCGAGCCAGACCACGCTCAGCACCTGGCCGAGCGGATCGAACGCCGCATGCTGCGGATGCCGGCGCTCCGGAATGCCCCATGCGCCGAGCAGCACGGTCACGATGCCGATCGGCACGTTGACGAGGAAGATGTTCTGCCAGCCGCCATGCTCGACGAGCAGACCGCCCACCAACGGCCCGAGGATCAGCGCGAGCGCGCTGAACGCCGACCATCCGCCGATCGCGCGGGCACGCTCGCGCGCATCGGGAAACGCATGCGTGAGGATCGGCATCGCGCCCGGTATCAGCAACGCACCGGCAAGCCCCTGGATCGCGCGCCCGATCAGCAGCGGCTCGATGCTGCCCGCGCATGCGCAGACCACCGACCCGGCCGTGAACAGGATCACGCTGACGAGCCACACACGCTTGTGCCCGTAGCGATCGCCGAGCGGCCCGGCCGACAGCATGAACGCGGACAGCGCGAGCGCATACGCGTTGACGACCCACTGAAGGCCGCCGATATCGGTATCGAGCGCCGTCTGCAGCGTCGGCAACGCGACGTTGACGATGCTGATGTCGAGCGTGGCGAGAAAAGTGCCGAGACAAGCGGCCAGGACGAGTGCGGCGCGACGGTAGCGAGGCATGGCGGACGGCCCTTCACGGGCACGATGATGAGAATGATTCTCATCATATATATCGACTGACCGTCGGTCAATGGATCGCGTTGGCCGCGAGCGTGGTGCTGGCCTAAACTGCGGGCTTTGCACGAACGGGCGTCGAGCCGCGCGATGACGGACAGGACAAAGGCAGGAACCACGACAGTGAAAGACGACGCGCCGGCAGGCAAACCGCGCACGAAGCCGGCGGAAGTGCGCCTCGAGGAACTGATGGCGGCGGCCGAGACGCTGTTCCTCGCGCAGGGTGTGGAAGCGACGACCATCAGCGAGATCGTCGAGCACGCGCAGGTCGCGAAAGGCACGTTCTATCACTACTTCGAATCGAAGTCCGACATGCTCGCCGCGCTCGCGCAGCGCTACACGTCGTCGTTCCTCGACCGGCTGCAGCACGCGGTGAACGCGTGCGACGCCGACGACTGGCTCGCGCGCCTGCGCGCGTGGATCCGCACCAGCATCGAAACCTACGCGGCGACCTACCGCACGCACGACATCGTCTACGCGAACCACCATCACCACGATCGCGCGAATGCCGACAAGAACGCGATCCTCGAGCAGCTCGGCGCGATTCTCGACGGCGGCGCACGGGCCGGCACCTGGCGGCTCGCGCATCCGCAGGTCACCGCGCTGCTGATCTATGCGGGCGTGCACGGCGCGACCGATCACATCATCGCGGCGCCGGAAACGGATCGTGCCGCGTTCGTCGATGCCGTGGTCGACGATTGCCTGCGGATGCTCGGCATCGGCGCGTGACGCGCACCCGGCGCACAGCCATGAAAAAGGGCGCCCGAGGGCGCCCTTCATGCATCCGAAATCCGAACCGCACAGCGGCCGTCAGTTCGTCCGCGAATTGTGCTTCTGCAGATATGCGATCAGGCCGTCGATCCCGCCCGACGCGAGCTGGCTCTTGAACTGCCCCTGGTAGACCTGGATCAGCCACGCACCCGACATGTCGATGTCGTAGATCTTCCAGTCGTTGCCGACCTTGCCGAGACGATAGCCGACCGACTGGCTGTCGCCCGGCGTGGAGACCGTCGACTGTACGAGCGCATCAGCGCCCGACGCGCCACCGGCCTTGAACGAGAACTTCGCGTCCTGGCTGCCGAGCTGCGCGAGCGACGCGGCGTAGGTGCGCGTCATCAGCAGCTTGAACTGCTTGTACAGCTCCTGCTGCTGTTGCGGCGTGGCCTGCTTCCATGCGTCGCCGACTGCGATGCGGGTCGTGCGCTCGAAGTTGGTCGCGGGCAGGAAGCGCTGCTCGACGACTTGCGTGACTTTCGCCATGTCACCGCCGCGTGCGGACGGATCGGCCTTCATTGCGGTAACGGTGCCCTCGACCGCATTGCGGACGATATCGACCGGCGCGCTCTGCGCGAAAGCGGAAACCGACACGGCGGCCGCCGCGACGAAAGCAAACAGATGACGTTTCATACGAATATCGCTCGATGAGAAGAAACGACCGGTTCATTGCACCGGCCGACGAAGCAAAGTATACCGGGCCTGACGCCTCGGTGTGCCGCCGTGACCGTCTGTTACCTTTCAGCTTCGATTGTCACAGGCCCGCAGCGGCGCGACAAAGCAGCGCGGCGCCGATTATGTAAATATCCCCTTACAAACCGGCCGGCGAACGGTACCGATTCCTTCGTCGCGAACAAATCTCCTTCCCGCCCAGAAACCCCCAACGTCACGACCGCCGCCACGCTGCGCCGGTATACTTGGCTACTTTGCCCTTGCCAGCCGCTCCCCACCGCCACATGGTGACATCTCTCATCGTCCGACTCGTTGCATGGTCGGTGCGACGCCCCGTCTGGGTCGTCGTCCTGTCGCTCGTCATCGCCGCGCTCAGCGGCGTCTATGTCGCGCAGCATTTCAAGATCAACACCGACATCAGCAAGCTCGTCGATGCGGAACCGCAATGGGCCGCGCTCGGCGAGGCCATCGACAAGGCGTTCCCGCAACGCAACGGCACGATCCTCGCGGTCGTCGAAGCGCCTGCACCCGAATTCGCGAATGCCGCCGCGCATGCCCTGACCGAAGCACTGCAGAAGGACGCCGAAGCCGGCCGCATCGGCCAGGTCGCCGAGCCCGGCGGCGGTCCGTTCTTCGAGCACAACGGGCTGCTGTTCCTGTCGCCGCAGGAGGTCACCGATACCACCTCGCAGCTCGCGAGCGCGCGCCCGCTCGTCAATGAACTCGCGAAGAACCCGAGCCTGACCGGGCTCGCGACCACGCTGTCCACGACGCTCGGCCAACCGCTCCTGACCGGCCAGGTGAAACTGTCCGGAATGGCGAAGCTGCTCGCACGCAGCGCCGCGACGGTCGACGACGTGCTGGCCGGCAAGCCGGCGGCGTTCTCGTGGCGCGCGCTGGTCGACAACGATGCCGCGCGGCAGCCCGCGCGCGCGTTCGTCACCGTGCAGCCCGTGGTCAACTTCGGCGCGCTGAAGGCCGGCGCGGAAACCAGCCAGGTGATCCGCGACGCAGCCCGCTCGCTCGACCTCGGTAAGCGCTACGGCGCCGCGGTGCGCCTGACCGGCGAACAGCCGCTCGCCGACGACGAATTCGCGTCGGTCGAGGATGGCGCGGCGCTCAACGGCGTCTTCACGCTGCTCGCCGTGCTCGTCATCCTGTGGCTCGCGCTGCGCTCGAAGCGGATGATCGGCTCGGTGCTCGTCACGCTGTTCGTCGGCCTCGTCGTGACCGCCGCGCTCGGCCTCGCGATGGTCGGCTCGCTGAACATGATCTCGGTCGCGTTCATGGTGCTGTTCGTCGGCCTCGGCGTCGACTTCTCGATCCAGTACGGCGTGAAGTACCGCGAGGAGCGCTTCCGCGATCCGCGCATCGATCACGCGCTGATCGGTGCCGCGCACTCGATGGGCATGCCGCTCGCGCTGGCCACCACGGCGGTCGCGGCGAGCTTCTTCTCGTTCATTCCCACCGCGTATCGCGGCGTGTCCGAGCTCGGCCTGATCGCGGGCGTCGGGATGTTCGTCGCGCTGCTCACCACGCTCACGCTGCTGCCCGCGCTGCTGCGCCTGTTCGCGCCGCCGGGCGAATCGAAGACGCCCGGCTTCCCGTGGCTCGCGCCGGTCGACGATTACCTCGATCGCCATCGCAAGCCGATCCTGATCGGTACGCTCGTGGTCGTGGTCGGTGCGCTGCCGCTGCTCGCGTTCCTGCGCTTCGACTTCAACCCGCTGAACCTGAAGGATCCGAACAGCGAATCGATGGCGACGCTGCTCGCGCTGAAAGATTCGCCGGAAGCGGCCGTCAACGACGTCACGCTGCTCGCGCCGTCGCTCGCGGAAGCCGACGCGGCCGCGAAGCGCCTCGACGCGCTGCCCGAAGTCGGGCGCACGACCACGCTGTCGACCTTCATCCCCGCCGACCAGCCGGCCAAGCGCGCGGCGATCGCCGCGGCCGCGAGCGACCTGCTGCCCGCGCTGACGCAGCCGGCCGCGCCGCCCGCGACCGACGCACAGCGCGTCGCCGCGCTCAAGCGCGTGTCGGATCTGCTGAGCTACGCGGCCGAAGATCACCCGGGCCCGGGTGCGGCCGCCGCGCAGCACCTGTCCGCGTCGCTCGCGAAGCTCGCCGCCGCGGACGCCGCGACGCGCGACCGCGCCGAGCGTGCATTCTCCGACACGCTGCGTATCGCGCTCAACCAGCTCGCTTCGCTGCTGCAGCCGCAGGACATCACGCGCGAATCGCTGCCGCCGCAACTCGTGCGCGACTGGATCGCGCCGGACGGCCATGCGCTCGTGCAGATTTCGCCGAAGGTGCCGAAGGGCGTCGACCCGAACGACGACACGATGCTGCGCCGCTTCGCGAAGACCGTGAAGGCTGCGGAGCCAGGCACGACCGGCGGGCCGATCTCGATCCTGCATTCGGCCGACACGATCATCAACGCGTTCCTGCATGCGGCACTGTGGTCGATCATCTCGATCACGATCCTGCTGTGGGTCACGCTGCGCCGCTTCGGCGACGTGCTGCGCACGCTGGTGCCGCTGCTCGTGTCGGGCGTCGTCACGCTCGAGCTGTGCGTCGTGCTCGGCATGCCGCTCAACTTCGCGAACATCATCGCGCTGCCGCTGATGCTCGGCGTCGGCGTCGCGTTCAAGGTGTATTTCGTGATGGCGTGGCGCGCGGGGCAAACCGGGCTGCTGCACTCGAGCCTCACGCATGCCGTCCTGTTCAGCGCCGCGACGACGGCGACCGCATTCGGCAGCCTGTGGCTGTCGCACCACCCGGGCACGTCGAGCATGGGCAAGCTGCTCGCGCTCGCCCTGACCTGCACGCTGATCGGCGCCGTGGTGTTCCAGCCCGTCCTGATGGGCAAACCGCGCGTCAAACGCGCCAAGAACCAATCGCAAGGAATCAATGAATAAGGTGCGAATCATTGCGGCGACCGTTGCCGCCAGCGCAGTGCTGACCGGCTGCGCGACGGGACCGAACCGCAACCCCAACGACCCGCTCGAGCCGATGAACCGGGCGATGTACACGTTCAACGACACCGTCGACACGAACATCGCCCAGCCGATCGCGAAGGGGTACCAGAAGGTCACGCCGACGCCCGTGCGCACCGCGATCAGCAACTTCTTCTCGAACCTCGGCGATCTCGGCAACATCGCGAACAACCTGCTGCAGCTCCGCATCACCGATGCCACCGAGGATCTGATGCGCGTGGCGATGAACTCGGTGTTCGGCGTCGCCGGCCTGATCGACATCGCGACGCCGGCCGGGCTGCCGAAGCATCACCAGGACTTCGGCTTGACGATGGCGCGCTGGGGCGTGCCGTCGGGCCCGTATCTCGTGCTGCCCGTGTTCGGGCCGAGCACGATCCGCGACGGCGTCGGCCGCGCGGTGGACGTGCGCTTCAACCTGCTGAACTACATCGAGCCGGCCGCGCGCAACCCGATGTATATCGCGCAGTTCATCAGCGCGCGTTCGGACCTGCTCGGCGCCACCGACCTGCTGAAGCAGGCCGCGCTCGATCCGTATTCGTTCGTGCGCGACGCGTACCTGCAACAGCGCAAGTCGCTGACGTATCGCAGCCAGTCGTCGGCCACGCCGCCGAGCTACAACGAACCGGGTGAACCGGGGAATGCGCCCGCGTCGACACCGGCCGTACCGGGGCTGCCGAACTACGAGGATCCGGGTGAATCGGGCGCCACGCCGGGCAACGCGCCGGCCGCACCGGGATTGCCGCAATACGACGATCCGGGTGCGGACAACGCGATGCCCGCGAGCGCGCCTGTCGCAGCGTCGGCCGCTGCCCCTGCCGTGGCATCGGCAACCGCACCGGCAACGCCCGCGAGCAGCCCTGCCGCGCAGTAACGCTGCAACGGCCGCCGCCGCAAAGACAAAGAGCGCTGCAGTTCACTGCAGCGCTCTTTTTTTGTCCGCAGCGATCTGCGAGAAGCGAAAAACCGGGAAGAGAAGGGCGAGGACAGCGGCGCGTGCCGCTCAGACGATCCGCATCGCGCCGGCACGCTCGAACGCGTGCCGCGCCTGGATCAGCGTCGTGCGCGCCGCGCGCGCGTCGCTCGCGACCTGCAGCAGCGGGCCGAGCTGCGACGGCTGCTTCAGCAGTTCGCG
>NZ_CAJNKE010000225.1 GCF_905232215.1 Burkholderia sp. LMG 13014
TCAAGATGCTATTCGTGGAACAAATGGCGTTCCAGTCCCTTAAAATGCCATCAGTGTTCTATGGGTGGAACAATCATGGATGATCTAAACGACCTCTACTACTTCGTGAAGGTGGTCGAACACGGTGGGTTCACGCAGGCGGGGCGTGCGCTGGACGTCCCGAAATCGACGCTGAGCCGGCGCATCGCGGCGCTGGAGGCGCAGTACGACGTGCGGCTGCTGCAGCGCACGACGCGCCGGTTCACGGTGACGGAGACCGGGCGCGAATTCTACGAGCGGTGTCTTGCCGTGCTGGTCGAAGCCGAGGCGGCGCGCGAGGTGATCGAGCGCCGGCACGCGGAGCCGCGCGGCATCGTCCGCGTGAGCTGCCCAACCGCGCTGCTCGAATACCGGGTGAGCGAACTGATCGCGCGCTTCATGGCGATTCATCCGCAGGTGCAGGTGCATCTCGAGGCGACGAATCGCCGCGTCGACCTGTTGAGCGAAGGGATCGATCTCGCGCTGCGCGTGCGCTTTCCGCCGCTGGAGGACAGCGATCTCGTGATGCGCATCCTCGGCGACAGCCCGCAGCGGCTGGTGGCCGCGCCGCACTGGCTGGACGGGCGCGCCGCGCCGTCGGATCCTGCCGAACTGGCCGGCGTGCCGAGCCTCGACTGGGGGCCGGCGCGGCATCACGTGTGGCAACTGGTCGGGCCGAACGACGAGCAGGTGCCATTGCGTCATCACCCGCGCTTCATTACCGACGACCTGCATGCGCTGCGCGATGCGGCGATTCACGGCGTCGGCATCGTGCAACTGCCGTGCATGGTCGTCGAGGACGACCTGCGCAACGGCACGCTGGTCGACGTGCTGCCCGGATGGGCGCCGAAGGGCGGCGTGATACACGCGGTGTTTCCGTCGCGGCGCGGGCTGCTGCCGCGCGTGCGTCTGTTGATCGACTTCCTGGCCGAACACATCCGCAAGGATTGACGCGCGGCTGCCGAGTTCGGCGTGTCGCCGCCGGGGGCGCGGAGGCGGTCGGTGCCGATGCACGGTCTGCGCGTCCCGCTGCGTTCCTTCATCGCATCGAGGCCGTCGCCCCGGTTGGTTCGCGAGGTCGAACCGCCCGGGCATCGTTGCGCGCAAATCGTCCGTCGCTCGTCGCCCGTCACCCGTCGCCCATCACCCATCACCCATCACCCATCGTGCGCCGTGCGTCATCGGCTCGTGGGATTCGCGTGTGACGATTCCCGAATCCGGCGCGCAACCTGGCCCGGCCAGCCCTGGCTCGGGTTACTCCGGACGCAATTTTCCGACAACCCGCAATAAGCAGATATCGCTGCATCGGGGCGCTCACTACCATTCGTCGAACGGCTGACGACCGCGCGGATGGCCGGCCTGCCGCCGGCACGAGATACGGCGCGGCGCGAGTGCCGATGAAACGGAGCGCCGCAATGGAGGAGAGGAATCTGCGGCAGCGGCGTCGACTCGTCGCGTTGATCGCGACCGTGTCGGCGCTGGTGCTGGCTTACGGTGTCGCGCGACATTTGTCGCACGCGTCGACGAGACCGCCGGATCAACAGGTCTTTTCCGTCGAGGTCGATCGGGACAAGGTGCCCTGGCAACGATCCGTGATCGCGATTCGCGAAGGCATGCCGGCGCATATCAAGGTGCATGCGCGAGAGGCCGGTGTGCTGATGGCGCATGAAATACCGGGTGCGCTCGCGGCCTGCACCTCGGGAACCGAGCAGTCGATGGACATTCTCCCGGTCGGGATCACCGGGCGCTTTTCGCTGCACTTTCACAGCCGCACCGGCGAGCAGATCGAGGTGGCTGTCATCGAGATATATCCGGACAACTAACGATAAAACCGGATCGAAACGACATTCGAAACGAAGTTCGAAACAGGAGGAGGCAAAGATGCTGGTACTGAATCGCCTGGCGATCGCGATATCGCTCGGCACACTCATGCTCGCCGGCTGCGGCGGAGACGACAACGACGTGACGAGCCCGCCGCCCGCCGTATCGGTGGCGGACTACGTCGTGCCGCGCGTGCCGGGCTGCAGCCCCGGCGATACGCCCGAGACGGCGCTGCAAGGGCAGGTGCCCGCCGCGCTGCGCCAGTCCGGATTCGGCGGCTTCAACTGCAACCTGAAGCAAGTCAGCCAGGTGCAGGGCGAGGGCGCGTCGTGGTCGGCGGCGACCTACACCGACCGGCAGGGGCACACCTGCTTTTACCATGCGACGATGGGCGCCACCCCGGCGTTCAACAACCCCGATGCGCCGCCGCGCGTGAATCCTGGCGTACCGGTGATCGACATCACGGACCCGGCCAAGCCGGTGCGGGTGAGTTCGCTGACGTCCACGGCGATGATCGATCCGTGGGAATCGCTGCGCGTGAACGTCGCGCGGGGGATTCTCGCCGCCGATAACGGGCTCGGCGGCGCTGGCGGCCCGGAAGTCGATCTGTACGACGTGGCGACCGACTGCACGCGCCCGCAGCTGCTCGCCAGCGTGCCCATCGGCACCGGAACCGACGGCGGCATTCTCCCGAGTGTCAGGCCCATGGGCCACGAAGGCGGCTTTTCCCCGGACGGCTTCACGTACTACATCGGCGGTGCGTTTTCGAAGTCCTACTATGCAGTCGACCTGACGATACCGACGCGGCCGAAGCTGATCTCGGCGATCACGATGGCCGACCTGGGATTCGGGGTGCTGCCGCACGGGCTGTCCGTGAGCCAGGACGGAAACCGTGCGTATTTCGTCAGTATCGGCAATACGGGCGCGGCGACCGGATCGGGCGCACCGCCGCTGGACAACCCGAACTCGAACGGGGACAACGGGTTCTTCGTCATCGACACCAGCGAAGTGCAGAGCCGTCGCCCCAATGCGCAGATGCACCGGATCGCGACCGTGCCGGTGCGCGACGGCAGTGCGGCTCAGCACACGATCTCGTTCGCCGTGAGCGGCAAGCCTTATGTGGTCGAGGTCGACGAAGGCGGGTCGGGCGGCCTCCAGGATCCGGGGGCGACAGGTGTGAAGGCCGCGTGCAATGCAGGCGTGGCACCGTTCCCGATGGGGCACATCTACGACATGTCGAACGAGGCTGCGCCCAAGCTCGTGTCAGAGCTGCGGCTCGAAACGCATGCGGTGCAGAACTGCAGCAAGGTGATTCCCGACATTCTCGGCCTTTCCACGTTCACGTACGGATCGCACTACTGCAGCGTAGACAACAGGGAGAACGCCACGGCGCTCGCGTGCAGCTACTTCAACTCCGGCGTGCGCGTATTCGATATTCGCGATCCGGCGAAGCCGAAGGAAATCGCGTACTACAACCCGCCTTCGGCCAAGTCGCCCGGCGCCGGTTCCGCGCACCTGATGTTCGGCCAATATCGCCCGGGCGGCCCGGACTGGTGCGCGTCGCGCCTCGATTTCGATTTCGACCGCCATCTGCTGACCACGGCGTGCCAGGACAACGGCCTGCTCGTGCTGTCGTTCGAGAACGGTGCGTGGCCGTTTCCTGAAAGCACCAAAGCGACGGAGATCGGCAATTGATGCACGGCAGACAGGTTGCTCGCAGGGCATCGCGTGAGAGGGTCGCAACCGGCAGGGCAGGCGCGCGAGGGCGCGCCCGGAGAAATCCGGGCGTTGCCGCGCTGGCCTTGCTGGCGGCGCTCGCGATGCCGCTGACATGCTCGGGGTTCGAAGCGGACGTGCATTTCGGTCTCACGTTCTGGCTTGCGCGGCAGGCGGGGTTCGCGTCCGGCGAGGCCGATGCGATCGCGCTCGCCGACCAGCGGATGGATGCCGGCTCGATCGAATACATGACGTCGCCGCTGCAGTTTGCCTGCCTGTCGCGCTTCGCGCCGGATGCGCAGGATACCCAGGCGGCGCACTACCCGAGCGAGACCCGGGTGCCGGCCGCTGCCGCAGCCCGGGCCGTGGTGCCGGACGGCCCGGCCTCGCGGTCGTTGGTCGATGCCACGCTGCGGCGCGCGGAAGGGCGCAACGCGGGATTCATGCTGGGCGAGTTCGGTCGGGCGCTGCATGCGCTGCAAGACGCATGGGCGCACCAGGGCACGCCGTCGGTACCCGACTGGCGCCGCTACGGCATCGAATGCGACGCCGGCCTGGCGATGGCCGCGCCGCTCGAGCGCGGTGGCCCGTCCGGCCACGCCGCCGAGATGACCTGGCGTTGGCCCGTCGATACGGAGGCGATGGTGAAGTCGACCTATCTCCAGATGATTCGTTATCCGAAGATCAATGGAGCGTCGAGAAACGCGCGGCCGTGGGAGCAGGTGCGGCCGATGCTTGCCGGTTTCATCGACGCACGAACCAAGCACGCGAAATCGGGCTGGTTCGTCGCGAACGGCGTGAAGGACACGTCGTTCCTCGACGGCACGAGCCTGCCGGACGGCCCCGCGTGGCAGGCGGTTCGCTGGCACGGCCGGCGTGACGTGCCGAAGCCGGTCGCGCCGACCGAGCAATCCGGCGTCGACAAGGGGCTCGCCGATTTCTACGCGCGCTTCTTCAGCGACTGGGTCACGACGTCGCCGGTGGACAAGCGCTGGCTGCCCGCGCTGGCTGCCGGCCGCACCGGCAAGCCCGATGGCCCGCTGGTCGAGCAGTTGACCGGCTGGCGCTTGCGGGATCACGGCGCCTACCTCGCGATCGGGACACCCTCGCATCCAACGGCAAGCCCCGGTGCGAGCGTGCGCAACCGCGCGTCGTTCGAGGTCTTCAAGTCGTTGAACGATGCGGTGCTGCCGCTCATCGTGGAGGGCGACAAGCCGTCGCCGATCCTGCCGTTCCTGGTGTTTCCGCTGCCCGATTCGGCCGACGGCAACAAGCGGGCCGTCGCGCTGATCAAGCTGCTCGATGCGCCTTACGACACGATCGGCGTGGTGTCCGAGCAGCGCAGCGGGGCCGGCTGGAAGGTCACGGGACTGATTTTGTCTTCCGATTACTGATATGCGCGACGACTTCGAATACGGTGCGCGCGGCGCGACGGCCCCCGTCGACAACGCGGGCTCACGCTGCAACGCGTGGCTGGCCCCGGCGGCGGTGGCGCTCCTCGCATGCGCGCCGACGTGCGCCGATGCGCATGCGTGGAATATTCCGTACTACCTGCCGGTGCCATTGTGGCTCTATGCGTACGCGGCCACCGGCACGCTCGTGGTGTCCTTCATGATCCTGGCGTTCGCATCGGGCGCGCGCGTGCCGGACACGCGCGCGCCGGCGATCCGATGGCGGCGAGATTGGCGGATACCGGCCGTCGTGCTCGCAGCGGGGCAGGCCGCCAGCATGGGCTTCGTCGTCCTGCTGATCGTGTCGGGCCTCGCCGGCATCCAGAACCCGTTCGTCAACCTCAGCATGTCGGGATTCTGGCTCTGGTTCTATCTGGGGTCGATTTATGTCAGCGCGGTGTTCGGCGACCTCTATGCGCTCACGAACCCGTTTGCGTTGCTGCTGCGGATCGTGGCGCGCGCCGTCCCGGCAATCGACCGGGGCCGGTATCGCTACCCCCGGGGCCTGGCATCGTATCCGGCGCTGCTCGCGTATGTGGTCCTCATCGCGCTGGAGCTGTTCGGCGCGGCAAGGCCGCGGGACGCCAGCCTGTTTCTTGCCGGCTACGCAGCCTGTGCGCTGGCAGGTTCGTTCTGTTTCGGCCGCGACGTGTGGCTCAGGCATTTCGATGCGTTCGGCATCCTGTGCGGATTGTGCGCACGACTGTCACCGCTCGAATGGCGCCGCGTGTCGGCGCGCGAGATCGGCGTCAGGTTGAGGAATCCGGTCGCCGCCATGGCATCGGAACCACCATTCGACACCAGCGTCGTGATCTTCCTGTCGTTCATGCTGTCGTCGACGGCCTACGACGGCCTGCGCGATACGGCCGTCTGGAACACCTTCTTCTGGCGCGGCATCTATCCGCTGATCGTCGCGGTGTTTCCGTCACTGAAAAACGACTACGCGATCGCGGGAGACCTCGTGCTCGCCGGGCAGTGGGCCACCTTTGCCGCGGTCGGGCTGGCCTACCATGGCCTGTTCCGGGGCTTCTGCGCGCTCGGCGCGGCGGGATCGCGTTCGGCGCTGGATGGCAACGCGTTCGCGCGGCAGTTCTGCCTGTTGCTGTTGCCGATCGCGCTGTTCTACAACGTATGTCACTACTTCACGCTGTTCATCGACCAGGGGCGGCAGATCGTTTCGCTGCTGTCCGATCCGCTCGGCATCGGCTGGAACCTGCTGTCGATCGAACCGGCGCAGGTCGCGCCGACCGCGCTCCTGATCAACGTCGGCTACGTCTGGCATGCGCAGGTCCTGCTGATTCTCGCCGGCCATGTGCTGAGCGTTTATGTCACGCACGCGATCGCCGTCCGTCATCGCGTGCTGGCCGGCACCGTGGTGCGCAACCAGTTGCCGTTGCTGGTGCTGACGATCGTGCTGACGGTCAGCGGCCTGTGGATCCTGTCGCTGCCGCTCGCGTGACGTTCGCGGCACGCGGCTTGAGCCCGGACGGCGAGCATCCCCACCGTTTGCGGAACGTGGCCGAAAAGTGGCTCGTGGTCGAAAAGCCGCATGCGAGCGCGGCCTCGGTTACATCGCATCGTCCGCGTTCGATCAGGTCGCGTGCGGCCTGCAGCCGGGTTTCGACGATGTACTGATGCGGCGTCACCCCGTTGGCCTTCTTGAAGTTCCGGATGAACGAATACAGGTCGCCGGGATAGTCGATCGCTTCGGCAACCGTCACGAGCGTCAGCGGATCGCGGAAATTGTCGCGGATGTACTCGACGGCCCGGCGCATTCCCTGAGCATGCGTGTACTCCCGGGCCTTTCGCGTCGACTCGAGATACGCCATGCGGCCGAGCGCGGCTGCGCCCAGGGTTTCGACGTAGGTCGGCCCCGACGGCATGCCCGTGATTGCATCTTCATGGATGCTCCTGATGATCTGCACGAGCAGATCGTCGCTCACGTCGAAGCGGGGCACGGCCGGCGTGCTGGGCAGCAGGCCTGAGCGGGCCAGCCAGGACACATCGAAGTGGACGGCGAGCCACTCGATGTCGTTCGACCACCGGCTGGAACACCCGAAGCCGGGCGGCACGTAAGTCAATGGCGTGCGCATCACGTGCGCGGCCCAGCCGTTGCCGTCGGTGCGCATTTCGAATCCGGTCGGCATCTGCAAGTGCAACGTGAAGACCGGCTCGGTCGTCTCGAGATCGATCAGCTCCGACGCTTCCGCGATGTAGTGATCGATCGCCACGACCCCGCGCGACGGTGTCGCCAGCTGCCTTTTCCAGCTCGCCGGCGGTTGCCAGTTCGACCGGCGTCCGTCGGGGTGTTTCGCACACACATAACGCATCGTTGGCCGGTTCTGCATGCCTGTTCCCGTGATGTTGCCCGGATACGGGCGAAGCGCGCGCTCGCCGCGTTGATCCGCCCTGGAGAATCAGCACACTGTAGGACGTCATGCTTACTCGATACTTACCTGTCCCGGACGACGATGAAACGAGGCGCCCCGCGTGTGATCGAACGGCGCGACCGCACGGCAGGGGATCGCGGGACGCGGAATCGTCCGATGTTTGCCGGTTCCGGAAGACGGCCGGCCGCCTTCAATGCCGGTTGCGGATCTGCACCTGTACCTTGCCGTCGCGGATCGGCATGACGTCGGGACTGTCGTCGCCGACTTCGCTCGCGATCAGGTCGTTCAGGCGGCCGTTCATCGCGAGCAGCAGCTCGCCGTGCCTGTTCCGGTCCATCGCCAGATTGCGCATCTCGCCCGGATCGCTCGCGACGTCGAACAGCTCGACGTCGTTGCGCGCGAACAGGTCTTCCATCGTCGTCGGCCGGTTGAATTCGAGCGGCGAGAAATAGCGCGTGAACCGGTAGCGGCCGTCGAACACGCTGCGGATCGTGCCGCGCAACCGGAAATCCGGCTGCTGCGCCAGCGCGCGGCGCAACAGCTCGTCCTCGGGCACGCCTTTCTGCCGCAGCGTGCCCAGTTCCTTCAGCATCCATTCGCTGTCGTAGTACAGCAGCATCGCGTAGTTGAACAGCGTCGCGTCGCGCGCCGCGTGCCGCTTCGCGTCGGCCGGCTTCGTGAGCCAGCGCGTGAGGTCGTGCCCCTTCAGCGCGCTGCCGCGGATCGACGCGAGACGCGCGTCGTCGAGGCCGGTGAGCCCGAGCAGCGTCGGCGCGATGTCGATGTGCGACGTCAGCGCATCGCACTGCATGCCGCCCGGATACGCGGGATGGCGAATCACGAGCGGCACGTGGTTCTGCGGCTGGTACGCGCTCGCACCTTTGCCGACGAGCTGGTGCGCGCCGACATGGTCGCCGTGGTCGGCCGTCATCACGACGATCGTGCGTTCGTCGAGGCCGAGCGACTGCAGCGATTGCAGCAGGCGCACGACGTGCGTGTCGCAATCGCGGATGCAGTTGAAGTAGTTGTCCTGATAGATCCGCACGCGTTCGTCGGTGAACGGATAGCGGCCGACGAGGTTCGCATGCGCGGCGTTGAACATTCCATGCGCGGGCGGCCGTCCCGGCTCGTCGTACGGTTGCCGCCGCGATGCCGCGAGCGGCACGTCGTGCCACGACGTGCGATACAGCGCGTCGTTCGGCGGCGGCGCGATGCCGAGCATCGGATGGTTCGCGTCCTGGACCGTCGAGTCGTTCGTGTCGGTGTTCACGTACATCGCGTCGTGCGGGTTCACCAGATTCACCGCGAGGAACCACGGCTTGCCTTCCTTCGCGAGACGCGGCGCGTGGTTGCGCATCCAGCTGACCGCGGCTTCGGCCGTGATCCCGTCGTACTGGTAGCCGCCGCGCACCGCCCCGATCAGGTCGCCCACGCCGAAATAGTCGTCGAAACCGTACGACCGGATCGTGCGGTTGTAGTCGGCCACGGGAGCCGTGTACGGGCTCGAGGTTTCGTGCATCGACGCGCTCAGGTGCCACTTGCCGAGATACGCGGCGTAGTAGCCGGCATCGCGCAGCATGTGGCCGACGGTACGCACGTCCGGCGACATGTCCTTCTGCCAGGGCACGCCCGCGTTGTCGAGCACGCCGGTGTGCTGGATGTGCTGCCCCGTGTAGACCGTCGAGCGCGACGGCGAGCACACGCATGCGGCGATCTGGTGGTGCATGAACGTGATGCCGTCGCGGCGCAGCGCTTCGCGGCCCGGCACCGGAAACGGCCAGCGGTCGAAGTGGCGCTCCTGGTCGGTCAGGAT
>NZ_CAJNKE010000226.1 GCF_905232215.1 Burkholderia sp. LMG 13014
CAGGTCGTACGGGTTGCGCGTCGCACCGTAGACCTCGTTGAACGTGTGCGAGCCGAGCCCGAACTCGGGCGTGTTGGTCTTGCCGATGAAGATCGCGCCGGCCGCGCGCATCCGCGCGACGCCCACGGAATCGGCCTGCGGCACGTTCTCGCGGAAGATCGGCGAGCCGTAGGTCGTCCGCAGCCCCTTCGTCATCGCTAGATCCTTCGGCGCCTGCGGCATCCCGTGCATCCAGCCGTGGTACTCGCCGCGCGCCAGCGCGGCATCCTTCTCCGCGGCTTCGGCGAGCAGCGCGTCGCGCTCGCGCAGCGCAACGATCGCGTTGACCGCTCCGTTCACGCGCTCGACGTGATCGAGATACGCGCGCATCGTCTCGACGCACGACACGGCCTTGCTGCGGATCGCCGACGCAAGCTCGCCCGCCGACAGGCGCACGATCGGATCGACGGGAATGGAAGCGGGAGCGAGAAGCTGCGGGGCGCCGTGCGGCATGCGGAGTCTCCTGGAATCGGAATGGAATGGCTGGCCGCGTGGCGGCGCTCGCTCCCGAACCGGCCGGGACGGGCCGCGCCGCGGCCGATGCACTACTCTACGCGACGCCGGATCGGCGACCTCCGATATTTTCCGCCGCGATTCATTGCGGTTCCGACTAAATCGGGGCGGCGGGCCTTGCTTCGCGCGCACCGCCCCGGCCGATGAAATCGTTTATGCGCATAAACTTAAATTTCTTATATTTCTATCAGGCGCGGCACGCGTTAACGACATTTTTACGCGGTCGCCCGTTCTCTTTAGATCGTCCGGCCCGGCGGCGCGCTACGCTGGAATCATCTCGTTCCCTGGACAACGTTCATGCTCAAGCTGCTGGTTCCGGTCGGCCACTCTCCCCGTTCGCTTCAGGCGGTTCGCCACGCGACGTTCCTGTATCGCGAACGATGCGCGTCGGAAATCGTGCTGATCAACGTCCAGGCACCGCTCGAATCGACGCGGCTCGAGGCCTACCACCCGCTGTCGCGGCTGCGTTCGATCGAGGAGAAGTTCGCGTCTGACGATCTGGCCATGGCCGAGCGAATCCTGCAGGAAGCCGGCGTCAAGTACAGCGTCGTGAAGAAGGTGGGCCCGGTGGCCGATACGATCGCGTCCGTGGCAGCGGAGACGGGTTGCGACGAGATCGTGGTCGTCGCGCCACGGCACGACCCGTTGCATACGCTGATGTCGGTGTTCCGCCGCAGCGTGATGAGCCGGCTGGTGCGGATTTCGAATGTGCCGGTAACAGCCGTGCAATGACGGAGATGACGCGCGGCAGCGCGTCGACGGCCGTTCGCCGCTGTGCCGCAGGTCAGCACCCGCGACGGACGGACGAACGAGCGGTGCGACACGTGTGCGCGTTACCGCCCACACGCGCACCGGCCTTCACGCAGCGCTTACTCGATGACCTTGCGCCAGAACACGAAATAGGCGGCAGCCGAAGACGCAACGAGCAGGATGGCCCACATCGGGGCGAGGCTGATCAGGACGGAAGAGACGTTAAGCATTTGGATTCCTCACTATTTCGATAGCGATATTCAACACGCACCTGCTTGCCGGAACCGATGCATTCCTCCGCGATCGCGTTCCGTCAAATCATGCATTCATGCTATCGCTTTGAATGGCCGCGCGACCGCCCCGTCCCGCCCGTACCCTGACATTCGTCAAACTCGCGCGAATCGCCTGCCTGTCGCGCTGAAAACCGTCGCGCACATGCCGCGCCGCCCGTCCGGTTTCACCTGCCAGCCGCGTTGAAGCCGCGCCCTCCTTCCGCACGCAAAACACGAAAAACGGGACGGGATCACCGCCCTTCCCCTGTTTCAGCAGACGTTTACCGGGGGAACCCCCAAGTGCTTCGTCGAACGGGTCCGCGTTACGCTTGAGCGACGAGGAGACGAACCATGAGACGAGCCGTACATATCGCTGTTTTCGCGCTGCTGGCGTATCTCATTGGCGATCGCGCGATCCTGCACGCGCAGGGCCGCGACACCAGTCCGCTTGCGTGCGAACAGGGCGCCGCGCAGGTGAAGGTCGACGCGCTCGGCCGCGGCTTTGGCGAAGCGGCCGCCAGCAGCCAGGGCGAGGCATTCATGTCGGGTTGCCTGGTGACGGGACGCGGCAACCAGGACGTCGCGCTGGCGAACCGCTGACGTCCGCCAGTTGACGCGCCGGACGCGCCCGGGGCACGGCGGCTGAACCGGAGCCACGTGCGCCCGCATCCATTCCCGCCTGTTTGACCGAAGTCGCGACGCATGTCACGGCCCGGACGGCGGTGCCGCCGAACGTCTGAACGTGACCGGCATCGTCGCGGGGAAAACGTGTCGACGTCGGCTCGATCGGGGGATCCTTGCCGTCCGGCATGCCCCCATCGATCGACCGGCGGAATGTCCGGCCACCGCGTCGCGGCGCTGCTTCATCTACGACAACACCCCATCCAGAGATGAGCCACCCACACACCGAGCTGATCCAGCGCTTCTACACGGCGTTCCAGCAGCGCGACATCGACGCCATGCTCGCCTGCTATGCCGCTGACGTCGTCTTCAGCGACCCCGCATTCGGCGAGTTGCGCGGCGACCTCGCACGCGACATGTGGCGCATGCTGGTCGCGCGGGCGCAGGACTTTTCATTGACGTTCGGCGACGTCGACGCGGACCAACAGGCCGGGCGCGCCAAATGGATCGCCCAATACCGGTTCACCGCGACCGGCCGGATGGTGGTCAACCGGATCGACGCGCGGTTCCGGTTTCGCGACGGGCTCATCGTCGAGCATCGCGACAGCTTCGACCTGTGGCGCTGGGCGCGTCAGGCGCTGGGACTGAAAGGCGCGCTGCTCGGCTGGACGCCTTTCGTGCAACGCGCGATCCGCGCGCAAGCGCGGAAGAATCTCGACACGTATCGCGCCAAACGGAAATAGCACACACCGTCATGGCTTCATCGTCGCATTGATCAGGTCATAAGCCATGTCCGGCAGCACGCCGTCCGGATTCTTGAGGCCATACTCGCGATACCAGCTCTCGTCCGCCTCCGGATGCGGGCCGACGAGCCCGACGCGCCCTTTGCCGTAGCGATAGGTCGCGGCCGCGATATCGCGGTTCGGATAGGTCGCCAGCACGACCGCGCCGGGGGCGGCCGGGAGCATCGCGCCGTCCTGGAAGTAGATCCAGCGCTTTTTCCCGCGCCATAGCACCGGCGTCACCGTGTCCGCGATACCGTGGAGCGTCGAGCCCGGCCGGTCGACCTCGGAGTCGAACTCGCCGGCGACCAGCCCGAAACCCGGGTCGCCCGCCAGGTAGGCGCCCATGCAGATGCCCAGGTAGCGCCCGCCATTCGACACGTAATGCCGCACGGCCTTGAGCGAATGCTTCCCGATGCTGGCCGCCGCACCGGGGATGTCCTGCCCGCCGCCCGGCTGGACGTAGAGCGCGGCGCCGGCCAGGACGGCGGGCGTGATCTTGAGTTTTTCCGCCGGCCCGACGTAGATCACGCGAAACTTGTGGCCGGATTCACGCAGGCGCTGCGCAATCGTCTCGGGGCAGCCATCGCATGCGGCCGGGCCGCGATAGACCAGTGCGACGGGACGGCTGGCGGAGCCACGCGCTTCGTCGTCGGCCGTGGCCGCATGAACGACCGACGCCGCGACGAGGGACACCACCACGAAAATCGATTCTCTGGCTCGCATGTGTTTGATCGACGGGATTTGAGGGCTCGCGGCCGGTCAGGACGGGGCAACCGGCACGTGCCGATGCTCGCCCCGCCTTTTGAAACCTGATTGAAAGTCGCGTGAAACAGAGCGTAGGTGCGCGGAAGCGGCCTGTGTGTAATGTTTCTTGCGTGCTTGTGCAGATATATGCGCCGCCGGTAACCGCGCTCCCGGGGCTTCGTTACCGGTAGCGCCTTTCGCCCGCCGAAGCGTCGAACGGTTCGCGTCGGTTCACATCACGGCAGCCAAAGCCGACGACGGAGGCCCCCGACGCGAACGGACACGCCCGGATCACACCGCGCCTCCCGACCACTGTCAGAACCGCCCGGAACACCCTGCCCGCATCGGCACCCAGGCGCCCCTCCAAAACACGCCCCAACAGACCGACTCCCCCATTCCACCGCGCTTTCCCGCTTCCAGCCGATCAACTCTTATATAAGACATAAGACATTTGACGTTAAAGAGCATTGAGATTAGAATCCCGCTCAAAGCAGTGCCTGGAACAGCCCCGGAGTGCCGGCAAGGCCTTCCCCTCAAACGCAATATCAGCAGGTCTCCCCATGCTTGAAAACTTTCGTGCTCACGTGGCCGCCCGCGCCGCGCTCGGTATTCCTCCCCTGCCGCTGACGGCTCAGCAGACCGCCGAACTGGTGGAACTGCTGACGAACCCGCCCGCCGGCGAAGAGCAGACGCTGCTCGACCTGATCACCCATCGCGTGCCTGCCGGCGTCGACGAAGCCGCCCGCGTGAAGGCCGGCTTCCTGGCCGCCGTGGCCAAGGGCGAGACCGCCTGCCCGCTGATCTCCCGCGAACGCGCGACCGAACTGCTCGGCACGATGCTGGGCGGCTACAACATCCAGCCGCTGATCGAGCTGCTGTCCGATGAAGCCGTGGCTGCCGTCGCCGCCGACGCACTGAAGAAAACCCTGCTGATGTTCGACCAGTTCCATGACGTCAAGGAACTCGCCGACAAGGGCAACGCGCACGCGAAGGCCGTGCTGCAGAGCTGGGCCGACGCCGAATGGTTCACGAGCCGTCCGGAAGTGCCGCAAAGCCTGACCATCACCGTCTTCAAGGTGACGGGCGAAACCAACACCGACGATCTGTCGCCGGCCCCGGACGCCACCACCCGCCCGGACATCCCGATGCACGCGCTGGCGATGCTGAAGAACGCACGCCCTGGCATCACGCCGGAAGAAGACGGCAAGCGCGGCCCGGTCAAGTTCATCGAATCGCTGAAGGAAAAGGGTCACCTGGTCGCCTACGTGGGCGACGTGGTCGGCACCGGCTCCTCGCGCAAGTCGGCCACCAACTCGGTGCTGTGGTTCACGGGCGAAGACATCCCGTTCGTGCCGAACAAGCGCTTCGGCGGCGTGTGCCTCGGCAGCAAGATCGCCCCGATCTTCTACAACACGATGGAAGACGCCGGCGCACTGCCGATCGAGCTCGACGTGTCGCAGATGGAAATGGGCGACGTGGTCGAACTGCGCCCGTACGAAGGCAAGGCGCTGAAGGACGGCAACGTGATCGCCGAATTCCAGGTCAAGTCCGACGTGCTGTTCGACGAAGTGCGCGCCGGCGGCCGCATTCCGCTGATCATCGGCCGTGGCCTGACCGCGAAGGCACGTGAAGCGCTGGGCCTCGCGCCGTCGACGCTGTTCCGCCTGCCGCACCAGCCGGCCGACAGCGGCAAGGGCTTCTCGCTCGCGCAGAAGATGGTCGGCCGCGCGTGCGGCCTGCCGGAAGGCCAGGGCGTGCGCCCGGGCACGTACTGCGAACCGAAGATGACCTCGGTCGGCTCGCAGGACACCACGGGCCCGATGACCCGCGACGAACTGAAGGATCTCGCGTGCCTCGGCTTCTCGGCCGATCTCGTGATGCAGTCGTTCTGCCACACGGCCGCTTATCCGAAGCCGGTCGACGTGAAGACGCACCAGACGCTGCCGAACTTCATCAGCACGCGTGGCGGTATCGCGCTGCGCCCGGGCGACGGCGTGATCCACTCGTGGCTGAACCGCATGCTGCTGCCCGACACCGTCGGCACCGGCGGCGATTCGCACACCCGCTTCCCGATCGGCATCAGCTTCCCGGCAGGTTCGGGCCTGGTCGCGTTCGCGGCCGCCACCGGCACGATGCCGCTGGACATGCCGGAATCGGTGCTGGTCCGCTTCAAGGGCAAGATGCAGCCGGGCGTCACGCTGCGTGACCTCGTCAACGCGATCCCGCTGTACGCGATCAAGCAAGGCATGCTGACGGTCGCCAAGCAAGGCAAGAAGAACATCTTCTCGGGCCGCATCCTCGAAATCGAAGGCCTGCCCGACCTGAAGGTCGAGCAAGCGTTCGAGCTGTCGGATGCGTCGGCCGAGCGTTCGGCAGCCGGTTGCTCGGTGCACCTGAACAAGGAACCGATCATCGAGTACCTGAACAGCAACATCACGCTGCTGAAGTGGATGATCGCGCAGGGCTACCAGGATCCGCGCAGCCTGCAGCGCCGTATCGAGGCGATGGAGCAGTGGCTGGCCGACCCGCAACTGCTGTCGCCGGATGCCGACGCCGAGTACGCGGCCGTCATCGAGATCGACCTCGCCGACATCCACGAGCCGATCGTCGCGTGCCCGAACGACCCGGACGACGTGAAGACGCTGTCGGACGTCGCAGGTGCGAAGATCGACGAAGTGTTCATCGGCTCGTGCATGACCAACATCGGTCACTTCCGTGCCGCGTCGAAGCTGCTGGAAGGCAAGCGCGACATCCCGGTCAAGCTGTGGGTCGCGCCGCCGACCAAGATGGACCAGAAGCAGCTGACCGAAGAAGGCCACTACGGCGTGTTCGGCACGGCCGGTGCGCGTACCGAAATGCCGGGCTGCTCGCTGTGCATGGGTAACCAGGCACAGGTGCGCGAAGGCGCGACGGTCATGTCGACGTCGACCCGCAACTTCCCGAACCGTCTCGGCAAGAACACGAATGTGTACCTCGGCTCGGCGGAACTGGCAGCGATCTGCTCGCGTCTGGGCAAGATCCCGACCAAGGAAGAGTACATGGCCGACATGGGCGTGCTCAGCGCGAACGGCGACCAGATCTACAAGTACATGAACTTCGACCAGATCGAAGACTTCAAGGAAGTGGCCGACACCGTGCAGCTGTAAGCACGCGGAGCGGGCTGCGGCGGGCGGTAGACGTCGCAGCACACCACGCAATGGCGTCGCAGGCTGAATGCCCGCGGCGCCATTTTTTTTATCCGGCGCCGCTAGGTGATCGCAGCCCGGTCAGTCGTAAAGCGCGTAAAGCCGCTCGGCCACGTCGAACGGCAAGCCTTCGTCGTACCCTTCCGCTTCGTCGAGATCGACATACTCGCGGCCATCGGTCGGCTGCAGCATCAGCGCCGGCACCGGCCGCGCGACCGGTACATCGGGATAGTCGTTCGGGCCCGCGCCGTCGAAGTCATGCGGATCGAACCAGATCCCGTGATCGGCGTAATAGCCGTCGGCATAACGCTGCTCGATTTCGCGCACCAGCCGGAACGTGTCCAGTTGATACGACGCGTCGCCCAGGTCGCTTTCGTTCGCGTACTGCACGAACCACGCGGCGCCGAGATTCCAGTAGATCAGCAGCGCGGTGGCGCGATCGATGTTGCGGTTGTCGAGCAGCCAGCGCAGCGCGCGGCCGTTGCCGTCGTAATTGGAGCGCGCGGCGAAGCGGTGCCATTGCTCGGGCGTCGCGCCCTCGAGCCAGGTGCGCACGATATCCCACGCCTTTTGTTCGATTTCGGAATCATCCATGGATGGCGGCCTCGCGGAATGGTGAATGGCGGAACAGCGTCGAATGACCGGCGATTCTAACGCCGCTTCGCGACCGTCACGCGCCCTCGCCGCCCGGCTCGCGGCGGATCACCAGTTCGTTGAAGCCGGTGTGCGGATCGGGTTCGCGCGCAAAGCGATGCGCGGGCAGCACGGCCAGCAGGATCTCGGCGGTCGTGCGCACCACGCAGCCGCTCGCCACATGGCCGCCCGACACGCGGCCGACCACATCGGAAACGGACATGTGCAGGTGCGCGCCGTCCGGCGATACCGAACCGGCCAGTGTCAGGATTTCGAGATCGCCGCGCAGTTCGGTCGGCACGTCAGCCCCGGCAAAGCGCAACTGCGCGACGCTCAGGCTGCCGATGCCCTGGATCACGAATGCCGCGTGCGCGTCGTGCTGACGCAATGCGTGCTCGATCGTCGCGCGCAGGTCGTCGCCGGGAGAAAGACGCAGAGGGTGGGCTTGCATGGTCGTGATCCTGTTCGGGGCCGGGATGTCGACCAAGGGTAAGTTCGTGACGGCAATCCGGCAAGCCCGCCAGTCGCCTGCCCGGTCAGAGATCGAGCCGCAGGCACTCGAATTCGACCGCGCCGTCGCATGGCAACTCGCCCACGTCGAGCGTGAAGCCGACCACGTCGATCAACCCCTGCTCCCGATCGATGACCCACCCGCATCCGCGGTAGCCGTACGGGCTCCCGGTTTTCCCGATCCATTGCCGGCTGGCCGCACGTCTTGCGTCGTCGGCCCAATCGTCGATACAGGCCGCCCGGACCTCGCAGTCGACTGCCGACACCGGCGTTCGCACGATGTCGTCGACGCGCGCGTCGCCTCCGAACGAGAACACCGTGATCTCGTGTTCGCCGCACCGTAACGTCACCGCCGCGCACTCGCTGTCGGTTGAATATGGCGCGACGCGCGTCACCACCACCTGCTCCATGTCGTGACTCCATGCCCCGATGCCGCCGCCGTGTCGTCGGCTGCGCGGATTGCGCTCCGTCGTCCGTCACCGACGCCGGTCCCGGGCGCAAGCATACCGCCAGCGACGCGCGCGCCCTCCGGACGAATGCGCGGCGACGCCGTGCGACAGCTTCGCGGCAACGGACCAGCGGGCCGCGCTGGCACGTTGCACAACGGGCGAGGCAGCCTTCCGCTGGCGCCGCAATACCCGCAGCGCACCATCGGGCCGGATGCAAGCATCACACGGTGAAACGCTCGCTCGCGAACTGCGCATCGGGCACGCCGGCCGTCATCGCCACGTCCCGTACCGCCTGCACGAGCGGGGGCGGTCCGCACACGTAGATGTCCGGTGGCGCGCCGCCCTGCGCGAGCGCCGCGCGCAACGCATCGACCGGCGTGCCCCTCGCCCCGGCCCACTCCCCGCCCGGCCGCCAGACGCACAGTTCGACGCGCAACTGCGGCAGGTCGGCTTGCAATCGCGCGAGTTCATCCAGCATGAACAGTTCGCTTTCCTGATTGACGCCGAAGAACAGCCGCGCGTCGGCCATCTCCTGAAATTCAGCCATGCGCCGAAGCATCGACAGGATCGGCGCGAGCCCGGTGCCGCCCGCGACGAACCAGCGCGGCCGCAGGCTGTCCGCGAACAGCCCGAAGCCGCCCATCGGCACGCGCACGGTCAGCGGATCGCCAGGCCGCGCACGCTCG
>NZ_CAJNKE010000227.1 GCF_905232215.1 Burkholderia sp. LMG 13014
GCGCACGCGCAGATCGCCCGCTCGGAATCCGAGTCCACCGATCGTTGATGCCATCCAAGGGGACACTCATGAAATCCGCCTACCTCGTATTCGTGCGCCGCGCGGCGCTCGCCGCACCGCTTGCCTTCGCGCTTGCCGGCTGCATGTCGTCGACCCCGGTGTGGGACACCCGCTTCGGCGAATCGGTCCGCGCCGTGACACAAGCCCAGATCATCGATCCGCATGCCGCCGATCACGCGGCTGCACCGATGGTCGGCGGCGGCGCGGCCACGTCGGCGCTCGACAACTACGACAAGTCGTTCAAGCAGATCGATCCGCCTGCCAATGCGTTCGTGATCGGCATCGGCAAGTCCAACCAGTAACGACGGCACGCCCAGGGAGAACGCCATGAACAGCGCAGCTCGCTATCCGAAAGTCATGCGTCGCAGCCTGCATCGCCAGCGCGGTGCCGTCGCGATCATCGTCGGTCTCGCACTGGCGGTGATGATCGGGTTCGTCGGCCTCGCGCTGGATCTCGGCAAGCTGTACGTCACGCGCAGCGAATTGCAAAACAGCGCCGATGCGTGCGCGCTGTCCGCTGCGCGTGACCTGACCGGAGCCATCAGCCTGTCCGTGGCCGAGGCCGACGGCATTGCCGCCGGCCACCTGAACTTCGTGTTCTTCCAGAACAAGTCGGTGCAGTTGTCGACGAATGCGAACGTCACGTTCAGCGATTCGCTGACCGATGCGTTCCTGACGAAGAACTCGGTCACGAACCCGGCCAATATCAAGTACGTGCAGTGCACCGCGTCGCTGAGCAACATCGCGCACTGGTTCATCGAGGTGCTGAACGTGCTGCCGGGCACGAAGCTCGCGAACGCGGCGAGCGTGTCGGCCAGCGCGATCGCGACGGTGGGCGGTGGCCAGACGACCTGCGCGATCCCGGTGTTCGTGTGCCGCGCCACCGGCGCGCCATCCTACAACGTCGGCGACTGGATCACGTCGCCGTCCGGGTCGTCGTCGACCTACGGGCCCGGCAACTTCGGCTGGGCGGCACTCGACGGCTCGACGAACGAAACCACCCTGGCCGGCGAGCTGTCGGGCAACACCTGCAACATCACGAGCCCGCCGGACCTGAGCACCACGGGTCTCAAATCGGGGTCGCTACGTGCCTGGAATACGCGCTTCGGCATCTATACGAACGGCGCGAACGGATCGAGCGGCCAGCCCGACTTCACCGGCTACGCGTACGTCGGCCCGAACTACGGGCCGCCGGGAACGGCCGGCATCAAGGGCGACGCCTACACGCAGTTCGTGACCGACCGCACGACCTTCAAGACCTACCAGGGCGACGGCGCGCCGCCGTCGGGCAGCGGGGTCGCGACCAACGGCACGTGGTCGGCGGCCAATTACCAGACCTACGGTGGCGACCGCCGCGTCGCGCTTGCCCCGGAAGGCGACTGCTCGACGTTGAACGGCAACAGCGGCAAGGTGCACGTCACGCAATGGGATTGCGTGCTGATGCTCGATCCGCTGCCGTTCAGCCCCGGCAGCGGCGGTGTCGTCGCGCACCTCGAATATCTCGGCTCGTCGGTTTCCGGCAACAACCCATGTGCGACGCACGGGATGCCGGGCAGCGGCAGCGCGTCCGGGACCCAGGTTCCGATGCTCGTTCAATAGCGGAGAGACGATCATGAAAACCCGTCCGTTTCGCCGTTCGCGCACCCGTGGCGTCGTCGCCGTGGAGTTCGCGATCGTGCTGATGCCGATGATCCTGCTCGCGACCGGCGTGGCCGAGTTCGGCCGCGCGATCTACCAGTACGAGACGCTGACCAAGGCGACGCGCGATGCTGCGCGCTACCTGTCGGTCTGGCTGCCGACCGACAGCGCGTATCCGGTGTCGGCGGCGCAGTGCCTCGTCGTCTACGGCAGCACGACGTGCGGTGCGTCCGGCACCGAGCTGGTGCCGGGGCTCACGACCTCGATGGTGACGATCTGCGATGCGCAGCACACGACCGGCTGCAGCGACTCGTCCGACCCGTCGCAATTCGCGAGCCTGCCGACGTATGACGCGAACAACAACGCGGCGAGCGGCACGGCGTCGGGCGCCATCAACGTCGTCGAAGTGAAGATCAAGGGCTACAAGTACCAGCCGATCCCCGTGTATCCGGGGATCACGTCGATCACGTTCGGCAACATCGTCACCGTGATGAGGCAAGTGTCATGAACGCGCGCCAATTACCGCTGTCGCGCCGGCGTGGCCAGCGCGGTGCTGCACTCGTCGAGTTCGGGCTGATCGCATCGGTCCTGATCATGCTGCTGATCGGCATCTTCGAATTCGGCCGCGTGCTGTTCTACTGGAACACCGCAAGCGAAGCCGTGCGCCTGGGCGCGCGCACGGCGGTGGTGTGCGACGTCAATGCCGCCGGGGTCGCGAAGCGCGTGACCGCGCTGCTGCCGCTGCTGTCGAGCGCGAACGTGTCGGTGAACTACACCCCGGCCAACTGCACCGTGAACACGTGTTCGTTCGTGACCGTGAGCGTCACGAACGTCACGGTCAAGACGATGATCCCGTTCGTGAACGTCTCGGTGACGATGCCGCCGTTCACGACGACACTGCCGCGGGAAAGCCTGACTTCCTCGACCGGCGGCGCCAACTGCAACTGATCGAACAAACGAGGCACACGTCATGATCAACATCCTCGTAGCTTCCGACGACACCGCGCGACTCACGCAGATCGCGCGCCTCGTGGCCGACTGCGGACGCTATCGCGCGACGCGTGCGACCGGCCGACCGTCGCAGATCGAACACCGTACCGACGGGCTCGACGCGTTCGACATCGTGCTGATCGACGGCACGTTGCTCGACGCGTCCGAGCTGTCGGCGATCGAGCGGATCTGCCGGGCGCACGCCGGGCTGACCTGCATCCTCGTGACCGCGGACGCGTCGCCGAACGTGCTGCTCGACGCGATGCGCGCGGGCGCCCGCGACGTGCTGCAGTGGCCGCTCGACCCGCAGGCGCTCGGCAACGCGCTCGAACGCGCGGCCGCGCAAAGTACGCGGCACGACACCGACGACACGCGGATCGTGTCGTTCATGTCGTGCAAGGGCGGGGCCGGCACGAGCTTCGCGGCCAGCAATGTCGCCTTCGAGATCGCGGAAGGCTTCAAGCGCCGCGTGCTGCTGATCGACCTGAACCAGCAGTTCGCCGATGCGGCTTTTCTCGTCAGCGACGAAACCCCGCCGTCGACGCTGCCGCAGCTGTGCACGCAGATCGAGCGGCTCGACAGCGCGTTTCTCGATGCGAGCGTTGCGCACGTGACGGAGAACTTCCACGTGCTCGCGGGCGCGGGCGACCCGGTCAAGGCCGCCGAGATGCGCGAGGACGCGCTCGAATGGATCCTGGGCGTCGCCGCGCCGCGCTACGACTTCGTGATCTTCGACATCGGCGTCGGCATCAACCCGCTGTCGATGGTCGCGCTGGATCGCAGCGACCAGATCCAGCTCGTGATGCAGCCCACGATGCCGCACGTGCGCGCCGGCCGCCGGCTGCTGGAGATACTCGTGTCGCTCGGCTACTCGACCGACCAGATGCGGCTCGTCCTGAACCGCGCGACGCGCGCGAGCGACCGGACCCGCACCGCGCTCGAGGAAGTGCTCGGCATGAAGGCCGCCTGCACGATTCCCGACGACGCCGACACCGTGCTCGAAGCGGTCAACCAGGGCCATCCGGTATCGCGGCTCGCACGCAGCACGGCGGTCACGCGTGCGCTGCAGGGGTACGCGAAACAGCTGGTCGAAGGGGAGGTGCGCGCGGGACACGGCGCCGCGCGCAGCGAACCGCTGATGTCCAGGCTCTTCGGCCGCAAGGCCACGCCGAAGCTCAAGTCCATGTAACTCTTTCGGGGAATCGATCATGTCATTGCGCGAACAGATGTCGTTGCACCGGACCCCGCCGCTGGCGGCGGGCAGCGAACCGGCCGGCCCGGCTCATTCGTCGGTACGCGATGCGTACCAGAAGCTGCGCCGCGAAATTCACCTGGCCGTGCTCGAGCGCGTGGAGCTGGAGCGCCTGTCGCGGCTGCAGCAGGATCAGGTCCGTCAGGAAATCGCCGCGCTGATCTCGCGCATTCTCGACGACGAACGGATGCCGGCGAACGACATCGAGCGGCGGCAGCTTGCGATCGACGTGTATGACGAGATGTTCGGCTTCGGCCCGCTCGAAGCGCTGCTGCGCGACCCCGGCATTTCCGACATCCTCGTGAACACGTACCGGCAGGTTTATGTCGAACGCAGCGGCCAGCTCGAACTGACCGACGTGACGTTCTACGACGACGCGCACCTGATGAAAGTGATCGAGAAGATCGTGTCGCGCGTCGGGCGCCGCATCGACGAATCGAGCCCGATGGTCGACGCACGGCTGCCGGATGGTTCGCGCGTGAACGCGATCATCCCGCCGTCCGCGATCGACGGGCCGCTGATGTCGATCCGGCGTTTCGCGGTGAACCCGCTGAAGATGGACGACCTCGTGCGCTACCACAGCCTGACGCCGCCGATGGCCGAGCTGCTCGATGCGCTGTCGCGCGCGAAGGTGAACGTGCTGGTGTCGGGCGGCACCGGCAGCGGCAAGACGACGCTGCTCAACATCCTGTCCGGCTACATTCCGCGCAACGAGCGGATCGTGACGATCGAGGACGCCGCCGAGCTGCAACTGCAGCAGCCGCACGTGCTGCGGCTCGAAACGCGCCCGCCGAACATCGAGGGCAAGGGCGAGATCACGCAGCGCACGCTGGTGCGCAACGCGCTGCGGATGCGCCCGGACCGGATCATCCTCGGCGAAGTGCGCGGCGCGGAAGCGCTCGACATGCTCAACGCGATGAACACCGGCCACGAAGGCTCGCTTGCGACGATCCACGCGAACACGCCGCGCGACGCGCTGACGCGGCTCGAGAACATGATCAGCGTTTCCGGCCTGACGCTGCCGCCGAAGACGATGCGCCAGCAGATCGCGTCGGCGATCTCGGTGGTCGTGCAGGCCGCGCGGCTGACGGACGGCAAGCGCAAGATCGTCAGCATCCAGGAGCTGACCGGGATGGAAGGCGACATCATCAACATGCAGGAGATCTTCACGTTCAAGCGCACGGGCGTGGATCGCGACGGCTCGGTACGCGGCCACTTCTGCGCGACCGGCGTGCGGCCGAAATTCGTCGAGCGGCTGCAGGCATTCGGCATCAACCTGCCGGATTCGCTCTACGACCCGTCGCAGCGTTACGAGACGAACTGACGACAGGGCGCCGTTGGCTGCCGGGGAGGCCTCATGAACACGATCTTTTACGCCTTTGTGATTCTCACCTTCGTCGCCGTCGTGTTGACGATCGAAGGCGCCTATCAATGGTGGAACGCGCGGCACGGCACGGCCGCGCGCCGGATCGAGTCGCGCATCCGCGCGATGTCGGCCGGCGGCAACGTGCAGCAGGAGCGGCTGTCGATCCTGAAGAAGCGGATGCTCGACGAGTCGAAGCCGTTCGATCGGTTGCTGCTGCGCATGCCGCGCGTGCAGACGCTCGATCTCCTGATCCAGCAATCGGGCCTCGACTGGTCGCTGCCGAAGCTGATCGTGCTCAGCGCGGTGTTTCCGGTGTTCGCCTGGCTGGCGCTGAGCTTCGCCGCGTTGCCGCAACTGGCCGTGCTACCGATCGCGCTGTTTGCCGGATGCTTGCCGACGATGTACGTGGTGCGCTGCCGCAGGCGGCGCATGCGCAAGCTCGAACGGCAGTTGCCGGACATCTGCGACATGATCGCGCGCGCGCTGCGCTCCGGCCATTCGTTCACGAGCACGCTCGGGATGGTGAGCGAAGAGTTTCCCGATCCGATGGGCGGCGAGTTTCGCATCACGTTCGACGAGGTCAACTACGGCGTGTCATTGCACGACGCACTGACGAACCTCGCGACGCGCGTGCCGGTGCAGGACCTGCGCTATTTCGTGATCGCGGTGCTGATCCAGCGCGAGACCGGCGGCAACCTGGCCGAGCTGCTCGACAGCATCTCCGCGCTGATCCGCGAGCGCTTCAAGCTGTTCGACAAGGTGCGCGTGCTGTCGGCGGAAGGGCGGCTGTCCGCGTGGATTCTCGGGCTGCTGCCGTTCGGTACCGCGGGCGCGATCGCGCTGTTGAACCGCGAGTTCCTGTCGGTGCTCTGGGAGGATCCGGCAGGGATCAGGATGGTCGGCGCGATGCTGGTGTCGATGCTCTTTGGCCTGTTGTGGATCCGTCGCATTGTCCGGATTCGCGTCTGACGCGCAAATCGAATAACGAACCGTTGCGAGGCTGTCATGCAAAACCTGAGCGTAGTCCACGCCGTGATGCTGGGTGGCTTGTTCCTCTTCGTGGCCGGCGGCGCACTCGCCGCGATGCTGCTGTTCGCGCCGCGCAACATCCAGCGCCGGATTCAGCAGGCCGGCGGCGCCGGTGCCGGTGCCGGCGTGGGCCCGGGCGACGGCGACGACATGGCGTCGCGCTGGGTCGCGAAGCTGGTGGAACTGTCGACCCCGATCTCGAAGCTGTCGGTGCCGAAGGATGGCTGGGAGAGTTCGCCGCTGCGCATCCGGCTCATGAATGCCGGCTGGCGCAACCAGAGCGCGGCCGCGCTGTATTTCACCGCGAAGACGTTCCTCGCGCTCGCGGTGCCGTGCGCGGCGCTGCTGGTGCTGGTCACGACCCGGCTCGGGGACGAGCGCGAGATCCTGTCGGTCATCCTCGTCGTGCTCGCCGGGATCGGCTATTACATCCCGAACATCGTGCTGTCGCAGCGGATCAAGGTGCGCCAGCAGAAGATCTTCGAGGATTTCCCGGACGCGCTCGACCTGCTGACGGTGTGCGTCGAAGCGGGCCTGGGGCTCGACGCGGCACTGATGAAGGTGAGCGAGGAGCTGCGGTTCACGAGCGAGGTGGTCTCGAGCGAACTCGACCTGCTGCTGCTCGAGATGCGCTCCGGCTTCACGAAGGAGACGGCGCTGCGCAATCTCGCGCTGCGCACCGGTGTGGAGGATATCGAATCGTTCTGCACGATGCTGATCCAGGCCGATCGCTTCGGCACGAGCATCAGCGAATCGCTGCGCGTGCTGTCGGACATGCTGCGCACGCGGCGCCGGATGCGCGCCGAGGAGCGGGCCGCGAAGATCGCGCTGAAGCTGCTGTTCCCGCTGATCTTCTGCATCTTTCCCGCGCTGATGCTGGTGCTGCTCGGGCCGGCGATGATTCACGTGTATCGCGTGCTGTTGCCGACGTTCGCCGTGATGGGGCATTGAGCAGCGCGCCGGCGTCACGCCGGAATCGTCGGAATCGTCGGAATCGTCGATAAAGGTTTTGCGTGCCGGCCGGCCACCCCCGCCGGACGGCACGGCAACAGGCTTCATGGAGGCTCCCTCCCCAGGCGGCACCGCGAGACAGGTTGACCATAGCGGCGTCAATGCATCCTGGACCCATGGTCGGCCATGGAACTAGCCGTAGTCCACCGCCTTACCGGCTGCCCCCTACTGCTAACCTGAATGCCGGCGAAGTTTGCCGGCATCGCGTTGTGCGCGACGACGCGGAGGTCGCGGATCGCGACCGGCGTGTCAGCTGCATCCCGGGCGCAATCGCGGCGATGACAGGATCGGCGCCGCGCGATAGCATGGTCGGCAATCGCGGCGCTGCACGCGCCATGTCCGGTCGAGATACGACAGGAGAACCATGCCGACGCTGACGATCGAACCGCTGGAGCCCCACGAGCGCGCCCGCTTGCGCGGAATGAAAGGCGGCGGCTTGCTGATCGTCGTGGTGGCGCTCGTGTTTACCGCGGTGCCGGTCGGCCTCGTCTTCCTCACGGAGCGGATGGCGTTTCCGCTGCTGACGTTCCTGTGGGTCGCGGGGATCGTCGTGATAACCAGCCTGAGCGTGTATCTGATCGGCAAGTGGTACGAGCACAAGGTCTCGCTCGACCTGAAAGCCAACCGGAAGTTCGTGCTCGACACCACGGTGGCCAGGCTCGACGTGCGCCGTGTGGGTGGCGTGCCGAGCTATTACCTGCTGATTGCCGACGACGGCCCCGACGTGCCGCGTCGACGCTTCGACGTCGACCAGGACACCATTGACAATTTGCGTAACGGCGAGCGTGTCCGTATCGCGTTCGTACCGAATTCCGGCCGGGTGCTGGAGATCGAGTCGGCGACGTACCGGCACCGGATCTGAATCCGGGAGGGTTCGCCGCGTGGGCGACCGGCGATCGCGTCGGCCGCAAGGCGGCGGAAAGGTTCGATCCCTGAGACTGTTTCGTCCTGCGCGCCAATCGCATCGATGCCTTGAGTTTCATCATCCGCCGCGCTACATTGCCGCTCGCAGCATTCCGCACGGACTCCTGCGCATCCTGTAACGCGTACGTAAGGAACCCCCGATGGGGCAACAGGCGGAAGGCAACGACGACATTCCCGGCAGCCCGGCCGGCCGCGACGCACTCGCGCCGGTCGCAGGCGCCGCCGCGTTGCTGGTCGCCGCGCTCGGCACGCTGGGTGCCGTCGACATCCTGCCTGCCGACCTGCGCTGGTGCGCACCGCTCGCCAGCGCATGGTGCAACGTACTCGTCGTCGCGATCGGCGTGCTGCTGGCCGGCCACGCCCGCCGCCATCCTCCGGAAATATCGGCCGCCACGCTGATCGGCGACTGGCTGCGCAATGCGTTCAGCCGCAAGCATGAACCTGAGCGCGACGACAACCCGTGGCCGGCGATCGCCGCCGCGATCGACTGGCGGCCGTGGGCCGTCACCGCCGGCGGTGTGCTCTCAGTCACGCTTGCCGCACTCGCGTGGCAGCCACCGTCGCCCGTCATGCTGATTCGCGCGATGGCTGCGCCCGAACCCACGCTCGCGGCTGGCGCGGCAGGCATCGTCCTCGCTTTTCTGACACTCGTCGCCGAACGCCATCATGCGGCGGCAGCCAGCGGCTCGGCGGTGTCCGCGTCGCTCACGCGGGTGCTGCGCGTCGCGCTCGTCACCGCGCTCGCGGGGGCACTGGCCACCGCCTGGTTCGCGTTCCGGCACCGCACGGCGGACAGGCTCGTGCACGCGGTCGCGCTGCTCAACGCAGCCGTTGCCGCCGAACTGGCCCTGCGCGGCGTGCTGTCGTGGTTTTCAG
>NZ_CAJNKE010000228.1 GCF_905232215.1 Burkholderia sp. LMG 13014
CCTCGGGCCCGGCGAGACCGGCACGCCGCCGGAAGCGCGGCTGTCGGCGCGCGTCGAGCGGTCGATCTCGGACGGCATCGGCGGCGACTACCCGCTGACCGCGAACGCGATTCCCGGCGATCGCGAACATCTGCAGGTGCATCTGCGCCTGACCGACGGGTCGCCGCTGACGATCGACATCCATCCGATGTCGACGGTGCCGCTGTCGGGCTGGCTGCCGGTCGTGCTCGTGCTGCAGCTCGCGGTGCTGGCCGCGTGCTGCTGGCTCGCGGTGCGACTCGCGACGCGGCCGCTCAAGCAACTCGCGCAGGCCGCCGATGCACTCGGCCCCGACTTGAAGGGCGAGCGGCTGAACGAGGGCGGGCCGTCCGAAGTCGCGCGCGCCGCCCGGGCGTTCAACGCGATGCAGGATCGCATCGCGCAGTACATGGCCGAGCGCATGCAGATCCTCGCGTCGATCTCGCACGACCTGCAGACGCCGATCACGCGGATGCGCTTGCGCGCCGACATGATGGACGACGACGCGCAGGGCGCGAAGCTGCGCCAGGACCTGCTCGAGATGGAGCATCTGGTGAAGGAGGGCGTCGCGTACGCGCGGACGCTGCACGGCACCGAGGAGGCCGCGCGCCGCATCGATCTCGATGCGCTGCTCGACAGCATCGTGTGCGACTACACGGATGCGGGGCAGGATGTCGCGCTGCACAGCCGTGCGCCGCTCGCGCTCGTCACGCGCCCGAAGGCGCTGCGGCGTATCGTCGGCAACCTCGTCGACAACGCGCTGAAGTTCGCAGGCGCGGCCGAGATCGACGTGCATGCCGCGCCGGATGGCGGCGCGGTGATCGCGGTGCTCGACCGCGGGCCCGGCATTCCGGACGATCAGCTCGACGCGGTGTTCGAGCCGTTCCGGCGCGTGGAGACGTCGCGCAACCGCGAGACGGGCGGCACGGGGCTCGGCCTGGCGATCGCGCGGCAACTCGCGCTCGCGATGGGCGGCACGCTCACGCTGAACAACCGGACGGACGGCGGCGGGCTGGAAGCGCGGCTCACGTTGAGGAATGCGGGGTGATGTGATGCGGCGCGTGAGCGGCGTGGTTTCAGGGTCGCGCCGAAGCTGAAGCCGAAGCCGAAGCTGAAACGCGCGACGTCACACGCGCTGCAGATGCGCATCGACGAGCGGTGCGAGCGTGGCCGCATGCACGGCCGCGAGATCGTGCCGGCCGCCCGGCACGACGTGCAGCTGCGCATCGGGCAACCGTTCGAGCAGGCGCCGGCCGGCCGCGACGGGGCTGATCGGATCGTCATCGCCCCACAGCAGCAGCGTCGGCTGCGCGATGCGGCCGATCTCCTGCGACAGGTCGGCCCGGAACGTCAGGAACCAGTCGGGAAGCTGCGGGTTGGCTTCCGCGAAACCGGTGCGCCAGTCCTGCGCGCCGAGCCCTGCCATGTCGAGTCCGCCGGACGTGACCGTCAGCACGAGGTGCGTGATCAGCCCAGGCTTGTCGAGCGCCGCGCGCATCGCGATCACGCCGCCCATCGATTGCGCGATCACGGCGGTCGGCCGGTCGATCATGTCCAGCACACGACGCACGAGGCTGTCGAAATCGTCGACGGCCGGATCGTGCGGCGTGTCGCCGAAGCCCGGATAGCTGACGATCCGGCGCTCGGCCGGATGCGTCAGGAGCCCGGCGAGCGGTTGCCAGAAGGCGGTGCTGCCCGATGCGCCGGGCAGGAAAAGCAGTTGCGACGGAACGGGCATGGCGGTGCGGTTTTCCGGTGAACGAAGTGAAGCGGGATGATGGGGCGGGCGTGTCAGCAACGGCCGGTGCGCAGTGCGACGACCCAGTCGTCGCGGCCGCGCGTGGCGGCGGTGGCCGCAGCCGTGTGCCAGTCGTATTCGACCGCATGGAGTTCGACGTTCCAGCCGGCCGCCGTGCGCGACACCATCGCATAGCGCGCATGCGGCGAACCCGTCTCGATGCGGTGCGGATGCGGCAGGTCGTCCGCGTACGCCTGCAGGCCGACGCTGCCCGGGTTGACGATCAGCCGGCCGTCGTCGAGCTTCGCCGTCCGCGGGATGTGCGTGTGACCGCACAGGATCAGCGACGCCGGTGCGTCGCCCGCGCGCTGCGCGATTTCATCGGGCGTGGCCGCGCGGCAGCCGTCGGGTGTGACCGTTTCGAGGAAATAGACGAGGTCGCTGTCGGGCGTGCCGTGCACCATCAACACGTCGTCGCCGAGCATCGCGCGTTCGGGCAGCGCGGCGATCCAGTCGAGATGATCGGCGCGCAGCGTGTCATGCGCCCAGCGATCCGACAGCCGCATCGACTCGCGCTCGCCGGTGAGCAGTTGCCGTTCGTGGTTGCCCTTGATGGTCGGCAGGTCGAGCGCGATCAGGCGGTCGGCCGTTTCGGCCGGGTGGAGCGCGCCCGACAGGATGTCGCCGAGATTGACGATCACGTCGGCACCGCGGCGGCGGACGTCGTCGAGCACCGCGTCGAGTGCGGCGAGGTTGCCGTGGATGTCGGACAGCGCGGCGATTTTCATTGCGGATCGTCGTGGACGGAAACGGCGATTGTCGCCAATTCGGCGCAGGCCGTCCAATGGCGGGCGCCTGCGCCTGCGCCTGCGCCTGCGCAGCCGTGAGCGGTCTGACGTGAAGCCGCGGGGGGGCGCGTCAGTCGGTCGCGAGGCGCGCGTACATCGCGAAATCGCCCGGCGTGCCGCGTACCATCTTGTACGCGCGCAACAGCCCTTCGTAGCGGTAGCCGCACTTTTGCAGCACGCGCGCGGAGCCCGCGTTGCTGGTCAGCACGACGCCCTGCATGCGCATGAAGCCGCCGTCCGCGAATGCCCACGCGGTGACGGCCGCGCACAGCGCGCTCGCGATCCCGCGCCCCCAGTGCGACGGCGCGAGATCGTATGCGATCTCCGCCGAGCGGTTCACGGTGGACACGGTATGCAGGCCGATCGTCCCGGCGAGCGCGCCCGATGCGTCGTCGATCACGGCAAGGCGCCGGATCGAATCCGGGTCGGCCGACTCGATGGCGTCGAACAGCGGCAGCAGATCGTCGGGCGAGCGCAGGTTCCAGCTCGTGTGGCGGAAGACGTCGGGGTTCGTCAGGTACGCGTGCCACGCGTCGAGGTCGGCGCGTTCGAGCTGGCGGAGCGACAGGCCGGGAAAGCCGGAGCGGGGCGGTGCGGCGATTCTCATCGGTATCCGCTCCTACGCCGCATGACGCCGGTACAGCGCGAGCGACCCGGCGAGCGCGAGCAGCATCGCGCCGCAGGTGCGTTCGAGCCACAGCGCACCCGCGCGCTTCAGCAGCCGCACCGCGCGTGCGCCGAGCAGCGCGTAGCCGAACATCACCGCGCCGTCGAGCAGCGCGAACGTGACCGCGAGCGCGACGTATTGCGGCGCGAGCGGCGCGGACGGATCGAGGAACTGGGGCAGGAAGGCGGAGAAGAACAGATAGCCCTTCGGGTTCGTCACCGCCGTGAGGAAACTCTTCGCGAAGATCGACGCGTTGCGCCCTCCGGATGCCGCGCCAGCGTGCGCGGCGGCGGCGACGTCGAGCGAGCCCTTCGACATCAGCAGCCGGATGCCGACATAGGCGAGGTACGTGGCGCCGAGCCACTTCACCACCGAGAACCAGAACGCCGACGCCATCAGCAGCGCGCCGAGGCCGAGCGCGACCGCGACGATCAGCACGAAGTCGGACAGCATCGCGCCCGCGAAGCCGTAGGCCGCGCGGCGCACGCCGTAGCGCGAGCCGTTGGTCAGCGCGAGCAGCACGGTCGGGCCGGGTGTCGCGATACCGACGAAGGCGACGGCGGCGAAGATCAGCAAGGTCGTTTCATGCATGAAGGCACTCCCGATGGACGGCGCGTTCGATTATCGGCCGTGCTCGCCCGGGCTGTACAGGGCGGCGCACCGCGCACACGGCCGCCCGTTCGACTATCTCGATTTTGGAAATGAACTGTTTTCATTATTCCACTTTCGACCGGAACCGGTTCCATTTACCATGACGACCGCAGCGGGCATGCCCGCCGCGTCGTCGCGCGCGCGTCGCCGGCCTCGCCCGCCGGTGGTTCTCGTCGCCCGCGCGCTACTCGCAACTGACAGCCAGAACAACGGGTTCACCGCCCGGAGACACGACAATCATGAACAAGCAACTGATCGCAGCCCCGCTGCTGCTCTCGCTCGCGGGCATCGCCGCCGCGCAAAGCTCCGTCACGCTGTACGGCATCGTCGATGCAGGCGTGACCTATCGCAGCAACGAGCGGGTCGGCTCGGCGGGCGCGTACACGGGCCATTCGGACGTCGCGCTCACGACCGGCAACCTGTCCGGCAGCCGCTGGGGCATCAAGGGTTCCGAGGATCTCGGCGGCGGCATGCGCGCGCTGTTCGTCCTCGAGAACGGCTTCGACATCACGAACGGCACGTCGGGCCAGGGCGGCCGCCAGTTCGGCCGCCAGGCGTTCGTCGGCCTCGGCAGCGACCGCTATGGCACGGTTTCGCTCGGCCGCCAGTACACGTCGCTCGACGACTTCGTGAGCCCGGTCGGCCCGTCGTCGTACATCGGCGGCTTCGGCGCGCACCCGGGCGATATCGACGACCTCGACCAGACCGCGCGTGTCGACAGCTCGATCAAGTACACGAGCGCCAACTACTCGGGCTTCACGTTCGGCGCGCTGTACGGCTTCGGCAGCCAGCCGGGCAGCATGAAGCAGCGCAACACGTGGAGCGTCGGTGCGGGGTACGCGGCGGGCCCGCTGCGCGTCGGGGTCGGTTTCGAGCGTTCGGACAACAGCAAGACGGGCGCGACCGATCCGACGACCGGCAAGTGGCAGAGCACCGACGACGGGCTGTTCAACTCGTCGATCAACGAAGGCTATGCGAGCGCGCAATCGCAGCAGATCATCGCGACCGGCGCGACCTACGACTTCGGCCCGGCCGTCGTCGGCGTGAACTACAGCAACGTGCAGTACCGCAGCGGCGGCCAGTCGCTGTTCACGGGCCACGCGACGTTCAACGTCGCGGGCGTGTTCACGCGCTGGAACGTGCGCCCGCAGACGCAACTGTTCGCGGGCTACAGCTACACGCGCGGCAGCGATGTCGATGGCGTGGACGACCGCGCGCAGTATCACAACGTCACGCTCGGCGCCGTCTACGACCTGTCGAAGCGCACCAGCGTGTACCTGCTCGGCGCGTACCAGCATGCGTCGGGCATGACGCTCGACGCGCTGGGCCGGCCGGTGGCGGCGACCGCGTCGGTGTCCGACAAGGCGAACGGCCACTCGTCCGATTCGCGTTCGCAGGCCATCGTCAGCCTGGGCCTGCGCCAGAAGTTCTGACGCGCAGCGATCGTTGCGGTCGCAACGTTGCCCGCGCTTGATGCCGGCAACGTTGCACGCATGCTCCTGTGCTGCCGCCTCCTTTTTTCGAGGAGACGACATGACCGAACGCACTCCGCGAGTTGCCTGTGCGGCAGCGTCACCGTGACGCTGCGCGGCGAGCCGGCGGCGCGCGCGAACTGCCATTGCGCGACCTGCCGCGATTTCTACGGCACGCCGGTGCTGTCCGCGACCGCGTGGCCGCCGGAGCAGGTGGCTGTCGAAGGCGGTAGCGCGACGTTCCCGCACCCGGCGAGGTCGATGTCGCGCACGTACTGCGCGTCGTGCGGCGAGATCGTGTTCGGCACCAACCGGCTTGGCATGCGCGTCGTGCCGAACAGCCTGGCCGCGCGTGCGCACGGCGGGCAGTTGCCCGGCGACCTGCAGCCGACGATGCACCTGTTCTACCGGCAGCGCGTGATCGACGTCGTCGACGCGCTGCCGAAATTCGTCGACGGCTGGGACGGCCCGACGCTCGACGAAGCGAGCTGAACGATCGCGGCCGCGTGCCGGCATGGCCGGCGCGCGGTTCCGGTTTGCTTCACGGTCTCCCGCTTTTCCCTTCCTGCTTTCCTCCCTTTCTTCCGCCGCATGCCGCTGCGCTGAATCGCGACAACGCGATTGCGCCGGATAATATTTTTTTCCTTTCATTTTAATTTCGATTTGTAATCATCGAGTCCGTCTCCGGGGAATGAAAGAGCAATGCGGGCATTTCAGAAAAAATGACGCATTCGCATGGATCGACCCGGAAGAAAATGCCGGGGAAAAAGCACCGAAATCGTGTGGCCGGCAAGCCGCTGCGGCGCGGTGAGCGGGCTTGACCATCGTTGACGGAAAGCGCCGGACGGCAAAAGGAACGGCGTGAATAATTCGGGGTGACGGCGAATGCGCTTTAGCCGGAATCACCAATATTTCATGCGCCGCGATTTACAGTGTCGACAATCGAACGTTCGGGAGCATTATTCATGTCAATGAAACAAATTCGGGCGGCGTTGCTGGGAATGTGCGTGGCGATGCTGGCGCCGGCGAGTCACGCGCAGGTGCAATACTCGACCGACTGGCTCGCGAACACGTACGGCACGCTGGCCCAGCACGTCGGCAATGCGGCGCGCTCGATGTGGGTCGCGCCCGAGGGCGTGATCTACACGGCGTCGCGCTGGGACGAGAACGCGGGCGGCGTCGCGCTCTACCAGAACGGCCAGCCGATGGGCACGATCGGCATCCACGACGAATTCCAGGGCGGCGCGATTACCGGCAACGCGACGTCGCTGTTCGTCGCGCTCGGCTACAACCGCACCTTCGGCAGCGGCTCGGTGGGCCGCTACGATCGCAGCACGAACAAGCGTGACCTGCGCATCCCGGTCAGCACGTGGACGGGCCTCCCGAACCCGGACGTGATCACCGGCCTCGCGACGGCCGGCAACCTGCTGTATGCAAGCGATTTCTACGGCAACCGCGTGCGCGTGTACACGACGGAAGGCGTCTGGCAGCGCGACATCGGCGTGACCGGGCCCGGTGCGCTGGCGCTCGATGCGGCGGGCAACCTGTGGGTCGCGCGCATGAGCGCGGGCGTGGTCGTGCAGTACAGCGCGACCGGCACGCTGATGAACACGATCCAGATGGCGGCCGGCGCGCGGCCGTCGGCGCTGTATTTCGACGCGTCGACGGGGCAGTTGCTGGTGGGCGACCAGGGCCGCGACATGAACGTCAAGATCTACAGCCTCGCCGGGTTGCCGCAGCAGATCGGCACGTTCGGTGTGCAGGGCGGCTATCTCGACACGACCTCGGGCATCAAGGGGCAGGTCGGCGACAAGCGCTTCACGCGCGTGGTCGGCATCGGCAAGGATTCGGGCGGCAACCTGTACGTGCTCAACAACGCGTGGGGCGGCGGCTGGGATCTCGGGCGCAACGGCAGCACCGACCTGCATGCATACAGCCCGACGGGTGCGCTGCAATGGAAGCTGCAGGCGCTGAACTTCGAGGCGATCGCCGCGCCCGACCCGGCAACCGACGGCGCGTTCTTCTACAGCGGCAACAACGTCTATACGGGCTCGGCGGGCGGCACATTCGTCGCGAACACGGTCGATCCGTTCACCTACCCGAAGGATCCGCGCCTCGACATGAACGACTACCAGCGCGGCCAGCACTTCGGCCAGCTCGTGACGGTCGGCGGCAACCGGATTCTCGTCGCGTCGGGCCAGAACCCCGGCAACTTCAATTTCTATTACTTCACGCCGGCCACCGGCTATATCGCGAATCCGGCCGGCTCGCTGCCGGGCAAGCCGTTCAACACGACGCTGCAGGTCACGACCGGTTTCGACATCGACGGCAACGGTGACGTATGGGCGGGGCTGAACGGCTCCAACGCGATTACCCGCTACCCGATGACGGGTTTCGACGCGACCGGCAAGCCGTCATGGGGCAAGCCGGTGACGACGCCCGTACCGAGCACCGTGGCGCCGACCACGCGGATCGTCTACCAGTCGGACAGCGACACGATGATTCTCGCGCAGGGCCTCGCGAACAATTGGGACTGGACCGCGATGAACGGGCACATCGAGGTCTATCACGGCTGGAAGAGCGGCAACACGACCGCGCCGAACCCGGTGATCAACCTGACCAGCGCGAACCCGAAATCGATCGCGGCGGCCGGCCACTACCTGTTCGTCGGCTATGTGCACACCGTGCCGAACGTCGACGTGTTCGATCTCAACACGGGCGCCCTCGTCACGACGCTGACCAACTCGAACACGTCGGCGATGGACGTCGGCAACGACGTCGACTCGATGTACGGGATCCGCGCGTACCTGCGCTCGACCGGCGAATACGTGATCACGAAGGACAACTACAACGGCACGAGCATGATCGTGTATCGCTGGCATCCGTGAATGCGCAAGCAGCGCAGGCAGTGCAGGCCGTGCGGGCAGTGCAGGCCGTGCGGGCCGGATGGCCGGATGGCCGGATGGCCGAATGGCCGGCACGGCGCCTGCGTCACGGTGCGCCGAGCACGTGCCCGTTCACGCTGAGCCCGTACATCGAATCGGGCGAATCGTGGAACTTCGCGCGGGTGTCCTGCACCGAGCCCGTGAAGCGCGGGTCCTGCGGACGCTCGTGGCTGTCCATGAAGGTCGCGACGTCCCATGCCTCCTGATCGGTCAGCGTGCCGCCGAGCCCGAGCGGCATGTTGGCCTTGATGAAGCCGGCTGCATTGCGGATGTCGCCCATCCCCGCGCCCCAGTTGAACGACCGCGCGCCCCACAGCGCGGGGAAGACCGCCTTGCCGCCGCTCGACTGCCCCTGGCCGTCCGCGCCGTGGCACAGCGCGCAGTGCTGCGTGTAGACGGCGGCGCCGCGCGCATAGTCGGCCTTCTGCGCGGGCGGCGGCAGTTTCAGGAAACCCTGCCCCGGCAGCTTCGTGCCGACCGGCGCGCCCTTCGCGAGCCAGTACGAATAGGTTTCGAGCGCAACGAGGATCGGGTCGCCGGCCGGCGGCGCCTTGCCGTTCATGCTGTAGCGGAAGCACCCCTGCAGGCGCTCGGCGAACGTGTTCACGTGGCCATTCTTGCTGCGGTACGCCGGATACAGCAGGTACGCGGCCCATATCGGGCTCGAATCGGGCCGGCGGCCCGCGTCGAGGTGGCAGCTCGCGCAGGTCAGCTTGTTGCCGACGTACTTGCCCGCGAATTCGGGCGTGTGCAGGAAGATCTGCTCGCCGAGCTTCACGGTCTTGCCGAACTCGTCGGCGGGTA
>NZ_CAJNKE010000229.1 GCF_905232215.1 Burkholderia sp. LMG 13014
CGTTTGTAGTAGCTAAGTTCAAATGTCCGCTGAGTCATGAAGTCCAGCAACTCCATCTTCATGCCTTCTAGATTCGACGCTACGCGACGAACCGGATCGCGTTGTTCTCAATGGCAGCCTGGTTGCCGTATTGCCAAGTGATGTTGCGGTGTTCATGTCCGATCGGCAGACCCGAGTAGATCGGCAGGCCGAAGCCGCCCAGCACGTCGACAAGCATCTGCTCGAGCGTGAAATCCGCGCCGTCCGGGATCGGGCAGCGCGTGAATTGCCCGAGCACGAACGCGCGGGCCCCGTCGAACGCGCCGCTCAGACGCAGTTGCGTCAGGCTGCGGTCGAGCCGGTAGCCGAATTCCGTCACGTCCTCGAGCAGTACGATCGCGTCGCTTGAGCGAAGCGACCAGCGTGTACCCGCGACGCTCGCGAGCACCGTCACGTTGCCGCCGCACAGACGTCCGCGCACCGCACCGGGGGCGCCAGACAAATGCCGCAGGCTTAGCGGTGCGCGTTTGCCACCGGTCAGCACGGCGCGCATGTCGGCGCGCGTCGCGTCGTCGACCTTGGTCGCCAGGCTGTGGAATGTCGGGCCATGCAACAAGCGCACGCCGGGCCGGTCTGCAAGCGCGCAGAATAGCGACGTCGCGTCGGAAAAACCGACGATCGTCTTCGGCGTCGCGATCTCGTCGGGCAGGTGCTCGAGCAGATGCGCACAACCGAATCCCCCTCGCGCGAGCCAGACGATATCGATTGACGGATCCATCAAGGCGCGCCGCAGATCGTCCGCGCGCTCCTCGGCGGTACCGGCGAAATAGCGGTACCGGCTGCCGAGATGTGCGCTCGTCGTGACCTTGAAGCCCCAGCTTTCGACTAGCGCGATGCCGCGCTCGATTCCTTGCGGATCGGGCACACCTGCGGGCGCGACGACGCCCACTGTCTTGCGTCTTGATTCCATTGAACGGATACCGTGAGGATAAGACCCGCTGAATATACCTGATACCACTCGCGAGCCGCTCACACCTGCGAGGCGACATTGAACGCGGGGAGATGCCATTCTCCGTCGTCCGCGAATCATTTAGATGGAATGGTCGCCTCCCGCCACAGTAGGACCCTTGCGGCGAAATCCATCGGGTCCGGCAGGCACGTCCTGCAATCGAGTCCGGATATAAGTCCGCAACCACCCTCCTCGCCACGATCAAAATCGCCTTGCAAATGGGAGGCGACCATATAAGAAACGTCGCGTTTGGACCTCGGTAAGCTTCCAGTTGGCCAAGGAAACGGTACGGCGTCTGATGACGGATGCTGGTTTGTGGGTGCCGCGCCGGCAACGACCGCCGAAGGTCTATCAGCCACGGGCGCGGCGTGCCTGCCTGGGCGAACTCATCTAGATCGACGGCAGCGATCATCGGTGGTTCGAGGAACGGGCACCGGCCTGCACGTTGCTGGTGTACGTCGACGATGCGACGAGCCGGTTGATGATGCTGCACTTCCCGATAGCGATCCGTGACAGTCCGGCAACATTACGCCGATGAAAGGCGTCGCCGGGCGTCCGATCGACGGCTCAGCCTCGCGCCGTGCGGCCATAGTCCGCGCGATCGCCGACTTTCCGCCGCCAAGTCATACCAGATTCCTCCTGTCTCTGGCAGGCTTCGATCAGCTATCGCAGACGCAAGCGCATGAATTCCGGGATCGCGCGGCGCCGATGAACGCAATCGACGCGCGCGGTCGTACAACGAATATCAGAAACGAAGGGGCAACATGTCGAATCAGCGAAAAACATCGCCACTGCTGCTCGCCAGCGGAATCGGTGCTCTGGGGGTCGTGTTCGGCGACATCGGCACGAGCCCGCTCTACACCTTCAAGACCGTGCTCGACCTGACAGGCGGCACCAACCCTGCCACCATCTACGGCGTGATCTCGTTGCTGGTCTGGACGCTGATCGTCGTCACGACCGTCAAGTACGCGGGTTTCGCGATGCGCATCGACAACGACGGCGAAGGAGGCATACTCGCGCTGATGGCGCTGCTCGGTGTGAAGCGGCGCACCCGCCCGCTGATCGTCGCCGCCGGCCTGTTCGGTGCGGCGCTGATCTACGGTGACGGCGCGATAACGCCCGCGATCTCCGTGTTGTCCGCGCTCGAAGGGCTGACCCTCGTCGAACCGACGCTCGAGCCGTACGTGTTGCCGCTGACCGTGTTCATCCTGCTCGTGCTGTTCGCGGTACAACCGCTCGGCACCGCGAAGATCGGCCGAGCGTTCGGCCCGATCATGGCCGTCTGGTTCGTCGTGATGGCCATGCTCGGCATCTACGGCATCGCACGCCACCCGGCGATCCTGTGGGCGCTGAACCCGATGCACGGCCTGACCTACCTGCTGCATAGCGGCGGCACCGGCTTTCTCGTGCTGGGTGGCGTCTTTCTGTGCGTGACGGGCGCCGAGGCACTGTATGCAGACATGGGCCATTTCGGCGCGAAGCCGATCAAGTTCGCGTGGTCGACGCTCGTGTTCCCGAGCCTCGTGCTCAACTACGCGGGCCAGGGCGCGCTCGTGCTGTCCGGCGCGCCGACCGGCGGCAACATCTTCTATCGTCTCTGCCCCGAATCGCTCACGCTGCCGCTCGTGATCCTGTCGACGATCGCGACCGTGATCGCCAGCCAGTCGATCATCACCGGCGCGTTCTCGATGACGCGCCAGGCGATCCAGCTCGAATGGATGCCGCGCATGAAGATCGTGCAGACCTCGCAGGAAGGCTACGGGCAGATCTACATCGGCGCGGTCAACTGGACGCTGATGCTGGTCACGATCGGCCTGGCGCTGCTGTTCCGCAAGTCGGACAACCTCGCGGGCGCGTACGGCATCGCGGTGTCCGCGACGATGCTGATGACCACCGTGCTGCTGTTCATCGCGATGCGCGAGATCTGGAAGTGGAACCTCGTCGCCAGCAGTGTCGTGGCCGCGCTGTTCTTCACGTTCGATACGGCATTCTTCACGTCCAACCTGCTGAAGCTGTTCGACGGCGGCTACGTGCCCCTGCTTCTGGCGGCACTCGTGTACCTCGTGATGTACGTTTGGCATCGCGGCATCAAGGCCGTCGTGAACCGGCTGGGCGAGGACCCGGTCTCCATCGACGCGTTCATGCAGTCGAACGCCGCGACTCTCGCACGCGTGCCCGGCACCGCAGTGTTCCTCACCCGGGAGAAGACTAGCGTGCCGCCTGTGCTGCTCTGGTACGTCAGGCACAGCCAGGCGCTGCACCGCAACGTGCTCGCCGTCACGCTCGACATCGCGTCGGTGCCTTGGGTCGACGCCGCCGGCCGCGTTGCCGTCACGCAGCCGGCGCCAGGCTACTGGACGGTGACTGCCACCTACGGATTCATGGAGCGTGCGGACCTGCCGGCGCTGATGACGCAGATCGCCGCGCAGCACGGTTGCCCGCTCGATCCGGCCGCGCTCACGTATTTCATCGGCATGGAGCGCATCACGCACCGCGATGACGGACAGGGCATTCCGCGCTGGATGCAGTGGGCGTTCGCGCTGATGCTGCGCAACTGCACGCGCGTGACCGACTATCTGCGGGTGCCAGCGGATCAGGTGGTCGATCTGGGGCGGCAGGTTTCGATTTAGGGGGGCTGGTCAGCTCGGCCGCGCGGCCGAGCGGCCGAACCTCTGCCACCGCGGAACAGCCACCGCAAATCAGCCGCAAACCCCGGGACGCATCATCCGAACTGCGCCGCGAGTTCACGCAGATATTTCTCGTTCCAGGTCATCGCGCCCGACTCAAGCTCGGCGATCAATCCGTCCAGCCATTTGATCTCGGCTTTCAGCAGCATCTGCCTGTATGAAGACGGTTTTCAATCCGGCGAAGCGGCTGGCTTTCGACCACGCCTACCGGATCGATTGGGACGCTACCGCACTTCCGGCGTCTCGTTGAGCGCCGGAACCGGATCGCCACAGGGTCGAGGGAGCCGCGATCCGGAAACCTGACATCGAATTGAAATGGCGCATGTTGACGCACGTCTGCGTGCGACGGGGCGCTGACGTTCCCGCTACGCGATCACGAATCAAGGGGGCGAACGATCCGCCGGCTCGGCGGACAGGCTCCTCAGCATGTCTGCAAACATGCTCGCCGCGCGGGTTCGCCCTGTCCTGTTCGACCATAGCAAGCCCAGATCACGCGACAGCTCAGGGCCCGTTATGCGCAACAGATTGACGTGTTCGAAGCGCGCACCGGCGCTTTCGGGAACGATGGCGGCAAGCTGTCCTTGCGCCGCGACGGCGAGAAGCGACTCGGCGGTATCCATTTCTACGGCGACTGCCAGATGTGCGCCGACATTTCTGAACGTTTCCTCGATCAGGATTCGTGTCGAAAATCTCGAAGTGAGCAGTGCCAGCGGGATCGAATCGAGTGCTTTCCACTGGATCCGGTGCTTCTTCGCGAGAGGATGGCTTCGGCCGACCGCCAGCACGAGTCGCTCCGTGAACAGATACTCCGATTCGACATCGTCGCGCGACGCGGGATGAAATGCGATGCCGAGGTCAAGCGCGCCCAGCGCCAGATTGTCTTCAAGCTCCGCCGCTAGAAGATCCCGAACCGAGATCCGTACTTTCGGATACCGCTGATTGAAGGTCGCAACGGCATCCGGCAAGAATGCAAGCGGAAACACGGGGATTGCACCGAGGGTGAAAGTACCCGCCTCGAGTGCCTTGAGTTCCTGCACGGCCCGTTTGGCGTGCATCGCTTCGTTGCATGCCCGAGCCGCGTAGTCGCGAAAAATGCGGCCTGCCTGCGTGAGCCGGATGCTGCGCCCGACCCTGTCGAACAGCGCGGCACCCAGTTCCTCTTCGAGCTGATGCAGCGCGTGTGACAGCGTGGATTGCGCGACGTACATCGTTTCGGCGGCCCGCGACAGGTTGTTCAGTTCAGCGATGGCCAGAAAATAGCGAAGGTGTCGCAGTTCCATAGGTGCCTGCCGTGGAGTTTTTTCACGATGCCGCGCACGTCCGAGAGAGCGTGCAATTCGATTGCGCCAGCGTAGCAACATCGATCGATACTGTCGAACGAATCCATCCAATTAATTCATTTTTTAGATCGTCGACGCTCACCTATCATCCGTCGTGTTGTCGGGAGTGGGCGCATGCGGCACGAGCGCGACCTGGCTGACAGCACCCGAACCCGTGAGATTCAATCCGGAACATGAAATGAGCGACGCAATTTTACGACACCCGACTCCCCTTTCCCGCGAGGAATCCTGGGCTCGCGAATTCTCCGAAGCGATCGAAGTGCCCGCAGGGGCGAAAACCATAACGTTGAGCGGTGTAGGCGCGTTGCCGTCCAATCGGGATGCCGGGTCGCGCACGGTCGAGTATTTCGGCGACATGCAGACGCAAACAAGAAGCGTCCTGGACCAGATTCAGCAGATCCTGGAAGCCAGGGGATATGCACTTGGCGATGTCGTTGCTGTACAGGCGCTGTTCGTCGCGGATCCGGCGAATGACGGCATGCCGGACTTCGACGGCTTTTCAACGGTCTATCGCAACTACTTCGGGTCAAAAGCACAACCGAATTTGCCTGCTCGCACTCGCGCACAAGTTGTGCGGTTGGTCGAGCCGGGCTGGCTGGTCGAAGTGACCGTCACGGCAGCGAAGGTCGTCAACACCTGATACACACCCGATGTGTCGGAAACCCGCTCGACAATTGTGAAGGCGCGGCGCTTCAGGGCGGCATGCGCCGAAGCGCGAACGTGAAGAGTGCTCACGGGTGCCGGGGATGTGCCGCGCCGCGGCCTGCCGATCAGTTCAATTCCCGGTCGTCGTCAGGATTCCAGTTGACGTCAACGACTCGTGCGGATGAACTGGCGGGACCGAAGATCGCGAAACTGACGGCAGCCAGCAACCATGCCGCCAGGCCGCCGTAAAGCATGACCGAGCCGAAGCCATGAACAAGCGCGTCGTGGGTAATGCGCCCGGACGGATCGAGCGTCGGCAACACCGGGGCGAATTGCGCGAGGTGGGCAAGATTGCCGGTGGCAATGACCTCGGTCAACGCGCGTAATTGCAGGCCATCTAGAGCGTCCGGCCAGGCGCTTTTCAGATACGCGAAGATGCTTTGAGACAAGATCGATCCCATCAATGCAATGTTGATCGCGAACGTGATCAGCCGCGCGCTCATGTCGATACCGGCGGCCATGCCTGCGCGGTCGCTCGATATCGAGCCCGTGACCGTATTGGTGACGGTCGTGTTGGTGAAACCGAGTCCGCACCCCGCTACCAGGCAACCGGGAATCGCGGTGAGCCAGCCGGCATTGGCCGCGCCGCTTCCGATCCGGATCAGGAAAAGGCCCAGGCCAATGGTGAACAAGCCAGCGGGAATGATCAGGCGCGGGTTGTACCGAAGCATCAGTCGTTCCGCGAGCGGCGGCATCACCAGCGTAGGAAGCGTATAGGCCAGCAGGCACGCGCCGGCGACGGCGGGCGTGTAGCCCAGTGCACCCTGAAAGTAGATCGGCAGATAGATATTGAGCGGCCAGAAGCTGACATTCATCGCGATGGAGCCGACGAGCGCGCCGGAAAGCGGACGTATCCTGAATACGGAAAAATCGAACATCGGTTGGGGATGCCTGAGTTCGATCACGATGAATGCAACGAGGCTGATCGTTGCCGCCAGCAAGACACCCATGCTGCCGGTGAAGCCGGCAGACGATCCTTGTGTAATGAAAAAGGTCGCGCCAAGTACCGCGAGCACCAGCGTGAACAGCCCCGCGAGATCCAGCTTCGTTTCGTGGCGATTCCTCGATTCTTCAACGTGGTTGAAAACGAGCACGCCGGTCAGCCCGGCGAGCAGCACGTGTATCAGGAAGATCCAGCGCCAGTTCGAGAGCGCCACGATCAGGCCGCCGACAAGCGGCCCCAGGCCGAGGCCGATGCCGAAGACCAGCCCCCAGATGGCAAACGCCCGGCTACGCGCCCTTCCCGTCTGGAATTGATGCGACAGCACCGCTATCTGGGAAATGATCATCGCACCGCCGCCCAGACCCTGGAGGAATCGGCTGACGATCAGGAAGGACATGCTTTGCGCGAGACCGCACATCAGGGACGTCACTGCAAACCAGGCAAGACTCAGGACGAACATGCGCTTTCGCCCGTAACGATCCGCCAGTGTGCCCGTGACCATCAGGACGGTCGTGCAGGCGATGGTGTAGGCATTCATGACCCACTGCATGGACTTGAAATCGCCGTGCAGGACGGTCTGCAGCGTGGGGAGGATGACCGGCACACTGGATATTTCCAGGTGAAACATGACGCCGGCCAGACTGACCGCAGTCAATACGACGGCATGCTTGCGGGTATCGGAGATGAACATGGCTCGCTCGATTCGGATGGATATGAAGGGGCGAACAGCAGGGAAACGACTCAAGTTCGCCAGGCCATCCTACAAGCCGGTTTATCGTGGATAAACGGGATGCGATTCCATACAGAATGAACCTGCCTGTCCGGAATAATTCACACGCCGATGATGAATAACCTGAACTGGGTGCAATCGTTCGTGCGGGTCGCCGATACCCGCAGCTTTGTCGCCGCGTCCCGGCAGTTGGGCGTATCGGCTTCTGCGGTCGGCAAGAATGTGGCACGGCTGGAAGCGCACCTCGGCGTCAGGCTGTTTCACCGCAGTACGCGCAGCGTGGCGCTCACCCCCGAGGGCGTCATTTTTCTGGATCGGTGCCGCCGCATACTGGGCGAGCTGGATCTTGCGGAGGTCGAGCTTCAGCAGCGCGCCGGCGCACCCCGCGGCAAGTTGCGGATCAGCCTGCCGCTCACCAGCGTGGTGACGCCGCAGCTCCTGTCCAGGTTTCATCGACGTTACCCAGAGATCGAGCTGGAGGTGGATTACTCCGATCGGCTGGTCGATGTGATCGACGAAGGTTTTGATGTCGTCGTTCGTTCAGGACAGCCGCGGGATTCGCGCTTGATCACACGCGTGCTGGGATCCTGTCGCCGTATCATCGTCGGGTCGCCGGACTATTTCGAACGGTACGGCATACCGGAACGACCTCGGGATCTCGAGCATCATGCGGTGCTGCTGTATCGATATCCGAGTACCGGGAAAATCCAGCCCTGGCCGTTCCCGGATGGAACGCCGATGGCCGAGATCAAGCTCAAAGCGGCCGCCGTCTCGAACATGAGCCCGTCGCTTCTCGCGTTGGCGTGTGACGGCGCCGGCATCGCCTGCCTGCTGGACCATGAAGTCAAAGACAAACTCCGGGACGGATTCTTGCGCCCCGTCCTCGAAGGGGACGCCGCGCCTTCCGTGACCTACCGGATTCTTTGGCCGCCGAGCAGGCAGCGCTCGCCGAAGGTAAGAGCGTTCGTCGACTGCATCACGGAAGAGGCAGCGTTGCACTAGCGGCTACTTTCTCGTCGCTTTCCGGTACGGACACATCACGGAAAGCGCGCGGGCGAGCGCTCCCTGCGATGAACCTTCGCCGGCACCGTCCGTGTCTTCCCGAAAAGCTCTATAGTTCCAGTCGACCCATTTTCCGGCTCAGAATGGCATGACGAACCTGCAGGTCATTAATCCGGACACGTTTCTGGAGACGCCCGTCGGGCGGTTATGGACACCGGAGAGAAGCAAGGCAGCATGGTCGAGCAGCTTCGCGGCGCTTGAAGATGCATTGGCCGGTCACGGGAAAAATCCCCCGCGGCTTCTGGTCGTGTGCGGTGTGCAAGGAGCCGGGAAATCGTACTGGATCGACCGGCACGCGCATGCGTACGCGCCGTGCATCTGCTTTGACGCCGCGTTGCCCGGCGCAAGGCACCGCAAGCCTGTCATCGATGTCGCCCGTCGCTACGATGCGGAAGTTCATGCGATCTGGATTGACGTTCCGCTGGATATCGCAAAAGAACGGAACGCGCGGAGGCCGGCGGACCAGCGCGTCCCCGATGCGAGTATCGAAAGCGTTGCATCCCTCTTTGCGCCGCCGACCGTTGCGGAAGGGTTTGCGTCGGTTACCCGGATCCAGGGCGACTGATGCAGAACATCCAGCGCGAGCGACAGAATCGTCACGAACGCTGTTTCCGGCTCCGGTGACCGCCTGAACCCAGACGACCGCGGCGCGACCGAACGCATCGCGCGAGG
>NZ_CAJNKE010000230.1 GCF_905232215.1 Burkholderia sp. LMG 13014
GGCGCGCGGCGTCGTGGCGTACTGCCGCTCGTAGATCGACTGGCAATGCGTGCAGCGTTCGGCGGCCGGGCGTGCCAGCAGGCGCTCGTAGCCAACCGAGCCGTCGCAGTCGATGCATTCGCCGTAGCTGCCGTCGCGCATCCGCTGCTGGGCGCGGCCGATCGCGCGCAGTTCGGTCAGCTTCATGCCGATCAACGCATGATCGACGTCGACGAACAGATCCGCATTCGCCTCGTCGCCCTCGTCCGGCGCCGCGCCGGCAAGGTCTGCATAGGATTCCGACGCGCGCTGGTCTTCGCTCGTGCGGATCTCCGCACGCAACGTCTGCTCGCTCTCGTTCAGCCGCCGTTTCAGCGTCTGCCGTTGTTGTTCGTCGAGCGGCATGGCAGTCTCTCCTGTTCCGGGTTCCGCGCGGAGCATTGCGGCGCGCGGTGTCGCGCCGGTGCGCGGCGGGCAGGCGTCTCCGCCTGCCACCGTGTCCGGATGTGCGCCCGGAGACAAGAACTGCCGGACGCATTCGACGCAGGATAAACCCATTGAACACGCGTGTGTTGACCGGAATCAGCGTGCACTGCAGCGCTCGCCATGGGTTTGCTGAAACTGGGGACGGACGCGAAATCACGACACGAGCGCACCGTGAAGCAACGCGTCCGATGGCGAGCGCAGGCTCGAACGCCGCGCCCGCCGCCGGCATGCTGCTGCTTCGGCGGACTGCGCGCTCAGCGCACGTCCTCGCCGAGCCACTGCTTGCTGATCGCGCCGTACTCGCCATCCTTGAGCATCGTATCGAGCGCGGCGTTGATCGCATCCAGCAGTTTCGGGCTGTCCTTGCGCACCGCGATCCCCATCTTCTCCGGATAAAGCAGCGGCCCGGCCGGCTTCGCATCGACGTGCTTGTCGCGTATCGTCAGGATGCCCGCGATGCGGTCGGTCACGAATCCTTCGATACGGCGGTTCTGCATGTCGATCAGGATGTCGGGCAGCCCCTTGTAGGTCTTCACCTGCACATCGGGCCGATTCTTGCGCAGCCACGCCTCATACGTCTCGCCAAGCGTGACACCGACCACCTTGCCCTTCAGTTGCCCGATGTCCTGCACGGCGCTGCCCTTCGGCACGAAGAGTTGCGCGCCCGAACGATAGTACGACCGCGTGAAATCCACGGCCTTCAACCGTTCGTCGGTAATGGCCAGGCTGCCGATCACGGCGTCGTACTTGCCGGCCAGCAACCCGCCGACGATGCCGTCCCAGGCGGTCATGACCGGGACCGGCTTCGCGCCAAGCCGGCTCGCGACGCGGTTGCCGATATCGACGTCGAAGCCGGTCAGCTTGCCCGACTCGTCGATAAAGCTGAAGGGCGGATACTTGCCGGTCAGTGCGAACGTCAGGTTGCCCGTGTGCCGGACCCTGTCGAGATCGTCGGCGTGGGCCGCAACGCTGGCGGCACCGATGAGCGCCGCGCAGGCCACCATCGTCAATCGTTGCATCAAAGTCATTTCCAGTCTCCAGAATGTCGATTTGATCGTGAGTCGAACGCGGCGACGCGTTCGACGTGGCATCGCGCGGCCACTAGCGGTGCGCGACCTCGAACAGCGCGGCGGCGCCCTGCCCGCCGCCGATGCACATCGTGACGACGACACGGCGTACGCCCCGTCGCGCCCCTTCAAGCAACGCATGGCCGACCATCCGCACGCCCGTCATCCCATAGGGATGACCGAGCGCAATGCTGCCGCCGTTGACGTTGACGGTTTCGTACGACAGCCCGAGCGCATCGACGCAATGCACGACCTGCGACGCGAACGCTTCGTTGAGTTCCCACAGGTCGATATCGGCAGGAGACAAACCCGTGCGCGCGAGCAGCTTGTGGACGGCCGGCACGGGGCCCACGCCCATCTCGTCGGGCCGGCAGCCGGCTACCGCGCACGCGATCATGCGCCCGAGCGGCGGTGCGTCCAGCGTCCGCAACATCGCACCGGATACGACCGCACAGGCGGCCGAACCGTCCGCGAGCGCACAGGCGTTGCCGGCCGTCACGGTGCCCCCGTCACGCACGGCATCGAGCGCGGCCAGCGCGTCGACCGACGTACCGGGGCGCCTGCACTCGTCTTCGCTCACCTGTAGCCTCCGCGGCACGCTGTCGCCGCTTGCCTTGTCCCGCTCGAGCTTGCGCACGTCGACCGCGACGATTTCGTCGCGCAGCCAGCCCGCTTGCGCCGCATGCGCAGCGCGATGCTGGCTGAGCGCCGCGTAGTCGTCCTGTGCGCGACGTGACACGCGATATCGACTCGCGACCACATCCGCCGTCTCGACCATCGGCATATAGGCGTCGACGTGTCGGGCCAGCAACTGTTCGTCCTGCTGACGGTACCGATTCATGTGCGCGTTCTGGACGAGGCTGATCGATTCGACGCCCCCCGCCAGAATCGCGTCGGCCTCGCCACCGGCGATTCGCGCCGACGCCAGCGCAACCGACATCAGTCCCGACGCGCATTGCCGGTCGACCGTCATGCCCGGCACGCTGACGGGCAGATCCGCCGCCAGCGCCGCCAGCCGGCCGACGTTGTAATACTGCGTGCCTTCCGGCAATGCGCAGCCGAGCATCACGTCGTCGATCCGTTCCGGATCGAGGCCGCTGCGCGCCACCGCGGCGCGTAACGACAGGGCGGCAAGGGTCGGCGACGTCGTATCGTTGAACGCGCCGCGAAACGCACGCCCGATCGGCGTGCGTGCATATCCGACGATCCATGCGTCGCGATCGGTGTACGTCATGCGGCCTCCCGGGCAACGGTGAAGTCGGCATCGGTCAGGTTCCGGAGGTCCGCCACGCTCATCGCTCCCAGTCGCTCGACCAGCGTCAGCCCGTCCGCGTCGCACCGGAATACCGCGTGTTCGGTGATGACCATCGCGACACGGCGTCGGGCCGTGAGCGGCAACGTACATTGCTCGACGATCTTCGGCCGGCCGTTCTTGTCGGTGTGCGGCATCGTCACGATCACGCGGCGCGCCTTCTGCGCGAGTTCCGCGCCACCGCCGATACCGGCCACGAGGCCGCCCGGCACGAGCCAGTTCGCGAGGTCGCCGTGCGCCGACACCTGCAACGCGCCCAGGAACGTGATGTCGACCAGCCCGCGCCGGATCATGCCGAACGACTCGGCGCTGTCCACGATCGCGCCGCCCGGCACGACCGACACGTAGCCGCCGCCGGCGTCGATCAACTCGCGGTCGAGATCGGCCGCGCACGCGAGCGCACCGACGCCGACGATGCCGTTCTCCGAGTGGATCCAGGCGGCCGGCGGATCGCCGAGATACGACGGAATCAGGGTCGGCAAGCCGATGCCGAGGTTGATCAGTTGCCCACGCGCCACCTCGCGCGCGGCCCGGCGCGCGATCACGTGGCGCGGGTCAGCGCTGGATGGGCTGGTATTCATCGCTGTCTCCGTCGATCTGGATGAGGCCGTGCACGTGAATGCCCGGCGTATGGATGTCGTCGGGTGCCATGGGCGTCGCGTCGACGACGCGTGCCTCGACCAGCACCCGATCCGCGGCCATCGCCATCAGCGGCGAAAAGTTGCGCGCCGCGCCGCGATAGCGGAGATTGCCGCCGGGATCGGCCCGGTCGGCGCGGAGCAGCGCGAAATCGGCATGCAGCGCGGATTCGAAATACAGCGTCCGTCCATCGACCGAAATCGTCTCGCGCGTCACGCCGAGTTCCGGCGGCAGTTCGATATCGGTCACCACGCCGGGCAGGCCGACGCCCGCACAGCGAATGCGTTCGGCGAACAACCCCTGCGAAAAGAATTCGACCTGCAGCGCGCCGGCCAGGTAGGCGCGCCGCGCGGGCCCGCTCAAGCCGAGATGCGTGGTCAGCAGCCGACGCACGACACCGGCCTCGATCAGTCGCGACACGCCGTAGTTGTCCTGGTTCGCATCGTTCTTGATGATCGTCAGATCGCGCTTGCCTTGACGTTGCAACTCGGCCAGCAGCGAGAACGGCGTGCCCGGCGACCCGAACCCGCCGACCATGATCGACGCGCCGTCCGGGATCGGTGCGACCGCGTCGGCCAGTTGCATGCGCTTGTCCATGCGTGGGCCCCTCATCGCCCGAGCGTCCGGAATGCCCGGTCGAGCCGCTCGACGATCTCGTCGCATTGCGCGCGCGTGGTGATCAGCGGCGGTGCAATCAGCGTATGGTCGCCGGTTTCTCCCATCAGCGACTTGCGCGGATAGACGATCACGCCCTGTTCACGCGCGGCGCGCGTCACCTGCTCGCCGAACCGGAGCGCCGGGTCGAACGGGGTTTTCGCGTCGCGATCCGACACGTACTCGATCGCCTGCAGAAAGCCGCGTCCGCGCACGTCGCCGATGAAGTCGTGCCGCGTCGCGAGATCGTCGAGCAGGTTGCGCAGGTAGTCGCCTGTCACGGCCGCGTTCTCCACCAGCCCCTCGCGTTCGATCACGTCGATCACGGCCAGCGCCGTCGCGCTCGCGAGCGGATTGCCGGCATAGGTATAGCCGTGCTGGAACCCGCCCGACGCCAGGATCGGGTCGGTCAGCTCGGCCCGGGTCACGATCGCCGACGTCGGGTAGTACCCGGCGCCGAGCCCCTTGGCGACACACAGGATGTCGGCGTCGACGTTCCAGTGCTGAAAGCCGAACCAGCGCCCCGTGCGACCGATGCCCGTCATCACTTCGTCGAGAATCAGCAGGATCCCGTGCCGCGAGCAGATTTCGCGGATACGCTTGAAGTAGGCATCGTGCGGCACTTCGGCGCCCGTGCTGGCGCCGCCGATCGGCTCCGCGACGAAGGCGGCCACCCGTTCGGCACCGACTTCGCGAATCGCCGCGTCGAGTTCGTCCGCACAATCGAGCGCGTGCTGTTCCGCGCTCGTGCCGGGCGGCACGCGATACTGCGTGGGCGAAGCAACCTTCGGATAGAGCTGGATCATCGGCTCGAACGGCCGGGTAAGCGGCGTGTAGCTCGTCATCGCGAGCGCACCCATCGTCGAGCCGTGATAGGAAGGCTGACGCGCAATGAACACGCTGCGCGCCGGCTCGCCGCGGCATACCCAATACTGGCGTGCAAGCTTCAATGCCGATTCGACGGACTCCGAGCCGCCACTGGAGAAGAACACGCGATCGAAACGGCCGCCCGCGAGGCCGACGAGCTTCTCCGCGAGATCCACGGCGGGCTGATTCTCGAACTGTGTGCGGTACGAGAACGCGACCTTGTCGAGCTGCGCGAGCATCGCGTCGCGGATGGCCGGATGGCCGTGTCCCAACTGGGCCACGATCGCGCCGGAACACGCGTCGATGTGACGTTTGCCGTCCGTGTCCCAGGCATAGATGCCTTCGGCGCGCGCGATGGTCGGCAACTGCACGGCAGACTGGTAAAAGAGATGGTCGCTCATTGACGTCCTTTTCGGGTTGCGTAGGGGGATTCGATGTCGCGCGCACTCACCGGATGTCGGCAAGGAACGCCTGGGTCCGTTCGTGCGACGGCCGATGGAAGATCTCGGACGGGCAGCCATCCTCGACGATCCGGCCGTCGGCCATGAAGACGACGCGATCCGCCACACGCTCCGCGAACCGCATCTCGTGCGTGACGACCATCATCGTCATGCCGGCCTTAGCCAGCCGCTCCATGACCGCCAGCACGCCGCCGACCATCTCGGGGTCGAGTGCCGACGTCGGCTCGTCGAACAGCATGGCGTCGGGCTTGAGGACCAGCGCCCGCGCGATCGCGACGCGCTGCTTCTGGCCACCGGACAGATTGCCGGGATAGACATCCTGCTTGTCGAGCACGCCGACCTTGTCGAGCAGTTCCCTCGCTTCGTCGCGTGCCTGCGCGGCCGTCATGCCGAGCAGCTGCATCGGCGCGAGCGTCAGGTTTTCGAGCACGGTCAGGTGCGGGAACAGGTTGAAATGCTGGAACACCATGCCGACCTTCATCCGCATCGTATTCAGGTAACGCTCCTGGGCACGGTGTCCGCGGGCAGGATCGTTGACGAGACTGCCGAGCACCCTCACCTCGCCCCGCGTCGGCGTCTCGAGATGATTCACGCAACGCAGCAGCGTGCTCTTTCCCGATCCGCTCGGCCCGATCAGCACCACCACCTCGCCCTTGCGGACTTCGAGTGATATGCCCTTCAACACGTGGAGCGCGCCATAGGTCTTGTGGATGTCGCGCAGGACGATCTGCGGCTGGGCCCCGTTCATGCGCGACCTCCCTTCAGGATCAGACGCTGTTCGAGCTGGCGCAGCGCCATGCTCGTACCGGTGGTCAGCAATGCATAGATCATGGCGCAGGCGAAATAGAGTTCGAATGGCTTGAAGGTCGCGCCGACCAGTTGCTGCGTGCGCATGAACAGCTCCGCGAGCGTAATGGTCGACACGAGCGACGTGTCCTTGGTGAGAATGATCAGGTTGTTGCCGAGCGGCGGCACGATCAACTTGAGCGCCTGGGGCAGCACGACGAGCCGCATCGTGCGCGCGGCGCCAAAGCCCAGCGACCGCGACGCCTCGATCTGCCCGTGCGGAATGGCGAGGATGCCCGCACGAATCGTCTCCGCGTTGTAGGCGCCGACGTTGAGCGCCAGACCGATCACGCCCGACGTGAACGGCGACAGCTCGATGCCGAACTGCGGCAGCCCGAAATAGATGATGAAGAGCTGCACGAGCAGCGGCGTCGAGCGGATCAGCCAGATGTAGGCGCTCGTGGCATCACGCAGCACACGATGGCGCGACAGGCGGCCGAGCGCGGCGCCAAGGCCGATGACCAGGCCGAATACGGTGGCGAGCAGCGTCAGCTCCACCGTCACGGCGGCCGCTTCGAACAGCATCGGCAGGTACTTGAACACGAGATGGAAATCGAACATGGCATGGCGGACAGCGCGCTGCGCGGTGGCGCAACGGCGCTGAAAGTGTCTCCGTAAGATGAGTGACCGATTTGATTCATCATCTGCCGACAGCTCGAAAGCCAAGACAGCAAAAGGAACCGGCCTGTTGTTTGACTGGATCGCAGTCTCGCTTTGAATTATTTTTCGGTCAATATATGATCTTTTTTAATCAATTGATTGACCGGAGCGAACATGCGGAGCGACTTCAGCCTGCGCGACATCGAAATCTTCCATGCGATCGCCACGGCCGGCTCCACACGGCAAGCGGCCGTTCAGCTCGGCATCACGCAGTCGGCAGTCAGTCATGCCCTCGCGCGGCTGGAGGACAGCCTGCGGATCCGGCTGTTCGCGCGCGAGAACCAGCGCTTGCAGATCTCGCCGGCCGGCCGCTACATGCTCGACGAGGCCGTGCAGTTGCTCGACCGGCTGAATCGCATCGAAGAGGAAATTTCGCTGTTGCAGGACAACGGGGTCGCGTCGCTGCGCATCGGGTGCGCGCCGGGGCTGTGCCACCGCTTCGGGCCCCGGCTCGCGCAGCAGTATGCGCAGGCGCATGGCGGCACGGGTGTCGCGCTCGACGTCGCCGCGAGCGGACGGCTCATCTCGGATGTGGAAGGCGGCCGCCTCGATCTCGCGATCGTGTCCTACGAGATCCACGAACCGGGCCTGATCTTCGTGCCGGTGTTCGGCGCGAAGATGGTCGCGCTGCTGACGCGCAAAAACCGGCTTGCCGCGCGCAAGCTGCTGACCTACGACGATCTTGCCGATCAGCAGTACATCAAGCCGATCCAGTCCGACCATCTGATCTACGACGATTCAAGCGATCGCCGCCGGCTCGGCTACGAATTGCGCGTCAGCATGAGCTCGCTCGGCGAAGTCATTCGGCTCACCGACGGCGTCAGCCTGCTCAATGCGCTGACCGCCGCCGACCTGTGCGCCAACCGCGAGCTGGTTGCGCGTCCGTTCGATTCGAGCCAGTGGTTCAATTTCTACCTCGTTCACCAGCATGCGCTGAAGAACAACCCGGCCGTGCGCGACGTGCTCGATATCGCGCAGGCGTGCGTCAGGGATACCGCCGAGCACTCGGCCTATCCCGACGCGTTCGTGATGCGCTGACGCGCGTTCCCGCCACCGCCGCGCGCCGCAAGGCGGAGCACGGTACGCGCGGCGGGCACATGCAACGGCACGCCGCACTCGCATTCGCTCCCGACGGAAGGCCCGGCCAACGAACCGGCGGCGTTCCGGGGCCAGGCTTCGTCAGAACGCGTTGCGCCCGATGAAGCCGCGCACGACCGTCAACAGGATGATCTTCATGTCGAACCAGAAGCTCCAGTTCTGCATGTAGAACAGATCGAACTTGACGCGCGCTTCCATCGCCTCGACCTTGCGCGTCTCGCCGCGATAGCCGTTCACCTGTGCCCATCCGGTGATGCCGGGCCGCACACGGTAGCGGTACATGTAGCAGTCGATCAGTTGCCGGTAGAAATCGTCGTGTTCGATCGCATGCGGACGCGGGCCGACGACCGACATCTGCCCGAGCAGCACGTTGAAGAACTGCGGCAGTTCGTCGAGCGACGTGCGCCGCAGGAACGCGCCGACGCGCGTGATGCGCGAATCGTTGCGCGACGCCTGCCGCACGACGCCCGGTTGGTCGCGATGCACGCGCATCGTCCGGAACTTCAGGATGTCGAACTCCCGGCCGTCGACGCCCTTGCGGCGCTGCCTGAACAGCACCGGCCCCGGCGACGACAGCTTGACCGCGATCGCCAGCATCGACAGCAGCGGCAGCAATGGAATCAGCACGCCGAATGCGAACAGCCGGTCGAACGCGAACTTCGCCCACAGCTCCGGCGCCGAACGCGGCGTGGTCGCGAGATTGATCGCCGGCATGCCGAGCACGTCGGTCGCCGAGCGATCGACCACCGCCATCTGGCGCACGTCGGGCAGCAGCCGCAGCTCCACGAACTCGTCGCGCAATTCGCGGACGATGCGCTGGATCCGCCACTCGTGCGACATCGGCAGCGTGAGCCATACCTCGTCGATCTCGCCGCCGCGAATCAGGTCGCGCAACGCGTTCCAGTCGTCGATCACCGGCACGCCGCCGATGCCGCCGGAGGCTGCCTGCGCATCGTCATCGAATACGCACACCGCCACGAACGGGCCCTGCGGCGCGAGTTG
>NZ_CAJNKE010000231.1 GCF_905232215.1 Burkholderia sp. LMG 13014
CGCCCCGAGCGCTGGCTGTCGTGGTCCGGCTGGTTCGACGCGCACGGCCTCGATACGGCCGCCGCCGCGCGCGGCGTGACCTTCAACAGCTACGCGCTCGTGATCCATGCGGCGCTGCTCGGCGAAGGCGTTGCGCTCGGCTGGTCGCCGCTCGTCGACGAACTCGTCGCGTCCGGGCAGCTCGTGAAGCTCGTTGACGCGCCGGTCGTCACGTCGCGCGGCTACTTCCTGGTGCGGCCGCCGCAGCGGCCCGAGCCGGACGCGACCCACGTGTTCCGACGCTGGCTGCTCGACGCGTGCGCGAGCGCCTGACGCGCCCTGCCCGCCCCCGCGTGCTGGCGCGCCGATACCAGCCACACGGCGCGTTGGTTCTATCCGCCCCAAAATCGTCCTGATTTACTTGAGCCTCCCGCTACCCGCGCGGCGCGGCGCTTTCGTGCGCCGCCGCACGGCCGTGCGCCCATGCCACCCGAGGAGTCTCATGACCGCCGAGCATCGCCCCGATCAATTCGTCCTGACACTGTCGTGCCCGAGCGCGGCCGGCCAGGTCGCCGCCGTCGTCGGCTTTCTCGATCGCCATCGCTGCTATGTCGATGCGCTGAACGTGTTCGACGACGATCTCAGCACCCGCTTCTTCGTGCGCTGCGTCTTTCATCCGACGGATGAAACGCTGCAGATCGACGCGCTGCGCCAGGAATTCGCGCCGATCGCGGCCAGCCTCGGCGGCCAGCAGGGCGACATGCAGTGGGCCATCCACGACGTGAACGCACGGCCGAAGGTGCTGATCATGGTGTCGAAGCTCGAGCACTGCCTCGCGGACCTGCTGTTCCGCTGGCGGATGGGCGAGCTGAAGATGGACATCGTCGGCATCGTGTCGAACCATCCCGATTTCGAACCGCTCGCCGCGCAGCACGGGCTGCCGTTCCACCACTTCCCGATCACGGCCGATACGAAGGCGCAGCAGGAAGCGCAGTGGCTCGACTTCTTCGAGTCGAGCGGCGCCGAGCTCGTGATCCTCGCGCGCTACATGCAGGTGCTGTCGCAGGAAACGAGCGCGAAGCTCGCGAACCGCGCGATCAACATCCATCATTCGTTCCTGCCCGGCTTCAAGGGCGCGAAGCCGTATCACCAGGCGCATGCGCGCGGCGTGAAGCTGATCGGCGCGACCGCGCACTTCGTCACCGACGATCTCGACGAAGGCCCGATCATCGAGCAGGTCGTCGAGCGCGTCGATCACGCGTTGCGCCCGGAGCAACTGCTCGCGGTAGGGCGCGATGTCGAATCGCTCACGCTGGCGCGCGCGGTGAAGGCGTTCATCGAGCGGCGCGTGTTTCTGAACGGGGATCGGACGGTGGTGTTTTCGTAAGGCGCGAAGGGCGCGACGCTCATGTGGACGCAGACGGCACGCGTGCGGGCGTCGTGCCGATTCGACGCGCCCTGCGCCGCAGGTACAGGTTGTTCAGGATCAGCGCCGCGCCCGTCAGCGCGGCGCCCGCGATCTGCGCGTGATTGGGCACGACGCCCGTGAATGCGGAAACGACGAATGCCGTGATCGGCACGATGTCCATGAACAGCGTGCCGTTCATCGGCCCGAGAATCCGGTTGCCCGTCATCCACAGCAGGATCGCGCCGAAGCCGGCTACCGGCCCCATGTACGCGAGATGCGGCAGGACCGCGTGCACCGCGGCGAGTGACGGTGCCGCGATCCGGTGCGTGACGATCAGCAGCAGATTGACCGCGACGATCGTGGTCAGTCCGAGCCAGGTCGTGAAGGTCGTGTATTTCAATGCCGACCAGCGGGTGAAGCGCGCCGCGCCGAACGTATAGACGACCCAGCACAACGCGCCGACGATGATCAGCGCGTTGGCCGCGTAGTGCTGCGGCGCGTGCAGCGCGGCGCTCACGTCCCCGCGCGTGATGACGAGCGCCACGCCGGCAAAGGACAGCACGACGAACAGCACCGACACCGGCGCGGGCGCGACACGCCGCACCAGTGCGTTGAGCAGCAGCCCCATCATCGGCTGCGTGGCCATCATGATCGACGCGGTCAGCGCCCCTTCGTCGCCGGCCAGTTGCTGGCCCAGGAACACGAACGACCCGAATCCGCAGAAGCCGATCGACCCGAGCAGCCACGCGAGTGCCACGGGCTCGCCGGCCGAACGGAACGCACCGGGCCCTTCGACGAGCCGCAGCAACCCGATGAAGCCGATGCCGGCGATCAGATAGCGCAGCGACGTGAACGTAAAGGGATCGATGTACCGCAACGCATCGGTCATCACCGGAAACATCACGCCTATCAGGATCGTCGCGGTCACACATGCCACGACGCCCTTCCCGTACGCGTTCGCGGCGGGCGTTGCGAGTGTTGCGTTATTCATGACTGATCATTCCCAAATTAATTGAACAATGATGCCGGTGCGGCTGCGCGCAGCGGCCGTGTCACATCAACTTCCTTGCCGTCCTTGCCTGCCCTTCACGGTCTCGACGCGGGCACCCGGAATGCCTCACATTTGAAACCGATCATTCCCAAAATAATCAAAAAAAATCAGGTCAGCGCCCGCATCGCGATATCGACGATCGATGCCAGTTCCGCCTCCGACGCGCTCGACTTGCCCAGCACGCGCATCCCCTGGATCAGGCACAGCAGGAACCGGCCCACCTCTTCCGGATCGAGATTCCGGTCGAAATCGCCCGACTGCTGGCCGCGTGCGATGGCCAGGCTGAATTGCGTGCCGATGCGAAGCAGCGTCGATTCGATGTACGGGCGCAATGCGTCGTCGCCGGGCAGGAGTTCGACGGCCGAATTCGTGATGAAGCAGCCGCGTCGCTCCGACAGCCGTACACCGATTTCCGTGTAGTACAGCAGTGCATCCCGGAGGGCCTGCCGCGGCGGCAGATCCGCCGCGAGACGCTCCTTGAGTCGGGCGATCGCGCCTTCCGCATAACGGTCGAACGCGGCGACCAGCAACCCGTGCTTGTCGCCGAACGTGCGGTACAGGCTGCCGCGAAAGACGCCGGTCGCCTCGCACAACGCGTCGATCGACGTCGCGTGATACCCCTGCTCCCAGAACACGCGTGCTGCCGCGTCGATCACCTCGTCGGTGTCGAATTCGCGTGGGCGCCCCCTGTCACGGGTGCCGGAAGATGTCGAGGTCGGGCTCATGGAAGCCGATATTAGAACCGATCATTCTCAAAATCAAGCTGCCGCGCCCGGTTGCATGACCTGACTTCCGGAATGGGACACGCCGGCCCGATCACGGTGCCGACGGATCGAAGCCGGGAAACTGCTGCCCGGCGTCGCCGGACGAGAGGTAGGAAATCGCGCGCTCCAGCGCGCCAGTCCGGATCAACTGACCGCACGCGCGGCAGCGATAAAGCTCGGACTGCATGGGTTCATTCACCGCCACCTCATCGTAGTTCGATGTAGGTAACGGGAATTTCAGGCATGTGGAACACGGCATCACGATTTCCCGGCGGGCATCCTGTCACGCCGGCATTATCGCGCATGACGTGCCGCGGTCCCGCGACGGCCCCGTGTGCGGTTTCCGGAGCCATCGCGTGCTGCGGCACGCACGCATTACCGCGTCACTTCACCCACGCAAAGTAATACGACAGCCAGATCGTCAGCCCAGCGCCAACCAGCGCCGCGTAAGGCATCAGGTTCAGCCACATCGCACGCTTCGGCACTTCGAGTTCCATGTCGCGCTGCATCTGCGCGGGGAACCGGCCACGATCCTGCCAGTAGTGACGGAACAGGAACACCGGCACGATCAGCAGCATCGCGATCAGGCCGTTGCGCAGCGTACCGTCGCCCTGCAGGTTCGCACCCGCGCCGACATACACGAGGTTCGCGTAGCCGCAGATCGAGCCACCGACGAGCAGCCACGTCGGACAGCGGAACGGCCGATCCCAGTTGCCGCGATCCATCCGGTGGATCCAGCCCGACTGAAGATTCAGGAATACGAACAGCATGTAGCAGACGTTCGAGATCGACAGCACCGTCATGTAGTCCGACATCATCAGCAACACGAGGTTGAAGCCGAGATCGGTCCACATCGCGCGCGTGGGCGAGCCGTGCTCGTTCACGTGCGACAGGTACTTCGGCAGCCAGCCGTCGACCGATGCCTGGTACAGCGTGCGCGACGAGCCCATCATCGACGTCATCACGATCAGCAGGATCGACAGCATCAGCATCACGACGACCGCATTCGCGACCCATGCCCCGCCGCCGACGATCTTCGCCATCGCGGCCGCGACGCCGGTGCCGTCGCCGATCGACGGATCGAGCATCGCCTGCGTGCCGAGCGCGCCCTGGAACGCCAACGGCACGAGCGTCATCACAACGAGACACAGTGCGCCCGACCAGAAGATCGCCTTGGCGGTATCGCGCCGCGGATCGCGGAATTCACGCGTGTAGCAGACGGCCGTCTCGAAGCCGTACGACGCCCAGCCGGCCATGAACATCGCGCCGAGCGCCATCGTGACGCCCTGCCCGTTCCACGAGCCGAACGTCGCGGCCGTGAGATTGCCGTGCGCGTCGTGACCGAGCGGCAGCAGCGGGAGCAGGTTCGACATCGGCACGTCGCCCGTGATGAACGGCACGATGCCGACGATCAGAAGCGGCGTGAGCGACGCGATACCGAGAATGCGCTGAGTGCGCGCAGCCTTCGATGCACCGCTGTGCTGAAGCTTGAACGTAATGAGAAGCAGGATCGTCGCGATGATGAACGTCGCATTGATCCGCAGGGACAGACCCGGCTTGATGAACCCGAGATCCGCAACCTTGAGCTGCCAGTGCAGCACCGCCGCGTCGGCGGGAAAGAGACTCGTGAGCGCATAGCTTGCCGCGAGGCCGCAACCGAGCGCGAGCATCGGCGACCACGCGAGCCAGTTGCACCACACGGAAACCGGGGCAATCAGCTTGCTGTAACGGACCCAGCCGATCGCGCCATACACGGACGCGCCGCCCGATTTATGGGGAAATAGTCCCGATATTTCCGCATAAGTCGCGCTTTGAACCAGCCCCATCGTGATCGCGGCGATCCAGATCGCCCACGCGGGCTGACCGATCGTCGCGCATACGCCGCCGATCGTGAACAGCACGCCTGCCGGCACGCCGCTCGTCACCCAAAAAGCGTCTTTCCAAGTCAGGCCACGATGCAGCGTGTGGCCCGTCGAATCATGTGAGATGGTTGCCTCAACATCACTGGTGCTGTTCGCACGCAGTCCTGCCTGACTCATCCAATTCCTCCTGTGATGACTCCGCACAAGGGCCGTAGTGTAACAATTTACGGGCTTTCTTGCAGAATCAAAAAAATAATTCCGGGATATGACCGCATCGCAGTGCGATTGTTTCGGTATCCTGCTGATCAATCCCGGACTGTCTCTTCATGTTTTTATTGCGGCGAATCGTCGCGCTTTACTGCGCGCCTTCCGTCCACGCATTCACGCGATCCGCGTGTGCGGAGATCCACGCATCGGCGGCCGCATCGGGCTTCGAGCCGTTCTGGATCGCGAGCATCACGCTGTCGATTTCACCCGGCTTCCACTGGAATTTCTTCAGGAACGCGACCACCGGCTTCGCCTTCGTTTCGAGCGCCGGATTCACGACGCTGTCGACGTGCTCGGCGTCGCCGTACACCTTCTTCGGATCCTCGAGGAAGCGCAGCTTCCACTTCGCGAACATCCAGTGCGGCGCCCAGCCGGTGATGATGACCGGCTTGTTCGCATGGATCGAACGCGCGAGTTCGGCCGTCATCGCGCTGCCCGAACTCGGCATCAGCGTGTAGTTCAGCCCGTAGTTCTTGATCGCGTCGTCGGTCTTGCGCATCACGCCTGCACCGGCGTCGATGCCGACGATGCGGCCGCCGAAATCGCTCTTCTCCGCGTTCAGGTCGTCGATGCTCTTCGCCTTCACGTAGGCCGGCACGATCAGGCCGATCTTCGCGTCGGGAAAGTTGGTGCCGAGATTGACGACCTTGGACTTGAACTGCTCCCAGTACGCGCCCTGCGTGACCGGCAACCAGGCGGACAGCGTGCCGTCGAGGTCGCCGCGTGCGACGCCCTGCCACATCACACCGGCCGCGACCGGCACGAGCTGGACCGGATAGCCGAACTTCTTCTCGATGATGCGTGCCGCGACGTTCGACGTCGCCACGCTGTCGTCCCAGCCTTCGACGTAACCGATCTTCAGCGTGGGCTTCGTATCGGCGAGCGCCGATGCGCTCAGTGCCACCATTGCCGACAGTGCGCCGGTCCACAACAGTTTTCCGAACAGCTTCATGGTCGATCTCCTTGATGTGCGCACCGTGCGCGTTGTCTCTCTAGGTTCTTCAACCACAAATCCGCGGTATCGTTGTTTTCCGACGGATGCTTGTCCGGGCGCGACGCACCCGGACAACCGATGGCGTGATGCGACTACTTGTCGATCACGAGATCCGACAGCGGCTTGCTGCAGCACAGCAGCACCATGCCCTGGTCGATCTCGCGCTGGCGGATGCCGCCGTTGTGCTTCATTTCAACCTGCCCCGACACGAGCTTCACCTTGCAGGTGCCGCACATGCCCTGCGTGCACGAGGCCGGCAGCCGCACGCCCGACTGGCGTGCCGCGTCGAGCACGTGCTGCTCCGAGCCGCACGAAATCTCGCGATTGCTCTTTGCGAAGCTGACCGTGTACTGCTTGGTGTCGGTGTCGGCGCCTTCGGCCGGCGGGGCGAGATCGGCGAGCAGTTCGTCGCTTGCAGTTTGCGCGAGCGTTTCGAACGAGAAGCTTTCCTCGTGATACTGCTTGCGATCGAAGCCGGCTTCGTCGAGCAGGTCGCGCACGGCCTTCATGTACGGCGCGGGGCCGCACGTGAAGATCTCGCGCTCCATGAAATCCGGTGCGATCAGCTTCAGCAACGGCAGCGTCAGGAAGCCCGTGACGCCCGGCCAGTTCGTCCGCGCACCCAGCCGCTCGACGACGAACGACGTGCGGAAATTCGTGTGGTTCGATGCGATCAGGTCGAGCTCGCGCGCGAAGATGATGTCGTCCGGCGTGCGTGCGCTGTGCACGAACAGGATGTCGCGATCTTCCGCGAGATCATGGTGTGCGCGGCTCATCGACATCAGTGGCGTGACGCCCGAGCCGGCCGACAGGAACAGGTACTTGCGCGCCGGATGCCGTGCGCACGTGAACTCGCCGGCCGGGCCGAGCACGCGCACCGGTGCGCCCGGCTGCAGGTTGTCGTGCAGCCAGTTCGACACCTTGCCGCCCGGCACGCGCTTCACGGTGATCGACACCGTGTGCGGCCGCGCCGGCGACGACGAGATCGTGTAGCAGCGGTTGATCGTCTCGCCGTCGATGTCGAGCTCGAGCGTGAGGAACTGCCCGGGCTCGAACGAGAACGAGCGGCCTTGCGGCGAACGGAAGAAGAAACTCTTCACGTCGTGCGTTTCCTGCCGCACGTGGCAGCACACCAGCGTTTCCTCGACGTCGCTCGTCCAGCGCTCGGGAAGGGCGTTCCAGAACGCCGGGTGCGTCACCCGGCTGTCCGTCGGCTCGAAGTTGGCCGCATCTCGCATCATGTCTAACTCCGCTTGTACGCTGCTGTACGCTTATTCGCCGGTTTTTTCGGCGAGCCGGCCGATGTACCAGGCCGAGAATTTTTCGACGAGACCTTCCGTGAACGGCGAATACGGGCCCGGCTCGTACGCGCTGCTGGTCGCGCCGCGCTGCGAGAACTCGACGAGCGCGCGATCCTGGTCGTTGGTCGCATTCCACACGGCCGTGAGGTTCTTCACGTCGTAGTCGATGCCTTCCTTCGCATCCTTGTGCACGAGCCACTTCGTGCGCACGAGCGTCTTGCCGGCCGACAGCGGGATCACCGAGAACGTCACGATGTGATCGCTCATGAAGTGGTGCCACGAGTTCGGCTGCGTCCAGAACGACAGCCCGCCGAGGTCCGCCTTGTCGAAGCCGCCGAGCAGCTTCTTCGACGCGACCTTCGCATCGAGCGTCTGCGATTCGCCGTGGCGATCGAGCGGCAGGCGTTGCGTGCGGAAACCCGTCACGTCGAGCAGCTTCTCGATCTCTTCGGACGGCAGGCCCATCTCGGCCCACTCCTTGCCGCGGCGCACGCATGTTTCAGCGAACGCGTCCATGCCTTCGGCGTTCGCGTCGGAGCGCTGGTAGCCGAAGCCGTATTCGTACAGCGAGATGGTGAGCTCCGGATGGTTCGCGACGCAGTGATAGCACTCGCGGTTGTTCTCCATCGTGAGCTTCCAGTTGCCTTCCTCGATGATGTCGACCTGCGCGGCGATCTTCGTGCTCGGCAGATCGTGCGGCAGCAGGTACGGCTCCATCTCGGCGCGCAGCTGCGCGAAGTCGGCGGGCGGCTCGTCGGCGAGGCAGACGAAGATCAGGCCCGCGAGATTCTCGACGTGCACCGACTTCAGGCTGTGCTTGCAGCGGTCGAACTTCTCGCCCATGTGCTCGGCGAACATCAGCTGGCCCGTCAGGTTGTAGGTCCAGCTGTGGTACGGGCACACGATGTTGCCGACCGAGCCCTTGTCTTCGTTGCACAGGCGCGCGCCGCGGTGACGGCACACGTTGTGGAACGCGCGGATCGCCATGTCGTCGTCGCGCACGATCAGGATCGAATCGCTCCCCAGCTCCACGGTCACGTAGTCGCCCGGCTCCGGAATGTCCGGTTCGACCGCCACCTGGATCCAGTGCTGGCGGAAAATCGCCTCCATGTCGAGCGCGAAGATGTCCTCGCTCGTGTAGAACGGCGCTTCGAGGCTGTGCCCTTCCTTGCGCCGCTCGATCAATGCACGAATGTCTGCCGATACTTTCATCGTTTGCTCCGGATTCCTTGCATCCCTGGGTTCTTGCCGACAGGCATCAAAATCAGTAGTCGATGAGCTGATGCTCGCGCAAATACGCGAGGATCACTTGTGCTTTTTCGACCGAACTCCCTTCATTTACGACGTTGCCGCCACGGCTTTCGGTCGTCGTCGCGGACAGCATCCGGGCATGCCCGGAGCGCTTCTCGGCGGCGACCAGCTTTACGGGTTTACGCTCGATC
>NZ_CAJNKE010000232.1 GCF_905232215.1 Burkholderia sp. LMG 13014
AGGTTCTTCGTGAGTTTTCTCGGACGTCGCTTGCCGACCCATTGCCGACGGTCGGCTCGTCAGGCGCACTACGGCGAATATCAGGGCTAAACGGTCGCTCGGTACGGCCACTCGCGGACAAGTATTCGGTGCGGACGCATATCGTCTTGCCGATACGGCGGCGTTTGCGATCGCGTTTCTCGCCGGCGCTGGCGAACGTCAGCACGCAAGCACCGGGGTTCACCTGAGCGGCGACCGACGCGGGCATGAAGACATGCCCGGCTGCGGGCCGGCAATGGCATCCATGATCAGACGGATGATGGCGAGCGTTTCGTCGCGAGGTACAAGGGTGCTGGCAGTGACCTGGTTACCGATGTCGCGCAAGAGAACTGCCCGCTCACGACAACCTTTCCGTATCAGCGGCGCCGCTCCTGGTCGTTGATCGACCACCGGGAGCGTAGCTGCGCAGGCACCTGGCTCATGTCGAGGCGCGAGAATGGCGTCACGCTACACGCTTGCCGCCCGCGTCGTCGGCCTTTGCCTGCGCTATGCGCCTGGCTCGTGAGCAATACCCGTGACGCCACGATTCGACGGCAACCAGCCGGTTTCCAGGACGCCTGTTTCATCTCTGTCGATGGCTGTTCTGTCGATGGCTGTTGCATCTCGCGCGTCCAGGCTTCACTTCATGCCGCCGACGATCCTCTCCATTTCCGTCTCGCCGAAAGCACGCATACTGACGGTTCGAACATTGCCTAATTGCGCCACCATCAGTCCCAGCCGCGTCGCGGTTTCGTCGTCGGGCGCGTCGAGTGTCGCGACGATGTCGTAGGGCCCAAGTGTCCATTTGAGCGAGGTGACGGTGACGCCCATCGCCTGCGCCCCTTCCTGAAACGATCTCGCTCGCTGGACCGTGTCTTTCACGGACTGCGCGCCTTGTTCGGTCCAATTCATCAATACGATGTAAGTTGTCATATTGCCTCCGATGGTTGAGGAGCCCATCCACGTTCTCCCGTCCATGCACGGGACGAACTTCACCGACCGGCCGCAAGCGTTTGCGGCAGGTGCAGTTTTCGTTTACCCCGGGATTTGTCGGACGTGTGCATTGCTGACGCACGCACGCCCTTGATAACTCGGCAACATAAACAGTATAGAAAGCGAATCAGCTGCCAGCGGGGCAATGATTGCGTCGTGTGCGATACCCGCGTCGCCGCAGATCGCATGTCATGTCAGGGCATGTATCGCGGTGAAGAGAATGAGCGCAACCAGAGCGGTGGAAGCGGGGGACTCGGTGCACCCTGTGATGCGCGGCGAGGTTCATCTCGCGCTCGTGATCGGCATAGGGTACCGGCCGTTCGCGACATCTCTCGTCAACACGGCGATTGAGCGACGCTCCACCGTCGAAGTCGAATGACCGTTTGCGAAGTATGCGCCGACGTCCGAGCGTCCTGACCTATGAACGCGTGGGATATGCGTCATGGCCGAACCAGAAAACCTGGCCGGCGGTGATACACCATCGCATGGACCGGTGACATTCCGCTGCTGACCCGAAACAGCCGCTCGGCTGACTCCAAGCGGCCACTTATCTGTAAGTCAAAACTTACTCGTTCATGCGTCAGTCAGTTCGTTGGCAATCCACAATTGCCGCCCCACGGTCGCATGCATCGACATGCATCACTCACCTCATCGGCTTGTTTGGTCTGCTGCACAATCGTTGTTTGGGATGAAAATGATTTGTTGCAAGCAGGATTGCATACCCGACTGCAGAAATTCGACCTGCCCAAACTCGTACCGCCCAAGGGGGGCAACAGGGTTTGCATCACAGCAGTGGAGAGTCCATCTGAAGAGCGGATTAACTCTTCCACTGCGGACCGCTTAAAGCATGCCCGTGCATGCGGAACCTCCGGTGGAATAGTTATCGAGCCCACTATCCCACAAGGTTTTTGAGCAGGAGGGAGAAGAGAATCCGGCCCGACCAACACAGAAGCTGACGGGGCGGCAACCGCCCCTGAAGCAGCTATTGCCAAGGAAATGAGTAAGCAGACTTTTGGCATCAACCCCTCTTTGTTGTCGCTACGGCTATTTCCATCAAACACGCTTCGCAAAGAGAATTGCGGTTGATCTCAGTTGATGGTTGGGGGCGCTGGACGAGGCAACCACGTAAGCGAGAGTCAATCCCGAGGCATCGGCTTCGTCGCGAAAGTGTGCAACGCATCCGGCTACAGATTGATGGCCGCTGCCAACCCAGCGTGGATTGTCATCGATCCGGGTGCTTGTGTCGAACGTCCCTTCATGGCTGATTTTCGCCGACGTGATCAGGCTGAATCGTTACAATCGCCCAGATGCCCCCTTCGACAGCGTCGAATTCGAAACATGCTGACTTCCTATTTCTGGAGCGGCGACGCCATCCGCAGTCGACGCGTAAGTGACATCGTTCTATCAGGCACGGTCGACGTGCCCGTTCCCTCTGCACGCGTGCTTGCAGACTGGGAAAGAGAAACATCGTCGCGGCTCGTCCTGGAACCCGGGGACGTCGAGGCTATGCCTTTGGCGCGAACGCAAGCGCGCTGGCCGGACTATAAGCGCTGCGTGCAGGCAATGTCCGACTGGACGTGCGCACTAGGACTGCCCACCGTGCTTGCCTCCAGTGACGTAGCCCTCATGGCCTGTCGTGGCGCGAAGTACCACCATGACGGTGCGCAATATGGCGGTGCGGCCTTCTGCAATCTATTCCTGAGCGAGGACCGGGGGCTGGACTTGCATTTTCCCTCTACGGGCCATCGCATTCCCCTGACCCGTGGGACAGCTGTGATATTCGATACCGGCCAGCCTCATGGCGTCATTCAGCGCGGCAGCAGCGGCTTTAATGCGGTCGACTTCGCGACGGACCAGGATTGCATCCAGATATTCCTGACTTGGGAGCTTCCCATCGAAGATGCCCATGTTGGGCAAGCACTTAAGGTAGTCTTCGACATCGCCCCTTCGACCTCGCTGCACCTGGATGAGGAGCAAGTCTGGTCGAACGGCGCACCAGCCGCTGTGTGTCCAGAATCTGGTCGCTGGTACCGGGTTGACTGATTGTTCGGGTCACACCTCTCGGCGTTGCCGTGGCACGCTGGACAGACTTCTGTTCAGCACGATGGACGCAAGCAGCGAGCGCCGTTGGGCTAACGTCAGTGATTTCAGCCTTTGCAATCGAACGGATGACGCGGTGCCGCCACGCCGTAAAGTACCGGGCCATCTCTAAAAGTTCGGCGAAATGATCGCTGCCGGCAGTCTGGCGCTTATCAATGATCGACGGCGCACGACCCTGAGTGGCCTCGCGAATTTGCACTATCGAGCGTCCGTGCTTTGGTTATAAGCGGCCAGATACCACTGTCGAACTAGAATGCGTGTCTGTCGGGCAATCCCTCTATCTCGCGTTTGCGGACGACCGACGCTCATACTCGCATCGACATGCGTTTTTCACGTCTCGTTTGAAATTCAACCAGGCTCGATGATCGCCGGGAGTACAAGGGACAGTCAGCGCGCGATGCCCCGAAGGCGGCAGCAGGCGGCCGTGTCTGCCTCCCCGCGTGAATCTCCAACCCTCCCTGATGAGTTGGCGAACCAGGACGTCGATCTCCTTTTGCGAGGAATACTTCATCGCATGGTGTCCGTCGGGGTGTATCTCGCAAGATATCGGGTCGGCAACAACGCGATCTTCGCGAATGCGGCGATTGCGCCGACGCGAGGAATTGGCGGACTGTAGCGATACCCACTGCAAGAACCATCATTCTGGAAGAAGCGTCCAACCGGATCGATCATGATGTACGACTCGGTCATGTCAACGTTGTCCTCCGCGCGCAGCGGCAGGCCATGGCCAGAATGGCGTTGCACGAAGGCCTCGAACTGAGCGTCGGAGACGCCGAGCTCGGACGTAACTATCGGCAGCATCCTGAGCACCTTCCATTTTTCCGGTGCCAGTTTGCGTATCAGCGGCGCCATGTCCTCGCCGTAGTTGAGCGCATTGACGACAGTGTTGATCTTGAGGCGCAGCTCCGGGTTGACCTTTCGGGCAGCCGCGATGCTTCCTTCCAGTGTGTCGGCCGTAAGCTGCCGTCCTCGCCTGTCACAACGACCGATCGCTCGGATCGACGCGCTACTCGCCGAATCCAGACTGACGCCAAGCAACGACAGATGGTCAGCCAGCGCTTCCGCCAGCGCGGGAGTCAACAAGCTGGCATTGGTGATGATCGAAACGCCAAATCCGAGTTCACGCGCAAGCGCGGCGACGAGCAGAATCTGCCGGTCATACAGGAGCGGCTCACCGCCAGCAAGGTTCAACCGGACGGATGTCCATTCGAATGCTTTCGCAAGCGGATTCGTCGCGTTCCCGGGAACGAAAAAGGTTTGCAGTTCCTGGAGCAGGCGCGTCGTGCCTGCCCAGTCATGAATCAGTTCTCGACGGGACTCGACCTTGTCCCATTTGGCGTAGCAGTAACGGCAACCATAGTTGCATGCCTCGGTTACGTGCCAATTGATGACCAGCTCGCGCGGGATGTGTTGATGCTCATTTTCGGTCTGCGCCAAGGGGGTTCTCCGGTGGGTGACAGGTTCAGCTACTCTGTCTTCCGCACCGCTGCTGTGAAATGACCTTTCGCGTCCCCTTGCTTAGCGGTGGGTGGAAAAAATGAGGGGGACGCGAAAGTTCATTAGAATTTTCCCATCGATTGCAGAAAATGTCCCCTGCCTGCTATCCACTTCCGAACGTCCCGTCATGGCCATCCTCCCGACCTTCGAATCCGTTCTGCTCGAAATTAGCCAATGCATCGGCCTCGAGCGTCAGTCGTCAAAAAAGCAAGAGAAGTTCGTCAAACTCGAAATGAAGCTTGAGAACCATCAAGCCATGGTAAAAAGCGAACTCGAAGGGATTTTCGATGCGCTCGAAATGAGCGAAATCGCACGCCGTGATGCCCTCGTCAATCTCGCCGACTGGACGGCCTTCGATCGCTTCCTCTCGCAGGCCGTCTGGACACTTGGTGCAAGTGCCCGTCAAGTCATCTGGCATATGTGCGCCTTCAGCTACGCTCCGGCGGCAGGACGCCTCATCGCGAACTGGAATCTGGGTGAGCCCTTCGACCAAGGTATGCCCGGCGGCGAATTCTGGTTCCTTCCCAACATCGACCAGACGACAAAACAGCTTTCCCTCCCTGTGCAGCACGTCGTCGATTGGCTCATGGATCTTCTCGGCTTGCCGATGGATCAGGTGGCACTCAATCTGGGCGGCGCCAAGGTTAGAGACAACACCGATGCCCCCCAAGATTCGATGGAGCGGACACTCTACAAATGGCGAAACGGAACGATCCCGAGGATCCAGTCGATCAACGACTATTTCCCCGATGACGCCACGCTGAAATTCGAAGGCGCGCTGGACTTGCCCGGAGAACTACCGCACGGGGAACGGATCGCCGCCGCACTGGCTTTCGTCCATCATAAGAAACTGGATGCGGAAGCTCTGTGCTCGCAAATCCCGATGACCCAGCCCGGCCGCATCGAGGCCATCATGAATGGCGAGGCGTCGCCCGACGAACAAGATGAGTTCGCTCGGCTGCTCGAGGTACGCTATGCCAGGCCGTCGATGCGCACCGTTCGTCTGCGCCTTCGCATCGCGCGCGCGGTGCAGGACGGCTACAAACGACTCGTAGCGTTTCTGTGCCCCGACGTTGCCATCACCTGTCCCGATGCCAACGAAAACAAGGTGCTACAGCTCTTCGGCCTGTTTCGGCTCAGCTACAACCTGACCGTCGAAGCCTACAAGTGCGCTGACACCGAAGTGGAACAAGATGCGTGGTTCGAGCGTCATCTTCCGCCCCTGGACCGAGCGACGATTTTTCTGTCGGTTGCGCCTTCGTGCCGGGCTACCGCTCATTACAATCTCGCCGATCTACTGACGCACCGTTTCACCACTCTGGACGCACAGGCGCCGCTCGACGATTTCTTCCCGCTGGATGGCGCGGACGCGCTGCGCATTACTCAGACGAAGGGCCGATTGCTGAGCGACTTTCTCGAGATCGAGCAACGAGTGAACCATCTGAAGGATCGGGTCAGGACGTCGTCTCCGTGGCGAGCGCTTCAGGCGGAAGGCGACTATTGGGCGGTCTCCCAGCTGGCGTTGTCTGACGATATCTCGCCAAGAGCGCACCAGGCAGCGATCGAGCGCATGCGAGAACTTGCAAAAACGCCCGAACAGGCGGCCGGCGTGCTCGTCTGCGCACTCGGGCATCTTCTCAACAGCCGCTCCTCGGACCGGCCACGCGACGTCGAACAGCGCGTTGAGGCGCTGCTGGAAGAAGCGGAGCGTAGTCCCGCGTACGCAGCCTGGGCGCTGCCGCTCTTGCAATATCGTGCGAAACATTGTCTCGCACGCAATCAGTTCGAAGAGGCGGCCAAGCTTTTCAGGCTGGCCATCGACGCCGGCCATCAGTGCAACTTCGGATCGATACTCGGCGAAACGGCGCGCGACCTGTTTGCGACGCTGGTCGCGGACCGGAGACCCGTTCCGCATGAGCATGAACGACCGTATCGCATCATGATGGCGACCCACATGTTCGAGGGCGATCCCACGAACGTGAATTTGGAGAATGTGGCGAAAGCCGTCGCCGAATATTTCTGGGACACGCTCTACAAACCCTATCCGGGCTACCCGAAGAAGCAGCCAATCGCCGAGGCTCAAGTTAAGCAAATCGTCGGTGAAACGTTTCGAATGATCGAAGCGGAAGATTGGGATTGTCTGCAACGCTGGTTCGAGGACAACGCCAAATCGTTCCGCGAGAAGCAGTTGGATAGCGTGCGCGGTGATTCGGTCCTACTTTGTTGGCTGAAGCTACTCAGCGAACTTGAAGCAACTATGCCGCGCTTGCAAACCACGATTCCGGAGGAACTGACCGACGATGTCAGGAGGTTCGCCATGCATCTCGACAAACGCCGCCATGCGATCTGCCTTCTATTGAAAGCGTGGCCGGAACAGGCGAACCAGACGGACTTCAAGCGGCAGACTGCCCTCATGCTGGCCGCCGATCGCGACGACATGCAGATCGTGCACGCTTTGCTCGATGCTGGAGCTGACCTCGACCTGCAGGACTATTGCGGCAGAACGGCTTTCCACGCCGCAGTGAAGGGGGCGTCGGTCGAGTGCCTCGCTGTCATGCTCGCGCACCGCCCCGATTTGCGAATAGTCGAAGCCGGTGAAGGCAACAGCGCGTTGCACACTGCCGTCAAGCTCGGACGAACCGATATCGCGCACCTTCTGGTGGCGCATGATCCCGCGCTACTGCACCTTGTCAACGCCAACGGACTCACCCCACTTGACCTCGGCGAGACCATACTGCAGAACTGGCACAATTTCGAACGCACAATGGGATACAACAATGTGAATATTGCAGGTCGCAGTGACTATGCCTCCTGCGTGGAATACCTACGCAGCGTAACCAGTAATCGCTAGGGGGCACCAGCATCCAAGTGCAGTTTCTTATTAGTAGGTCGATTGGTCGGCGGATATCGTTGTGCCTGCAGGCTCTCTGTTTAAGATCGAATGACCGGTTACGGCGGTGGAGCTGACGCCAGAGTGGCTAGCCGACGATGCGTATGAACGGCGGTTTATGGCCGTCAGCCGCCGGTCGTGATCTCCGGCAACGGGCCGAACGGCGAATTTCGAGCGTTCCCGTGCGACCCGCTGGTAACTCAGGCACCCATCGCGGCATGGCCCAACGAGAAGGAGAGCGAGGCAGGAAAGGTCGCTGGCTCCAAAGCGACAGCGTTCCTTGATAGCCTCGACACCGGGTGCGACGGGCGGTGAGGGGAGCAAGACCGCTTGGTCGGCGTAAAGCTCGAAGTCACGTTTGAGGCCACGCAGATCGCCGAAGGGCTGGAACGCTTGTTAAGCACCGCCTTACTGCCCGAGTACGCGATACGCGGATGCGGTGCTTGGGCGAGATCCGCACCTTGGTCAGACGTCCGAACGCTCCACCACCACCTCACTGATTTGCAGTACGGGTTGTATATCCGTGTAATTGGCGATGTCGGCCATGATCTCCTGCGCGTGCGGATCGCGGGCTGCCTGGAAAGCTTCGACAGACGTGCAGACGAAGTCGCACTTGGCCACGTAAGCCGGGGCAGTGCCCGGAGCACCGCCTGCGATGCCCTTGTCCACCGTGTAGTACAGACATGCAGCGCCGAGCCGCTGTTTCACCATTGGCATATGGCGCTCGCGGTAGTAAGCATGATCGAATCGCGCGCCTGCGGCGTACGGGTACATGACACTGACTTTGATCATCGGGTTCTCCTGTTGCTGCACGGTAATCGAGGCGCCGCCGCCCGCGAGACGACATCGCGGTCGCCGATATAACGCGTGGCCAAGGCTTCTTCGAGAAACGGCGGACTCATTCTTCTCATCCCGGCGTTCCCCGGAAATTCGCGATAAACCGCAAAAAGCCCGCCGCGCAATGCGGCGGGCGTTGCCGTTCGCGGCCCGCACAGCGTGCGGCCGCGTGGCAGGTCAGCCTCGTGCAGGAATGTTGAGCCCGCGCGCGACAGCCGGACGCGCAACGAACGCGTCGAGCACCCGCTTGACGTTCCGGAATTCGCTGAAGCCGACCAGATCACCCGCTTCATAGAAGCCAACGAGGTTGCGCACCCACGGGAAGATCGCGATGTCGGCGATCGTGTAGGTATCGCCCATCACCCACTGGCGGTTCGCGAGATGCGCGTCGAGCACGCCGAGCAGGCGCTTCGATTCGCCGACGTAGCGGTCGCGCGGGCGCTTGTCCTCGTAGTCGCGGCCAGCGAACTTGTGGAAGAAACCGACCTGGCCGAACATCGGCCCGATGCCACCCATCTGGAACATCACCCACTGGATCGTCTCGTAACGGCCCGCGAGATCCTTCGGGATCAGCTGGCCCGTCTTGTCCGCGAGATAGATCAGGATCGCGCCCGATTCGAACAGCGGCAGCGGCTTGCCGTCCGGGCCGTTCGGATCGATGATCGCCGGGATCTTGTTGTTCGGGTTCAGCGACAGGAACGCGGGGGAGAGCTGGTCGTTCGTGTCGA
>NZ_CAJNKE010000233.1 GCF_905232215.1 Burkholderia sp. LMG 13014
GATCGCACCGCCCACCACCGCGCCGGTGCGGCCGCCCAGTGCATCGCCGACGGTCGCACCGGCGATACCGCCCAGCGCACCGCCGAGCGCGTTGTCCCAGCCGTCGGCCGCGGCCGGCAGCGAAATCACCGCAACCGCGGTGACGATGAATGCGGAGGCGATCTTCTTCAACATGCGAATACTGTTCCTTGTGCTCAATCTGAAGTCAGGGTTCTTGCGTTGCTGCCCATTCGTTTCATCGAAAGGCCGGCGAAAGATAGCACTCCCATCCAACCCCGGTTCGCCATTGTCGTAACAGATTGTGTGCGCCTCGACAGCCACCCCGGCATGGCTGCATTTTTTAATCCCGGCTCCATCGTTTCTCCATCAAACCGCACAAAAACGTCCATCGACACCAAGCACACTGCGAAGCAAATCATCGAGTACGCATGCGCGAGCAACACGAACACATGGACACGTTTCCGACCCTGATCGCCTGCGAGCATTGCGACAGCGTCTACCGACGCCGCGCGCTGGCGCCTCACGAGGTCGCGCGTTGCGAACGCTGTTCCGCCGTCCTGTTTCGATCGAGCGGGCTCGATATCGACCGGTGGCTCGCGCTGGCGGTTGCGGCAGGCGTGGTGTTTGCCATCGCCAACCTCTGCCCGATCATGCGGATCAGCGTGCAGGGGCTGCATAGCGAGGCCACGCTGTGGCAATCCGCGCTCGCGCTTGCGCAGGGCTTCGCGGCGCCGATCGCGATTCCGACGGCCCTCGCCATCGTTGGGGTGCCGTTCCTGCAGATCGCCACGCTGATCTGGTTGCTGGCCTTTGCCCGTGCGGGGCGCCGCGCGCCCGCGTTCGGCCCGCTGATGCGCTTGCTCGTCGCGTTGCGTCCCTGGAGCATGATCGAGGTTGGACTGCTCGGCATCCTCATCGCCATCATCAAGCTGTCCAGCATCATGCAGATCATTCCCGGCGCCGGCTTGTGGGCCACGGCCGTGCTGATGGTGCTGATCCCGCTGATCGCGGGCCACGAAACGCGCCAGCTATGGGACTGGGTCGTGCCGGTGAAACCCGCCGAAGGCCGCCCATGAGCCTGCCCGTTCGCGCCAGTCAGTTGGGCATGGTCGGGTGCCATGCCTGCGGCCTCGTCTGCCGCACGCGCGCGTCCGACGCGCAGGATGCGCACCCGCATGCCGCCGAAGCGGAACGCTGCCCGCGGTGCGGCGCTGCGCTGCACGCGCGTCGTTCCGACAGCCTCGTACGCGCCTGGGCGTTCCTGATCGCCAGCCTGATCTTCTACCTCCCGGCCAACCTGTTGCCGGTGATGCGCACCACGCTGCTCGGCAGCCACAGCGAATCGACGATCCTCAGCGGCGTCGTGGTGTTCTGGAAAGCCGGCTCGTACGGCATTGCGTCAGTGATCTTCATCGCGAGTGTCGTCGTGCCGTGCACGAAGTTCCTCGCGCTTGGCACGTTGCTCGTCACGACAGGCCGGCGCAGCGTCGCGGCCATGCGCGAGCGGGCCGTGCTGTATCGCGCGGTCGAACTCGTCGGCTACTGGTCGATGCTGGACGTGCTGGTCGTCGCAATCATCTGTGCGCTGGTGAAGTTCGGTCCGCTGTCCGAGATCGAGCCGCGCGCCGGCATTTTGTTTTTCGGCATGGTCGTCATTCTCACGATGCTGTCTGCGATGAGTTTTGACCCACGCCTCATTTGGGACGCCGAAGAAGCATGAATCCTGCATCCGGCCCGCAAGGCCTCGAACCCCATGACCCGCCCGTGACACGCAATCGCCTGCGGCTTTCGCTCGTCTGGCTCGTGCCGCTCGTCGCGGCGCTGATCGGCCTGTCGATGGTGATCCACGCGTGGTTGTCCGTCGGACCGGAAATCACGATCACGTTCAACACCGCGCAAGGCCTCGAAGCCGGCAAGACGCCCGTCAAGTACAAGGACGTCGTGATCGGCACCGTGACCGCCATCTCGCTGAGCGACGACAGTTCGCACGTCGTCGCGACGGTGTCGTTCGTGAAGAATGCGCGCAACCTGATTCACGACGACACGCGGTTCTGGGTCGTGCGCCCCCGCGTCGGCATGAGCGGCGTATCGGGTATCGACACGCTGTTCTCCGGTGCGTACATCGGCATGGACACGGGCCGCTCGCAGCATTCGCGCAAAGCCTTCACCGGGCTCGAGACGCCGCCTACCGTCATCAACGGCATGCCGGGAACGAGTTTCGCGTTGCGGGCCACCGATCTCGGTTCGCTCGATATCGGCTCGCCGGTCTATTACCGCCATCTGATGGTGGGCCACGTCGCGTCATACAAGCTCGACATGCAGCGCCGCGACATGAACCTGCAGGTGTTCATCGATGCGCCGTACGATCGGCTGGTGACGACCGACACGCGCTTCTGGAACGCGAGCGGCATGGATCTGTCGCTGGACGCGAACGGCCTGAAGCTGAAGACTCAGTCGGTCGCGACGATCGTGGGCGGCGGCATCGCGTTCGCGACACCGGAAGACAGCAGCGCGACCGCCGCCCCTGCCGGCAACGTGTTTGCGCTCGCCGACAACGAAGCTTCCGCGATGGCTGCGCCGGACGGGCCATCCCAACTCATTCGACTCCGTTTCGAGCAGCCGTTGCGCGGGCTCGCAGTCGGGGCGCCGGTGGAATTCTCCGGCATCAACATGGGCAAGGTGGTATCGACCCAGCTCGACTTCGACCGTGCGACCCGGCGCTTCCAGTCCATCGTGATGGTGAAGGTCTATCCGTATCGGCTCGGTCCCGTCATCGAGAAACTGCAGAAGACCGAAGGCAACGGCAATCCGCGCGTGGCCCAGTTTCTCGCGGGCCTGGTCGAGCACGGGCTCCGTGCGCAGGCGCGTACCGGCAACCTGCTGACGGAGCAGCTCTATATCTCGTTCGACTTCGTGAAGAACGCGCCGAAGGTGCCGTTCGATGCGAATGCGACCCCGCTGACCTTGCCCACCGTTGCGAGTACGTTCGACAAGCTGCCGGAGCAGGTCGCCGACATCGTCGACAAGATCAACAAGATGCCGCTGGATTCGATCGGCAAGCACGTCGATTCGAGCCTGACGAACCTGGACGCGACGCTCAGGCAGGTCAACGGCCAGCTGCTGCCGTCGACGACGCGCGCGCTCGACCAGGCGAACCAGACGTTCGGCGCATTGCGCCAGGGCATCGCCGACGACGGCCCGCTTCAGGAAAACCTGGCGAACACGCTGACCGAAGTCCAGCGTACCGCGCGCTCGTTGCGCACGCTCACCGACATGCTGGGCCGCCGTCCCGAATCGCTGCTCCGGGGAACCGGGGCCGATCACGCGCCGATCGCGCCTGTCGCCCCGTCAACCCCGCCTGTCCAGCAGGAGCCCCGACAACCATGAGCTTCCCGATTCGCGCCAGAACGATCGCCCTGGGCGCCGGCGCCGTCATCGCGCTGACCGCCTGCGCGTCGAACCCGGTGCATTACTACACGCTCGTCTCGCCGGCCGCGACCGCGCCGACCGCGACAACGGCACCCGCCGCGCACACCGACGCGCCGCTGGCGATCAACGTGTTGCCGGTCGGCATCCCCGCCCAGCTCGACCAGCAGCAGATGGTCGTGCGCAGCGGGACGGGCACCGCGGTGATACTCGACAACGAACGCTGGGTCGCACCGCTCGGCGACGAGCTGCGCGCGGCGCTTTCGTCGACGCTCGTCGAGCAACTGGGCGCGCGCAACGTCACCGGCCTGCCGCGTCCGTCGAACCAGACCGTCATGAGCATCCGCACGCAGGTGCGCCGCTTCGACGCGTGGCCGGGCCGCATGGCCCAGTTCGAAGCCGACTGGGTCGTCGGCGTGCAGCAGGACGCGCCAGGTACGCGCATTTCGTGCAGCACGCGGCTCAACGAGGCCGCCCCTGGAAGCTATGCCGACATGGTGCGTGTGCAACAGCGGATGATCGAGCAGTTCGCCGCCCGGATCGCGAGCACGGTGCGCAGCTTCGGCAACGGGCGCCCCGCCTGCCCCGCCGATTCGTAAACCGTCACGCCAAGGGGAGCCGTCCATGGGAGCGCGTGAAGGTATCCGGTTATGGGAACCGGCTACCTTTAAGCGACGCGCAGCGCGTTATGCCCGCCGCCGGTAAGTACCCGGCGTGCTCCCCGTCCAGTGCCGGAACGCGCGATGGAACGCGCTCGGATCGTCGAAACCGATGTCGGCGCCGATCGCCGCGATCGTGTCGGGCGTATCGGTCAGCCGCTGGATCGCGATGTCGCGCCGCAGTTCGTCCTTGAGCACCTGGAACGTCGTTCCTTCGGCGGCCAGGTGGCGACTCAGCGTGCGCACCGAGCAATGCAGGTGCTCGGCCGCGTGGTCGATCACCGGCAGGTCGGGCAACGCTTCCGACAGGTACTGCCGCACGCGATGGCACACGAGCTGTTCGCTGAACGATTCGAAGATCCAGTCGCCGGGTGCGCGCGCGAGGAACTTGCGCAGGTTGCGCTTGCTCTGCCGGATCGGCGCGTCGAGGTAGTCCGCGCTGAAGCGCATCAGCGTGCGCTCGCAGTCGAACTGCACGGCGCCGGTGAAGAAATACAGGTGATCGACCGCATGGCGCGGCCGCGGGCACGCGAACTCGATCTGCAGCAGCGGGATCTTCTGCCCGATCAGCCAGGAGCACACGCCGTGCACGAGCTTGAGCATCAACTCCTGGCCGAGCGCGCCGATCGGGCCGATGGCGTCGTTCGGACGCAGCACCGCCTGCGCGACGAGACCGTCGCGCTTCGATTCGAGGAAAAAATCGTCGAGCAGGATATGGAAGAATTGCCCGAAACGATGCAGCGCCGTTTCGAGGTTGCGCGCATCGAGCAGGCTCAGGCACAGGTACTTCAGCGTGCCGCCGCGCAGCGGGCGCGAGAAGATGCCGGGCATCTCGTCGTCGAGGTCGATCGCGAGCGTGCGGTACAGCGTCGAGAACTGCTCCTCCGTCACGCGCGCATGCGGTTCGCCGAGCAGCTCGATCGGGATGCCGGCCCCGCGCAGGTAGCGCTCGACCACGTCGCGCTGCACGCCCGCGCTCGCGAGGAAGCCGTTGACGAGCGAGATCGGCACCGTCGCGCTCGGCGACGGCAGTGCCCGCCCGGGCGCGAGCCCGGGCTGGGCGGAAAGTGAATCTGAACCGGTCATCGCGTCCCCGTCGATCGAACCGCTCGCATTGTACTTGAGCGGCCCGCGCGGAGCCTTCCGGGCCCTCGGCGCGCCGGGCCCTGCGTGGCGCGCCGACGCCATCAGTCGGTGCGGCTGAGTTCCCGGCGCAGGATCTTGCCGACGGTCGACTTCGGCAGCCGGTCGACGAAGCGAATGAGCTTCGGCACCTTGTAGGCCGCGAGGCTCGCGCGGCAATGCGCGACGAGCTGCTCCTCCGTCACATACGCGTCCTCCGCCAGCACCACGAACAGCTTGACGGCCTCGCCCGTGCGCGCGTCCGGCACGCCGATGCACGCGCACTCGGCGACGCCCGGCACCGCGGTGGCGACGGCTTCCACTTCGTTCGGGTACACGTTGAAGCCCGACACGATGATCATGTCCTTCTTGCGGTCGACGATCCGCAGGAAACCGGCTTCGTCGAACACGCCGACGTCGCCGGTGCGGAAGTAGCCGTCGGCCGTGAACGCGGCCGCATTCGCGTCCGGTTTCTGCCAGTAGCCGCCCATCACCTGCGGCCCCTTCACGCAGATCTCGCCCGCGCCGCCGATCGCCACCTCGTTGTCCTGGTCGTCGAGCAGCTTCACGTCGGTCGACGGCAGCGGCAGGCCCGTGGTGCCCGTGAACGAGTCGATCGACTGCGGGTTGAACGACACGACCGGCGACGTTTCCGACAGCCCGTAGCCCTCGCGGATGAAGTTGCCCGTCACCGCCTTCCAGCGCGACGAGATCACGTCGATCACGGCCGCGCCGCCGCCGGCCGACAGCTTCAGCCGCGACCAGTCGACCTCCGTCAGGCGCGGATGGCCGGCGAGCCCCGCGTACAGCGTGTTCACGCCGACGAACACCGTCGGCCGCGCGGTCTTCAGCACGTCGATGAAGCCGTCCATGTCGCGCGGGTTCGCGACCAGCCAGTTCTGCGCGCCGATCGCGAAGTAGGACAGGAAGTTCACCGTCAGCGCGAAGATGTGATACAGCGGGATCGCCGTGACGACGACCTCCTCGCCCGGCTCGCGCGCGGCCGGCACGATCGCGCCGAACTGCTCGATGTTCGCGACGAGGTTGCGGTGCGACAGCGCGGCGCCCTTCGACAGGCCGGTCGTGCCGCCCGTGTACTGCAGCAGCAGCAGATCCGCGCCGCCGAGCGCGACCGGTTCGAACGCGAGCGATTCCCCGGCAGCAATGGCGTCCGCGAGCGGGACCGAACCGGGCGGCAGCGCATCGCAGGTACCGGCCGGCGCATCGACGACGCCGAGATCGCCGCGCCCGACGCTCAGCACGGTGCGCACGCGCGTGCCGCCGACCACCTCGGCGAACGTGCCCATCGATCCGCCGCACACCACGGCGACCTCGACGCCCGCGTCGTTGAGCTGATGCTCGAGCTCGCGCGCCGTGTAGAGCGGGTTCACGTTGACCTGGATCGCGCCGATCTTCGCGACGGCGATGAACGCGACCGGGAACGCGAGCACGTTCGGCAGCATCACCGCTACGCGATCGCCCTTGCGGACGCCCACGACCTGCTGCAGATAGGCGGCCAGCGCGGTCGACAGGCGATCGACGTCCGCATAGGTGAGCGTGCGGCCATACGAGTGGAACGCCGGGAGATCGGCGAACTGGCGCATCGCGTTGTCCAGCAGCGCGCTTACGGAAGGAAAGCGATCGGGATCGATCTCGGCGGGGATCGAGCCATACGACCCGGTCCAGTGTCTCTTCGTCATGTCTCACTCCACGGGGGACGGCGCGCCAGCCGCGCGCCGTTCGCGCGACGGCCTGCACGCCGGAGAAGCGCGGACCATCGCCTGACCGGCGACTATCGCCCGCGCGGCGTGCTTTGAAAATGATCCGGGCGGCCGAAAAGATGATCGAAACGGACACGCGGGGGTTCGCACTTGTCCAGACAACTTCGCCTGCGACGCCGGCAGTCGCTTATTCCCCGGTGTGAATTGCTAAGCAGCAAGCGGCGTGGCACGGCCTCGCGCCCTTCTTCATAATCGACGATCGTCATTCCGCTGTCGAGACCATGCAGCCGCTTGCCCTGGCCCCCGCCGACACCTTCTCGTCCGTCCGCTTCCTGCTGACCGACATGGACGAGACCCTGACCCATCGAGGCCGCCTGGCCGCCCGCACCTATGCGGCGCTCGAACGCCTGCAGGCGAGCGGCATCCGCGTGATCCCGGTGACCGCCGCGCCGGCGGGCTGGTGCGACCAGATGGCGCGCATGTGGCCGGTCGACGGCGTGATCGCGGAGAACGGCGGGCTCTTCATCCGGCGCAGCGCGGACGGGCACGGCGTCGAACGCCGTTACTGGCATGCGGACGATGCGCTCGCCGGCGCGCGCGACACGCTCAGGCGCATCGCGCGGCAGGTCGAGACGGCCGTACCCGCCGCCCGCCACGCGGACGACCAGGACTTCAGGCTGACGTCGCTCGCGTATGCGCGCACCGGCACCGACCAGGACGACCGGATACGCGATGCACTGATCAAGGCCGGCGCGGACGCGACCATCAACAACCTGTGGATCATCGGATGGGTCGGCGGGTACGACAAGCTGTCGATGTCGCTGCGCGTGCTGTCGGACACGTTCGGCGCCGACGCCGGCTCGGCACGCGATTGCGTGGCATATTCCGGCGATTCCACCAACGACGCGCCGATGTTCGGCTACTTCACGCACACGGCCGGCATGAGCACCGTGGTCGAGTATCTGCAGCAATTGCCTGCGTTGCCGCGATGGATCACGCAAGACCCGGGCGGCAGCGGGTTCGTCGAGTTCGCCGATGCGATTCTGCGCACGCATCCGGACGGTCGGGGCTGATCGCTTGCGCGCATCGACTATCGCCCACACGGCATGAACGACATACGGGATCCGGCGATTCCGGTCGCCGGTCGCACCTGATACGATCGCTTCGCTTCCGGTTCGCCACGGCCGAGCGTGCCGCGCGCCGCCCCCCACGGAGCCGCAGCATCCGCACCACGGGTCATGCGTGCATCGTGCCTTTTCTTGCCGGTCGCTCCCGTCGCCAGATAATCAGGATTACTTTTCATATGACGCCGCTCTCGGCAGCGCACCAAACCGGAACACGACATACAACAACGCTTTCAAAGGTCAGTCGCCATGCCAGAACGCATCTCGTTTGGACAACTCCCCGCCCGGCTGCTCGACGTCGTGCTCAACGTCGAGGAATACGCGAACAACACCGGCCACGATTTCAAGCTGGTGGAACTGGTGCGCGCACGCGTGTCGCAGCTCAATGGCTGCGCCTACTGTCTCGACCGCCACATCAAGGAAGGCATCCACGCGGGCGAAGATCCGCTGCGCTACCACCTGCTGCCCGTATGGCACGAAACGCCCGATCTCTACACCCCGAAAGAACGGGCCGCGCTGCGCTGGGCGGAAGCGCTGACGCTGATCAGCGAGCACGCGATCGGCGACGAACTCGTCGACGCGACGCGTGCGCATTTCGATCGAGACGAACTGGCCACGCTCACGCTGATCGTCGCGCAGATCAACACGTGGAACCGGCTCGCGAAGCCGTTCGCATGGCAGGCCGGCGTGTTCCAGGCCGGTTGAAGCGGGTTGAAGCGGGTTGAAGCGGGTTGAAGCGGGTTGAGGCCGGCGGAAGCCGGTTGGCGACGGTCGGGACCGGCCACGCCGGGTGGCGCCGGTGCGCGTATCAGGGTGAACCCTGTAGCGCATGGGACCGATCCCGAGCAGAATTGCGTGCCGTAAACGATATCGATTCGGACGCAGGACTCTCCCATGCCGCGCAGTGCGCTCTTGAACCCGACGACCGCCCGCGCAGCCCGGCTGCCGGACGTCGAGCCGGCCCACGCGTTGCGCGAGCAGCGCTTCACGCCGGCCAAGCTGGC